>CAZNIP010000074.1:0-14940 GCA_964573115.1 uncultured Desulfohalobiaceae bacterium | reverse complement strand
GCCCCTGGGTGAAACAGGAACGGACTCAGCATGCAGGCAAGCCCCACCACTGTCAACCCTTTTCAAAAAATGGTTGACAACACATGGCAATCCCCGACAGGCCTGAATTGCCTTCGGAAAAAAACTCTGATACGACTCCTCATGGCGAGCGGCCTCCAACGGGCCGGACCATCAGGGTTTCCACCCGGGCTCGGCACCTCCATGACACCCCAGAGCTCACTGTGAGAACCATCATCCGAAAGGCCCTTGACTCCGGGACCTGGATCTCCGGCCAGAAGCTGGCTGAGTTGACCGGATCGAGCCGGACAGCGGTCTGGAAGCACGTCAGGGCCATGCGCCGGGACGGCTATGAGATCCGGGCCGATTCAGGCCGCGGCTACAGGCTGGACAGCGTCCCGGACACCCTGCTGCCGCAGGAGATCGAACTCGGCCTGCAGACCGACGTCCTGGGATCAAGAATCATCCACGTCCAGGACGTGGATTCCACCCAGCGTCTGCTCAAGTCCAAGGCTGCTGAAGGCGCCCCGGAAGGAACGGTTGTCCTGGCTGAAAAGCAGTCCCTGGGGCGGGGGCGGCTGCAGAGGGCCTGGGCCTCGCCTCCGGGAAACATCGCCATGTCCGTCCTCCTCAGGCCAGACGTGGCTCCGGGCAGGGCCTTCGGGTTCCCCCTGCTGGCCGGGGTGGCTGCAGCCAGGGCGATCAGGGCCGTCAGCGGCCTGGAATGCGGCCTGAAATGGCCCAACGACATCGTCAGCCATGGCGGCAAGCTTGGCGGGGTGCTCATCGAGATGAACGCCGACATGGACATGGTCCTGGATCTGTTTCTGGGCATCGGCCTGAACGTGAACACGACTCCCGAGGACCTGCCCGGGGGGCTGGCTTCACCGGCCACATCCATCCTTGTGGAAACGGGCTCAGCCTGTTCCAGGGTCCGCCTGGTGCAGAGCCTCCTGCGCAACCTGGAGGAGCTGTCCACCACCTACACGAGCCAGGGCTTCGAGCCGGTCCGCCAGGCCTGGAAGGCCTCGAACATCACCCTGGGGCAGGAGGTCGCGGCCAGCGATCCTCAAGGGCACTCCATAGAAGGCCTGGCTGATGACATCGACCACACCGGGGCCCTGATCATCCGGACCCGGACCGGTGAGCGCCATGCCGTGTCATCCGGAGACGTCACCCTTCAGCGCGGCCGCCGGCCCCGCTGAACCCTTTCAAGCCGACATCATCGACAAGGGGACATTCATGCACCACTTTCAACTCAAAAACGGACAGCTCATGGCCGACGACCTGCCGGTCACCGAACTGGCCCGGGAGTTCGGCACCCCGTTGTACGTCTACTCGGCCTCCACGCTGCGCCGGCACTATGAGGCCTTTGACTCCGCCTTTGCCGCCATCCCTCACCTGACCTGCTTTTCGGTCAAGTGCAACCCCAACCTGGGCGTGCTCGGCCTGCTCCGAAGTCAGGGGGCAGGGGCCGACATCGTTTCCGGGGGCGAACTGCATCGCTGCCTGGCTGCAGGCATGGACCCCAAAAAGATTGTCTTTTCCGGAGTGGGCAAGCAGGCCCACGAACTCAGGCAAGCCCTGGAGGCTGGAATCCTGATGTTCAATGTGGAGTCCGGACCGGAGCTGGAGCTGTTGAGCCAGGTGGCCCAGGCAGCCGGCAGGACCGCTGACATCAGCCTGCGGATCAACCCCGACGTGGACCCCAAAACCCATCCCTACATCTCCACTGGACTGCAGAAGAACAAGTTCGGCATCGGCATGGATGAGGCCCTGGAGCTCTACGCCCTGGCCAGAGACCTGCCATCCCTCGAGCCTGTGGGCATCGACTGCCACATCGGCTCCCAGCTGACCGAGATCTCCCCTTTTCTGGAAACCCTGGAACGGCTGCTCAAGCTCTACAGGGAGCTCAGGGAGCTCGGCCTGCCCATCAGCTACCTGGACCTGGGGGGCGGCCTGGGGATCACCTACAACGAGGAAGACCCGCCACATCCCCAGGAGTTCGGCCAGGCCCTGACCGACGCCCTCAAAGGGGTCGAGCTGAAGTTGATTCTGGAGCCCGGCCGGGTCATTGCCGGGAACGCCGGGATCATGGTCACCCAGGTCCTGCGGACCAAAAACACCCCTCTCAAGCATTTTGTGATCGTGGACGGGGCCATGAACGACCTCATCCGGCCCTCCCTGTACGGGGCCTTCCACCGCATATCCGAGGTCGTGCCGCACCACAGGGACCTGATCAAGACCGATGTGGTCGGTCCGATCTGCGAAACCGGGGATTTTCTGGCTCAGGACCGGGAGCTGCCCGGTGTGGAGTCCGGGGAGTACCTGGCCGTGTTCTCGGCTGGGGCTTACGGCTTTGCCATGTCCTCGCAGTACAACGCCCGGCCCAGGGCCGCGGAGGTCCTGGTGGACGGCAGCCAGGCCAGGCTGGTGCGCCGGCGGGAGAGCTACGAGGACCTGATCGCCCTTGAAGAATGAACCAGCAAAGCCTGCAAGCCCTGCTGGTTCATTCTTCAAGTCAGCCCTGCCGCTGGCCTGGCTGGAGGCCGAGATTTGAGGCCTTAAACCTTCCAGACCAGCCAGCGGCCGGGCCCGTATGAAATTTCAGCAGATAGAACCCCTCAGTCCTTCTGGCAGCTCCCCTTAGTAAAGGGGAGCACCCAGGGGAGCAGTAAGAGGTGCCGGCTTGAAAATTTCTTCCTTAATCTAGCCGGGTTGAGTGTCATAACGTGACAAGTTGAGGGTCTTGTCTGCCCTCAACCATCCACCCTCAACCCTCGACCTCCAACTCAGGGACAGGGCGAGACGCCCTGGTACTGCTCCAGGATGTCGTCGAAAATGACCGGGATGCGCCCGGCCATCTCGGGCAGCAGCCCGAGCATGACCTCCCTGATCTGCGGATGGGCCGGCCTGGAGCAGCGAAGCAGGAAGACATGCCGCCATTCCCTGAGGTTGCAGGTCATGACCACCTCGGTCTTCAGGCTGTTCGGCAGGACGCTGCGGGCCTCCTGGGGCTTGACGCCCATGTTCAGGAGGTCCAGATAGGCCTTCTCGGCCTGACGCATGGACGCCTCCCAGAGCTGATAGGCTTCGGAACCCTCGTCCCAGAAACAGGGTTTGATCACGGTGATCTCGCTGCCGAACTTGTCCCTGGAGTAGTTGGCGTACCTGGTGCTCTCCTGGGAGTAGGAGGCCAGCCTGTGCCGGACGAGCTCGTGGCTCACCCCGCGGTCGCAGATGAACTTGACCGTGCAGGTGCCGTGCTCGATCACGCTTTCGTGGCCTGACCGGACGATGCGCTGGATGAAGCCCTCAGCAGACCCCTCAGTGATCCGGTCTTCAGACTTGTAGCAGGTCCGCCCTGCCAGCTCGATGACTCGCAGGACCTCGTCAGGAGAAGGGGCGAAGAGAATCTCGTGGGAAGGCGGGATGACTCGCATGGCTCCTCCAGGTGTGGTTGAGTGAAGCCGGACTTATTCTGCTCTTGAGCTCCACCTGATTCAGGGTTTGTGACCGCGGCCTCTTGTGAAACTTCATCACAGGTGTTTGGGTGTCGGTTTCAGAAAGAAATCTTTGCAGTCTTCGTCTCTGCCTGGAGAAAAAACCTTGCGCCAGCAAGGTTTTTTATTCGATGATCTTCAAGTGCCGATAGGCCTTGCCCGTGGCCACCCGCCCCCTGGAGGTGCGCTTGAGAAAGCCGGACTGGATCAGATAGGGCTCGTAGATCTCTTCCAGGGTCCGGACCTCTTCCGAGCAGGCCGTGGCAATGGTCTTCACCCCCACGGGACCGCCCCCGAAGTGCTTGATCAGGGCGGTCAGGATCTTTCGATCCATCTGATCCAGCCCCACCGCGTCCACATCCAGGCGATCCAGGGCAGCCCTGGCGTGCTGCGTGTCGATGGTCTCCACAGCCTGAACCATGGCAAAGTCCCGGACCCGCCTCAGCAGCCGGTTGGCGATTCTGGGGGTTCCCCGGGACCGCCGGCCGATCTCCAGCGCCCCGCCGTCAGTCAAGCCGATGCACAAAATCCGGGCCGAACGGGTCACAATCCTGGCCAGATCCTCAGGGGAGTAGAACTCGAGGCGGAACATGACCCCGAACCTGTCCCGGAGAGGGGAGCTCAGCAGGCCGATCCTGGTGGTCGCCCCGACCAGGGTGAAGGGCTCCAGGTCGATCTTGACCGTACGAGCCCCGGGTCCCTGGCCAATGACCAGGTCCAGCTTGAAATCCTCCAGGGCCGGGTAGAGGATCTCCTCCACCGTGGCCGGCAGCCTGTGAATCTCGTCCACAAAGAGGACATCATGCCGCTGCAGGTTGGTCAGGATGGCCGCCAGGTCCCCGCTGCGCTCCAGAACCGGGCCGGAGGTGCTGACCAGGTTGACTCCCAGCTCACAGGCAATGATCTGGGCCAGCGTGGTCTTGCCCAGCCCAGGGTTGCCGTAGAGGATGGTGTGGTCCATGGCCTGGCCGCGTTCCAGGGCGGACTGGAGAAAGACCTGGAGGTTGCTCCGGAGGTCGTCCTGCCCGACAAACTCGTCAAGCTTGAAGGGGCGGATGGGTTCGTCGGCTCTTCCGGAAAAGGTCTCGTTCATCGCGCATCCAAGGACTTTTTCTTCAGGACCGCTCGAATGGCTTCGGCCACAAGGAGGTCAGGCTCCTGAGCCAGAATGTCGTTCAACAGCGGCCTGATTTCCGATTCGCTGTAGCCGAGATTGGTCAGCCCGGTCAAGGCGTCGGTGAAGGTCGATCCCCGGGGGGTGCTCTTCAGGCCGGTGTCGGCCGGGCTGGCGACCATGGCGCCGGCATCGAAGCGGTCCTTGAGCTCCCAGATGATCCGCTTGGCCGACTTGGGGCCGATGCCCGGCACCCGGGTCAGGGTGGTGTCGTCCCCCTGGACCACGATCTGGCTCAGTGACGAGGGGTCAAAGGTGGACAGGATCGCCAGGGCGGTCTTGGGCCCCAGCTTGGACACCGAGATGAGCAGACCGAAGGCCTTCTGCTCTTCTCTGGTCCCGAAACCGTAGAGGTCGATGGTGTCTTCCCTGACAACGGTGTGCACGTACAGAGCCAGCTCATCTCCAGGATCCGGAAGCCTCTCCAGGAGGGGAACCGGGGCATGGAGGACATAGCCCACGCCCCCGGGGGTCAGAACGGTCAGGCTCTCGGTGTGGACGTTGAGGAGCGTCCCCTGGATGTATCCGATCATGGTCCTTCACCCTGGGTTCGAGCCACGCTGCACAATCGCTTCAACCGCCTCTGGTTCAGGTGGCAGATGGCCACGGCCAGGGCATCGCTGCTGTCCCGGGACCACCTGGGCCGGACCCCGAGAAGCTGGCCGACCATGAAGGCCACCTGATCCTTGCCGGCCCTGCCCACCCCCACCAGCATCTTCTTGACCTGGGTCGGCTCATAGGTGGACACAGTCAGCTCCTTGACGGCGCAGGCCACCAGAATGGCCCCTCTGGCCTGTCCCAGCTTCAGGGCCGACGAGGTGTTGTTGGCCACAAAGACGTCCTCCACGGCAGCTTCAGTGGGACGATGGAGATCGATGAGGGCGGAGAGCCGGTGAAAAATGTGCCCCAGTCTGTCACTCAGGGGCCTGGAGGTGTCCGGGCGGATCGTTCCTGCTTCCAGGTACTTCAGAACCCCGGAGCGCTCCTGGACCAGACCGTAGCCGGTGCACCTGCTGCCGGGGTCGAGCCCCAGCACCACGGTGTCGGACAGTTGGCTGCTTTCCGCGGTCACGGTCAGGCGTTGAGCTGCTGGTAGAGATCGTCCGGGATCTCAAAGTTGGCATGGACCCGCTGGACATCGTCGTGGTCATCGAGCTGCTCGTAGAGCTTGAGGGCCTTTGTGGCCGTCTCCACATCGAGTTCAACGTAATTTTGCGGGATCCTGGTCACCTCTGCGCTCTGGAACTCGATGCCGGCCTCCTCGAAGGCTGTCTTGACCGGCAGAAAATCTGCAGGAGAGGTCCGCACCTCCCAGGCCTGCCCGTCGTCGATGACGTCCTCGACCCCGGCCTCCAGGCCAACTTCCAGGAGCTGGTCCTCGTCATAGCTGGCCTTGTCGAAGCTCAGGACCCCGGCGGTCTCGAACATCCAGCCCACGCACCCGGACTCTCCCATGTTCCCGCCGGCTTTGCTGAAAATCTTTCTGATCTCGGCCACAGTCCGATTCTTGTTGTCCGTGGCCCCCTCAACCAGGATGGCCACCCCGCCGGGACCGTAGCCTTCATAGACCACTTCTTCGATGGAGCCGGCCGAGATCTCGCCCGTGCCCTTCTTGATTGCGGTCTCGATCTTGTCCTTGGGCATGTTGATGGACTTGGCCGCCTCGATGGCCATCCTGAGGCGGGAATTCATGTCCAGGTCGGCCCCGCCGAGCTTGGCGGAAAGCATGATCTCCTTGGTGGCCTTGGTGAACATTTGTCCCCGCTTGGCGTCCTGCCGCCCTTTGCGGTATTTGATATTCGCCCATTTACTGTGTCCCGCCATGCAATGTCCTCCTCACAAAGAAGTGTTACCGTCCAAAGCCGAGCACAAAGGATTCCTTGCTCTCGGCCCTGGAGCTCTTGGGCTTGAAGGTTTTGACCTTGCCAAAGGCCTGCCGCAGGCCGGCGATGAACCCGGGGACATCCGGGCCCTGGAAGACCTTGACCACGAACACGCCCTCAGGGGCCAGGCACTGCCGGGCCATGGCCGCGGCCAGCTCGGCCAGCTCCAGAGACCGGGCCTGATCCCTGAGCTTGATTCCCGTGGTCTGGGGGGCCATGTCGCTCATGACCAGATCGAAAGGGGCCCTGCGCTCCAGCTCATCCTGCAGGGCTTGACCGGGTTCCCGGATATCGGACTGCACAAACAGGACGTTGTCTGGAAAGGACATCTCCACAGCCGCCCTGTCCACTGCCAGAACACGGCCCTGGGGACCGACCTTCCTGGCTGTGAACAGGCTCCAGGAACCAGGGGCCGCCCCCAGGTCGAGCACGTTCTGGCCCTTGCGGATCAGCTTGAAGCGGCGGTCCATCTCCTGCAGCTTGTAGACAGACCGGGCCGGGTACTGATCCTGCTTGGCCTTCTGAAAATAGTGGTCACGGTAGTGCTTCATGATCAGTCCAGCTCATCAATCCGTCCGCCGGCCCTGCAGGACATGGCCAGAGTGACAATTTCTGTTTCCTGCCCTGACCAGCCAGTGTCTCCTGTCGCCACCGGAAAGAGGTGCCTTCATGAGCTCGAAACAGAACAGGGCAAAATACCTCAAAAGCCTGCAAAAGCCAAGAAGTGGTCCTTTTGCCTTCTGCGCTGGCGCAGACTGCGCTGGGGGGGAAGCTCGACCGGAAAGGCCGTCTTGACGGCATGGAATCAGTGGGGGTATGATCTGTCCCATTCAACGGGGACGTAGCTCAGTTGGGAGAGCGCAGCCTTCGCAAGGCTGAAGTCGGGAGTTCGAGCCTCCTCGTCTCCACCAAAAAGAAAGGGGTTCAAGCCTGCGGCTTGAACCCTTTATTTTTGGCAGTAGAGGCCCTGAAAGAAAGGCAGGGTGGTCTCGAGGTAGGTCTGAAGGTCCTGGAGCATCTCCTGATCAACATTGAGCAGGCGCGCTTCGGCAGAGTCTTCTGGCTGCCCGCCCTGCTGGCCCGACCTCATGCCCAGCCCGTGGCTGTTGCAGATCAGGTTGAGCAGTCGCACGATCTGAAGACAGCTGTCCCTGGAATCGACCTCGGGGTCATGGTGCTTCAGAGCCACGAGGGCGTAACTCTCAGGGAAATTCCAGGTCCGCATGCACAGGGCCCCGTATTCTGCATGCAGGTCGTTGAGCACGGCGACCAGGGACCCGGACTCTCCGTTCGTGCTCGGAAGCCCCGAAAGGTCAGAATCTTCAAAGACCCGAAGCAGAAAGAGCTTGCCCATGTCGTGGAGCAGCCCGGAGACGAAAGCCTCCTGAACCAGGCCGCCCATCTGCAGCCGGTTCACGAGCCAGGAGCTCCCGATGGCGCAGCCGATGGAATGGGCCCAGAGCTGCTGCAGGAGATGCCTGGTCGACCTGTTTGAGGCCAGGTACATTCTGCCCAGGGACACGATCCAGACGATCTGGGACAGCTGATTCATGCCAAGCCTGACAATGGCTTCCTGCAGGGTCTTGATCTGGGAGTAGCCCTTGTAAAAGGCGCTGTTGGCAACCCTGAACACCTCTCCGGTCAGGGCGGGGTCGTACTTGATCAGTTTTTCGATCTGCCTGATGTCCGGATCGTCCTTTTTGACCTCCTGTTGAACGTACACAGCGGTCCGATCCATGACCGGCAGCTTGATCTTGTCCGATTGAAGGACCTGGTCGATAACGGTTCTGACCTCTGCGGTGTCCATTGCCCTGCACCCCTGCTGCTCCTGTTTCAGCTCAGGAGACCCTGGTCCTGAGCCTTGATCGTGTCTGAACGTGTGCATTGAAGCTCAAAATTCCAGGTTATGGATGCAAGCCCAATACCAAAAAAGCGTCTGACCTCGTGGTCAGAGCCCCGGACCTGATGTCCCGCTCCCCAGTTCACCCATGAGCCTGGTCTTGAGGTTGTCGATCTCCTCAGTTCCCGGCATCTGGCCGATCAGGGACTCGATGTAGCCGCGTTCGAGAAACCGGGCCCTGGACAGGTCGAAGTTGAGATCGTAGACCCAGGAGCAGAGCAGGAGACGAAAATCATTGACCCAGACCATGTCCCGGTACTGGACGATGCGTCCCTGAAGGACCTGGTCAAGGGCCTTTCCTGAGTACCTGCCGGAATCGTGTTTCAGTCCCAGGGTGACCATGCCGTCATGGTCAGTGCCGGGATCAAAACGGGACAGCAGCACTGAGATCACGTCCAGCTTGTCCGCATCCCGGATGACCCTGAGAACCAGGTCCAGTCCCCGCGGCAGGCCCTCTGGGACGGATGCCCGGTTGTGCAGGTTCACCGCCTGGAGCACTGTTGCCCTCTCCTGCCTGGAGAGGCCCTCCAGAACGCCCTCTGAGCGCAGGGTCTTGAACCCCAGCAGGCCATGGTTCACGGACTCACTGTCTTGAAAGGTCCCGAAGCGAATCAGCTGGGGGAAGCGGCCAATGTCGTGATACAGGGCCGCGAGCTCCACAAGCCCGCGCACTGCTGGGCTCAGGTCCAAAGACAGGCTGATCTGCCTGGCTTCCAGCAGGACCCTGAAGGTGTGGTCGATCTTGAGCTGGACGTTGTCGGCCTGTCCGGGGTCCATCCCTTTATACCGGGCCGTGAACCGTTCAAACCAGTCCAGATGGGTCTGGAGTTCAATCATCGTCAGACTCGATGAGCTCTTTGCGCTGGGCGAACTCTTCAGGTGTGATCTGCCCTTCCGCCAGCCGCCTGCGCAGGATGTCCATGGCCTGCTGCCTGCTCTGACGATCCGGGTCGCCGTCGTCCTGGTCCCGAAACCGGCCGCCAGGGCCGAAGGCCCAGCGCAGCAGGAACAGGATGCCTGCCAGGACAAGGCCGATGAACACGAACTTGGCCAGGGTCTCCAGCCACCCCCCGGTCAGGCTGGGGCCGAATGGCCAGTGCATCCAGGGTGATCGAGACGAGGCCAGGACATGAAGCCAGGAAGGAAAGGTGATCACCAGGATTCGCCTCCCCTCTCTGCCCGGTTCGTCAGCTTGAGGCTGGTGAGCACGCCGTCAGTCAGCTCATCCAGAGATTGATCCGCCTGAAGAATGAAATGCAGGGTTTCGTAGTACAGGGGCTCTCTCTCCTGCAGGGTGTGACGCAGCTCCTGCTCGAGGTCGAGCTCTGTCAGCTCCGGGCGGTGATCCGTGGCCTGCTCCCTGAGCCTGGAAGCCAGCAGGACCGGGTTGGCCATGAGGTAGAAGACCTGGCCGCTCTGTTTGAGGCGTTCCCTGTTCTGAGCCCGGAGGACGATGCCCCCTCCAGTGGCCACAACCTGCCCTGATTGAGCGCACAGCTCTTCCAGGACCGACTGCTCGAGGTCCCGAAAGGCGTCCCACCCTTTGGACTGCACCAGGTCCGCAATGCTCTGGCCGGCCCTGTCCCGTATCTGGAGATCCGTATCCCTGAACTCTGCCCCGAGGTGTTCGGCAACCTGTCTGGCCAGGGTGGTCTTCCCGGATCCCCGAAGGCCGATGAAAAAGATGTTCGATCGCCCAGGGTCGAAGCCCTCGCGCACGGCCTGACCCCGGCGATGGGTCTGGCTGGCCTCAGGATCCTCGACCTCGAACTTTTTCTGGATGAACTTGACCATATCCCATCCTCATCAGGATTCTTGACGACTCCTCAGCAACCATAAAAAAAGGGGTAGATTGCTGGAAACCTACCCCTCTTCAACCCATGTGGTGGGCAATGCAGGATTCGAACCTGCGGCCTCCAGCTCCGGAGGCTGGCGCTCTATCCAACTGAGCTAATTGCCCGGTCACATCACTTTCTAATCAGTCGGGAAGGGCTTTGTCAAGCATGGAGCTCCCTGGCCAGGGCAGTATCAAGTGGACTTTCTGCCCTGTCGCCCTCCTTGTCAAGGCCGTGATTGTTCCCTATCGTAACCGTCTGCGGCCCTGAAGGCCTTCTGCGCAGCAGCCGTGTCCGCTCGTGTCGCGCCCGAAGAATAAAACAGAAGACATGTGAGTTCCAGAGACGCGACACTCTGGACGGCCTGCAGGCCGGCCACGCCGCCAATGGCGGCGAAAGCGAGCTGAAAACCGCGTTTTTCAGCGATGCGATCCTCCGCGAAATGAATTCATGTGCATTTCGCGGACATCCCACGAAAGAACCGGCACCCTCAACAATGTTTGGAGACAACAGAATGCAGCGACTCGTCGTGGCCATGACCGGGGCCAGCGGAACAGGGTATGCCATCGGGCTCTTGAGGTCGCTTCAGGCCATGCCCGATCTGGAGGTCCACCTCATTGTTTCCAGAGCCGCCCTGAAGGTCCTGCCCCTGGAGAGCGAGCTCAGCCAGGACGAGCTCCTGGATCTGGCCGGGCAGGTCTCCAGCGAGGACGACATTGGCGCCCCCCCGGCCAGCGGGTCCTGGAGGCACTCCGGGATGATCGTCTGCCCCTGCTCCATGGCCTCTCTGGCTGCCATCAGCTCAGGCCTGGGCAGCAACCTCATTCACAGGGCCGCTGACGTGACCCTGAAGGAACGGCGTCCGCTGATCCTCGTGCCCAGAGAGACGCCGCTTCATGCCATCCACCTCCAGAACATGCTCCAGGTCACCCAGGCCGGGGGCACTGTTCTGCCGGCCTGTCCCGGCTTCTACCATCGCCCGGCCACGGTGCAGGACTTGATCAATCACGTTGTGGGACGTATCCTTGACCAGTTCGGACTCGAACATGACCTCTTCCCCCGCTGGGGAGGTGAATCCTCTTAACCCGCAAGGAGGTCGAACATGCCGGCCAACACGCTGACCTGGAACGGGCACGCCAACTTTCAGATCACCACTGGGAACCTGTCCCTGCTCATCGATCCCTGGTTTGAGGGCAATCCATCGGCCTGCATCGGATCCGACGCCTGCAGCCAGGTCGATCTCATCCTGGTCACCCACGACCATGACGACCATGTCGGCCAGGCTGTGGACATCTGCAGAAACACCGGGGCTCAGGTCATGGCTGTGGTGGAAACGGCCCACAAGCTCATGGACCAGGGCGTTCCCCAGGATCAGATCGTCAACGGCATCGGTTTCAACATCGGCGGCACAGTGGACTTCAAGGGCGTCAAGGTGACCATGATCCAGGCCTTCCACTCCTCTTTGACCGGAGCGCCGGTGGGGTACATCATCGCCCTGGAAGACGGGACCACGGTCTACCACGCCGGGGACACCGGCATCTTCTCCAGCATGGAGCTCTACGGACAGCTCTTTGACATCGACCTGGCCATGCTGCCCATTGGCGGCGTGTTCACCATGGACCCGGCCCAGGCCGCCCTGGCCTGCACCCTGCTGAACTGCACGAAGGTCGTGCCCATGCACTGGGGTTCCTTCCCGGTCCTGGAGCAGAGCACGGACACCTTTGCCGCCGAGCTGGACAAGATCGGGGCCGCGACGCAGCTCATTTCACTCCAGCCAGGCCAGTCCATTGAGATCCCCTAGGACGACTGAACGTGAAATCAGCCTCAACCATTCAGGATCCTGACAGGCCGCACTCATACACCTGGGACCTCGTGCCACCTCAGGTGTGCAAAGTCTCAAAGCGTCTTCTGGCTCCCCTCCCTGCCGCCTGTCTTCAGGCCGGAGGGAGGGGACAGGGGTGGGTTCTTTGTCTGCGAGACTCAAGACAAGACGCATCACCCGGAGGACGCCCTGCGTGACGGATCCCCAGCTGCAGTCGTTCTTTCAGGGCCGGGCCCTGGAGCTCATGCACCGGGCCATTGACCTGGCCCTGGACGAGGATGGCCAGGACCTGACCTCGCAGGCCCTGTTCACGACCACCGACCGGCTTCAGGCCAGGATCGTGGCCAAGGAACCCTGCACCATGGCCGGGCTGCCCCTGATCGAGCCCATCCTGAGCCGTTGCGGCCCGGGCAGCTCAGCGACCAGGGTCGGCCACCACTGCTCAGACGGGGATCAGGTTGAGCAGGGAACGGTTGTGGTCACCATGGACGGCCCGGCCCTGACCCTGCTCAAGGCTGAACGGGTGATCCTCAACTTCCTGGCTCACCTGTCCGGTATCGCCACCGTGACCAGAGAGTTCGTCGCCCTTCTCGGGTCGAGCGGGACCAGGCTCCTGGACACCCGAAAGACCCTGCCCGGGCTGAGGTATCCCGACAAATACGCGGTCCGGGTTGGCGGCGGGTTCAATCACCGCCTGGACCTGACTGAGATGGTCATGCTCAAGGACAATCACATCGACCGGGCCGGAAGCATCACGGCCGCAGTCGCCTCCATTCGGGACAACCTCTCCCCCTGCCCGCCCATCGAGGTCGAATGCCGGAACGACTCCGAGGTCGATGAGGCAGTCCAGTCCAGGGTCGACCGCATCATGCTCGACAACATGACCCCGAGCCAGATCTCGCGGGCCCTGAAGATGATCCCGGAACACATCGAGACAGAGCTCAGCGGCGGCATCAATGTGCGGAACCTGAATGAGTATGCTTTCCTCGGGGCTGACTTCATCTCCGTGGGTTGTTTGACCAACTCGGCCCGCAACATCGATCTGAGCATGACCCTGGTGGAGATGCTGGCGCACAAACACTCGTGACTCGTCCATCGTATGGTGGCGCTTCGGCCATCTGGCACCAAGAGGTTGAAGAAAAGGCAAGAAACTCCTGACAGGATTGACATCAGTCTTTGACCTTTGAACGCTGAACATGAGAACCCTTTGCAAGCCTGAGGCCTTCCCGATCCATGTTTGAACACCCCCCGCGCATCAAGACGTCGATTCTGATCATCGGTTCCGGCATTTCCGGCTGCACCGCCGCCCTGGAGCTGGCCGGTCAGGGCATCGAGGTGACCCTGCTCACCTCGGGCCCTGACCTGGACAGCGGCAACTCCCCGCTGGCTCAGGGCGGCATTGTCTTCAGGGGCGAAAAGGACACCCCCGAAGCCCTGCGCAAGGACATTCTCACCGCCGGGCGGAACATGAACTACCGCAGGGCGGTTCAGGTCCTGTCCAAGCACGGGCCGGAGGCGGTCAAGGAGATCCTCCTGGACAAGCTGAACATCCCCTTTGCCCGCAACAGCAGCGATGAATGCCGCCTGACCCGGGAAGGGGGGCATGGCCTGAACAGGATCCTCTTCTGCGCCGACTTCACCGGGCGGGCGATCATGGACGGCTTGATGCAGGCTGTGCACGCCAACCCGAACATCAATGTCCTCACCCGAAGGACAGCCATCGACCTCTTGACCTCCCACCATCACACCCGAAAGCTCGAGTTCCACTACCAGCTCAACAACCAGTGCGTCGGGGCCTACGTCTTCAACCACACCACCGGGCAGGTCGAGGTCCTGCTGGCCGACTTCACCATCCTGGCCACCGGGGGGGTGGGGCAGATCTACCTGCACACCACCAACTCAAAGACCTCCATCGGGTCGGGGCTGACCATGGCCTACAGGAGCGGGGCCAAGGTCATGAACTGCGAGTACGTCCAGTTCCACCCCACGGCCCTGTTCCAGCGGGGCGGCCAGCAGTTTCTGGTTTCCGAGGCTGTCCGGGGGGAAGGGGCGCGGTTCATCCGCATGGACGGCAAGCCCTTCATGAAGGAGTACGATCCCCGGGGCGACCTGGCCCCGAGAGACGTGGTCACCAGGGCCATTGTCGAGGAGATGCTCAAGACCGGTGATGACTTCGTCTACCTCGACGCGGCCAACTACGTGTCCGAAGACCTCAAGGAGCGCTTTCCAACCATCAACGAGACCTGTCTGCGGCTGGGCATCGACATCAGCAAGGACCCCATCCCCGTGGTCCCGGCGGCCCACTTCTTCTGCGGCGGCGTGCTCGTCGACCTCGAGGGCAGGACCACCCTGAACAGGCTCTACGCTGTTGGCGAATGCAGCTGCACCGGGGTCCACGGGGCCAACAGGCTGGCCAGCACCTCGCTGCTGGAGGGTTTGCTCTGGGGCCGGATGGCCGCCCAGTCCATCCAGAAGAAGGCCAAGAAGAAGAACGAGCTGAGCGCAAAGCTCATGAACTCGATCACCGACTGGGCCAACCCCGGCAACGAGGACAATGAGGACCCGGCCCTCATTGCCCAGGACTGGTCGACCATCAAGCACACCATGTGGAACTATGTGGGCATCGTCCGAACCACCTCCAGGCTGAAACGGGCCAACGACGACCTCCAGAACCTGAGCAAGCGGCTCTATGAGTTCTATCGCAACACCATGATCAGCCGCCCCCTGATCGAGCTCTTCCACGGCTGCCAGGTGTCCACGATCATCACCAGGGCGGCCCTGAGAAACCCGAAGAGCTTGGGGTGCCATTACAGACTGGACACATAA
>CAZNIP010000073.1:0-15105 GCA_964573115.1 uncultured Desulfohalobiaceae bacterium | reverse complement strand
GAGCGGGTGGTGAAAACAATTTCTTGAAACTCTTTTTCAACCCCACTGTCCTCTGTGTGGATAAAGAGCAGGCCGGAGGCTGCGCCGACATGGCTGATCGTTCCCTCTCCCAGCTGCACGCACTGGTCTGGATCGCCTTGATGGCCGCCCTGATCGTGGTCGGGGCCTATGTCCACTTTCCCCTCGGGCCGGTGCCCATCAGCATGCAGGTCTGCTTCGTCCTCCTGGCCGGGTTTGTCCTCGGACCCCTGGGGGGGCTGCTGGCTGTCCTCCTCTACATCCTGGCCGGCCTGGTGGGGCTGCCCGTCTTTTACGGCGGCACGTCCGGTCTGGCTCACCTCCTGGGGCCCACCGGAGGCTATATCATGGGGTTTGTCCTCACCCCGCTCATCTGCAGTCAGTGGAGGAGGGCAGGGCCAGGGGCCATGCCCTGGGCCCTGGGGCTGTTCTTCGGTCTTTTGGGCTACGTCCCCATCTATGCTCTGGGTCTGACCTGGCTCAAGACCACGCTGTCCATCTCCTGGGCCAGGGCTGCGAGCGTCGGCATGCTTCCCTTTCTGCCGTCTGACGCCCTGCAGGTGGCGGCCAGTGTGTTCGCGGCCCGAGCCCTGATCCGCCAGGGCCTCCTGCCTCCGGTGTTGAGCCTCAGGGCTCCGGCTGGAAGTGCAGATGGGGCAGAGGCTCGGGGCTGAGGGACGCGCGGCGTGATCCAGGTCAGTGACCTCAGCTATGCCTACGGCCCGGTCCCAGCCCTCTCCAGGGTCTCGTTCAGGGTCCAGGCGGGCCGGACAGTGGCCCTGCTCGGAGCCAACGGGAGCGGCAAGTCGACCCTGCTGACCATCCTCAGCGGCCTGGTCTCACCTGGTTCGGGACAGGTCCGGGTCAAGGACCTGGTCCTGCCCGGCCAGGAGAAGAAGGTCCGCCGCCAGGTGGGGCTCCTGCTCCAGGATGCAAACCTGCAGATCCTGGGGGCGACGGTTGGCGAGGACCTGCTCCTGGGGCACAGGGGGCTGGGCCCTGGAGGCGACGGCGCTCTGGCTCGGGAGCTGGCCCATCGATTTGGCCTTCAGAAGGCCTGGGACAAGCCTGTGCACGCCCTGTCCGGAGGCCAGAAGCGCAAGCTGTGCCTGGCGGCCATGCTCGTCCGGCGCCCGGACGTTCTCCTCTATGACGAGCCGTTTTCCGGACTGGATTACCCCGCCTCCATCGAGCTTCGACGACACATCAGGGCCAATCGGGAGCAAGGCTTGACCCAGGTCATCGCCGTCCATGATGTCGAACCGATCGTCGACCTCGTGGACCGGTATCTGATCCTCGAGCAGGGCAGGCTGGAGTTTGACGGCCCCGGGCAGGAGGTCATGGATCGTCTGACCGCGCATGGCATCCGTCCCCCCTGTTCGTGGCAGGTGTCCCGTGGTCTGCCGCCCTTTGGAGAACTGGAGGAGTGACCCATGGCTCTGGCAGCCGCGCTGCATGACCTGGATCCCAGGTTGAAAATCACGGCCGGGGTTGGTTTCGGCATCCTGGCCTGGAAGGCCGGGCTCTTTGGGCTGGTCCTGTACTGGGCAGGAGTTCTGGTGGTCCTCCTGGGCCTTCGACGGGCGGGCAGCCTTCAGCCGGGCATGGTCGGGATACCGGTTTTCGGGGTCCTGTTCTGGGTCGGGCTGAAGCTCATCTTTGAGCTCATGAACCCCGAGCCCTGGTGGCCCGGCGCCCTGCAGCAGAGCCTTGTCCTGGGCGGCCGGCTGGGGCTCTTGATCGGCATTGGCCTCGCCGTGACCGCGTCCACGTCGACACGGCAGATGGGATTGGCCGTTCATGCTCTTCTCCGGCCGGTTCTGGGTCGGCGGGCCTGGTGGGGCAGTCTGGGCCTGGCCCTGATGCTCCACTTTCTCCCTCTGACCCTGCAGACCATCACCCGGGTCCGGCAGGCTGTCCTGCTGCGCTGCAGCCATCTCTGGTTCTGGCGCCGCTACAGCCTTGTGGTCGGGACGGTGGTTCGCTCTCTGGGTCTGAAGACTTGGGAGCAAACCCTGGGGCTGGCCGCCAGGGGGCTGGACCAGGAGGAGGCCTGGGAGGAGAGGCTTCCTTTTGAGCTCGGGGAGTGGCTGACGGGCTTGGCGGTCCTGGGCTTGGGCATCGCTGTGGCCTGGGTGGAGTTCGGATCCTGATCCGGGTCCCGTCACTCCAGGATCATGACCTGCGATGTCACGTCCTTGAGCTGACTGTACCTGTTCAGCCCCGCCAGACGCCACCTGGTGAAGCCCTCCTGGTCCAGCTCGCAGAAGCTGACCCGGATCAGTTCTCTCTCCTGAGTCACAGAGGCGGAACCGGGCGGAAATTCAACGGTCCGGGTCGGCTGGAACGGGCAGCCAGGACAGGGTTCGGCCAGGGTTTCGATCTCCAGCCTGACAGATGCCAGGTTCCAGTAGGCCCCCTGGAGCTCGGCCCGGGCGATCAAGCAGCCATTCTGCCGGGTCCCGTTGACCCCGGCCCAGGTGAAGCGGTCCTCTTCAGCCCGGGGGGACGGCCAGTCCTTCTTGCCGCATCCGGCCAGTCCCGCCAGAAGGCAGAGCACAAGGACTGTTCCGGCCCTGATCCATCGCTTTGATCCACTCATTGTCCGCTCCAGGTGTTTTTCCATTCCTGCAGGAGGTTCAAGGCCTCCAGAGGCGTCATCCGCTCCAGCTCCAGGCCGGCAAGGCTCTGGACCAGGGGGTGGGGGCGTGACGCCTGTTCTGAAGGGGCCGGCTCGGCTTCCCGGGTTTGAAACAGGCCCGGCAGCAGGGATTGGGCAGGGCCCCGGGAGGACGGCTTCTTGTGGAGCCTTTCGCTCTTGCGCTCCAGGTCGGCGAGCAGTTCCCTGGCCCTTTGAATGACCGGCCTGGGCACCCCGGCCAGTCTGGCCACCTCGATCCCGTAGCTGCGGTCGGCCGGACCCGGGACCATGCGGCGCAGAAAAATGACGTCCCCTTTCCACTCCTTGACCGCAATGTTGAAGTTCCTGATCCCGGGAATCGAGGCTTCCAGTTCCGTCAGCTCGTGAAAGTGGGTGGCAAAGAGGGTCCGCACCCCCTGGTCCCCCTTGTGGGCCAGATTCTCCACCACGGCCCAGGCCAGGGCCATGCCGTCGTAGGTGGAGGTGCCCCGGCCGATTTCATCGAGGATGATCAAACTCCTCTTGCCGGCCTGCCTGAGAATGCGGGCGGTTTCAGTCATTTCCACCATGAAGGTCGAGCGGCCCTGGGCCAGGTTGTCCGAGGCCCCGACCCGGGTGAAAATCCGGTCGGCAAGCCCCAGGGAGCATGATTTGGCCGGCACAAAGGACCCGATCTGGGCCAGGATGCAGATGATGGCCGCCTGGCGGAGGACCGTGGATTTCCCGGCCATGTTCGGGCCGGTGATGAGCAGGATGTTTCCCTGGCTGGTCAGGCAGAGATCGTTGGGGATGTAGTCGGCCCGGCCCAGAGAGGCTTCCACAGCCGGGTGGCGGCCCTGTTCGATTCGGATGTCCAGCCCGGTGTGGACCTCTGGCCGGGACCATTCCCTGGTCCTGGCAGCCTGGGCCAGGCCCTGCCAGACGTCGAGCCTGCCCAGGATATCGGCCATGCCGATGATGCGCTCCTGGAGACCGTGAACTTCGTTCCTGAGGGTCTGAAAGAGCTCGTACTCCAGGTTTTTCCTCCGCTCGGAAGCGCTGAAGAGCTTGTCTTCAAGATCCTTGAGCTCGTCAGTGACGTACCGTTCGGAGTTGACCAGGGTCTGGCGGCGGTGGAAATGGTCGGGGACCGGGCCTTTGTGCGCTTTGCTCAGCTCGAAGTAGTAGCCGAAGACCCTGTTGAACCCGAGCTTGAGCTTGGGCAGATCGTGATTCGACTGCTCGGTGCTCAGCAGCTCCTTGAGCTTGCCCTCGCCGTGCTCCGTCAGTTCCAGGAGTTCGTCGAGCTCATCGTTGTACCCGGATCGGAAAAGACCGCCTTCGGTGATGATCGTCGGCGGGTTGTCCACCAGGCTCCTGGTCAACAGGGCCTGGAGGTCCTCCAGGTTGTCCCAGGTTTTCAGGACCTTTTCGATCTGCCTGGGGCTCTCCTGATCGCTGACGGCCTCCCGGAGCCGATCCTCCATGTCCGGAAGGCCTTCCAGACTGGTGCGCAGGGCCATGAAATCTTTTGGCGAGCAGCGGTTCAGGGCGATCCTGGTCGAGAGCCGCTCCAGGTCGTAGACGGTCTCCAGAGCGGTCTGGACTTCCCTGCGCAGGGTGTCCCGGTCAGAGAAGAAGGCCACGGCGTCCTGGTTGGCCTGAATGGCCTTGATCTCCCGCCAGGGGTGCCTGAGCCTGGTCTGCAGCAGTCGTCCGCCCATGGGCGTCCGGGTGAAGTCCAGGACATGCCAGAGGGTGCCAGGGCCTTTTCCCCCGTCCAGGCGCTGGAAGATCTCCAGGTTTCGTTCCGTGACCTCGTCCAGGATGAGATGCTTGCTCAGGTTGAGAGGGCTGAACGATTTGAGGTGCGACAGGTCCTGCTTCTGGGTCTGGCGCAGATAGATCAGCAGGGATCCGCAGGCCTGGGTCAGGCCTGGCTTGTCTTCGAGATCCAGGGTCTCCAGACCGGGCACACTCTGGACGGAACACAGGTTCTCTGTGGCCCGGGAGAGGTCGAAATAGGCTGAAAAGGGCAGCCAGGTGATGCGTTCCTTCAGATGGACAAAGGGGCCGGGGATGGTCAGGCCCTCGGGGCAGAGCACTTCACTGGGATTGAGCTTGTCCATCCACTGCCAGAGCTCCTGATCGCTCTTTGAAGCCAGACCGCTCCAGTGGCCGGTGGAGAAGTCGATCCAGGCCAGACCGCCCTCATGTCTGGCACTCGATGGGCTCAGGGCGCACAGGTAGTTGCTCGTCTTGGCCTGAAGGCTGTTGTCCTCCACCACAGTCCCTGGAGTCAGAACCCGGGTCACGGCCCTCTTGACCAGGCCCCTGGCCTGACGGGGGTCTTCGACCTGGTCGCAGATCGCGATCTTGTAGCGTTTTTCCAGGAGCTGGCGCAGGTACTCCTCCAGGGCATGATAGGGCACCCCGCACATCGGCACCTTGTTGTCATCGTTGGGGTTCCTGGAGGTCAGGGCGATCTGCAGCTCCCTGGCCGCAAGCTCGGCGTCGTGGAAGAAGAGCTCGTAGAAGTCCCCCATGCGGAAAAAAAGAAGCGCATCAGGATAGTCTTCCTTGATGCGCAGGTACTGCTCCATCATCGGGGTCAGCTTGGTCGACATAGGCGGCAGAGACGGTCCTTCAATTTTGTTGGCAACGTGGAGATCCTGCGCCATTCATTGCTGGAACAGCAGGAGTTGAGGAGGTTGAAAAGGTTGAGAAGGTTGATGAAGACAGAACAATTGAAAAGATGAGAGAGTTGAGACAGTCGAAGAGAGAAAAAAGGTGACCAGGCAGCTCTTTCCCCCTCGACTCCCTCAACATGTTCAACCCTCTTGGCTCTTGTTCAACCTCCCTCAACCTTTTCAACCTCCTCAACCCTCTTCTTCAATCTACTCAACCTCTTTTTCAACCTGTTCAACTCCCTCAACCCTCTTCTTCAACCTTCTTTCTCAGTTCCCCAGCACCTTGAGGAAGCTGATCGTGTGCCAGCTCCGGCATCTGGGGCAGACAAAGAAGAGGTGCTCCCGCTTCAACCCGCAGCGGGTGCAGATGAATTTCTTGATCTGCCTGGCCCGCTTGAGGAAAAAGATCATCTGCTCCTTGAACTCGTCGTTCACGTCCTGGTGATCCATGTTCAAGGACAGCAGCTCCAGCCGGGCCGGCCAGAACTCAGCATCGAGCTGAATGCACTGATCCAGCCACTTGGCTGCCTGCTCCAGGCTGCCGAGCTGAAGCAGGATCCAGGCCCCGTAGTAGGAGAGGACGATGTCCGCAGGCTGTTTTTTCAAGACTTTGATCACTTCATGGCCGGCTTCCTGGTTCAGGAGAGGGGTGAAGATCTCCTGCCCTGTCCTGCCCTGAAACAGGTGCTGGATCAAACCTTCGAGCAGGATGAACCTGATGTGGGGCTCCACCCGGTTCAGGCCCTTGTCGAAGGCCTCGGCCAGGCCCTTCCAGTCGGCCAGGTCGTAGGCCCGGATCATCTTTTCCAGCCAGGCTTCCACCGACCCTGGGTAGACACGCAGGGCCTTGTTCAGCCAGGTGCCTCCTTTTCCGGACTTTTTGTTCTTCAGGTCCTGTTTGGCCTGCTGGACGAGAAAATGGGCCTGGTGAATGGGCTTGGAGAGCTGGGCGTAGTACTGCGCCGAGAGCTGGTAGTCGTGTTCTGCGGCAGCCAGGGATGCCAGTTCGTCAATGATCGCCGCATCATCGCCGATGAGCTCTTTGGCCCGTTCAAAGGCGTTTTGGGCTCTGCCCAGGAACCCTCCCCGCTTGTAGTCGATGCCGAGTTCATACAGGGCCCTGGCCTTGAACTCTGGCTTGAGGTTCGGCCTGACGATCAGGCTCTGTCTGACGGTGATGGCGTTTTCGATGTCCCCCTGGGCCCGGTAGAGATTGCCGAGGGCCATGTAGGTTTCCACAGAGTCCTGGTTGTTCTTGATCACCTGGCTGAGCTGGGAGATGGCCGTCATCGTGTCCTGGGAAACAGGGGGGGTGCCCTCGAGCTGAGAGGTCAGCCGGGACTCTTTTCGCCATGCAGGGGGAAGCCATCGTCGAAGAGCCTGGAACATGGGATGTGGTCTCAGAAGCTGGAGTGGGACAGGGTTTCGGAGGTCTCCTGACTGTCCAGGGGGATGTTGCGCAACGTTGAGAGTTCTTTTTCCAGATTGTTGATTTGCTGTTGTTTTTTTCGGATTTCCCGTTTCTGGCGGAGCTTTTCCAGAAGGAAGTAGGCCATGCTGACCAGGACCCCGATGACGAAAGCCAGCAGGATGTAGAGATAGACGGGAGCCGGCGATGAAACCCAATTGGCCCCAAAGAGCTGAAATGTCAGTTTGAGTTCAGTCGAGAGGACCCCGGTATTCTGCACAAAGAAGATCATGCACAGGAAAAAGATGATGACCACTGCCAAGACCTTCACATAGCGCATGGGATGCTCCTTTCTGTTATGAGAATGGTTGAAAGGGTGGCTTGCTGAGCTGTCTGGGGGCCGAGCCAACGTGTGCGACCTCGATCATGGTCTTTCCTGGAGACGGTCATGAACGTGCGGACTCCGGTTTCTCCGGGCGCGGCACGAAAGGCAAACCGCTGTGCAGGAAAACCATCCCTGAGCTCATCCGGGTGCACACCCCTGCTCCATGCTTGCCGCACAAGGGCGGAAGCCTGTTTGTCAAGGTCGTACGGTACTGTAAAAGGACTGGCTCGGTCAAGAAAACCAGCGTGCTGAACAGGCCGGTTGCCCCGACGGCGGACAGGTCATCGCTGGTCAACAATCAGATATCTGGAAATACGGGTTTCGATCCGCCTGAAGACAAAGAGGACTCCATAGACCAGGATGATATAGATGACGGCTGCGGTCAGGAAGAGCTCGTAAAAGGCAAAGCTCCTGGCAGCAATGACTCTGGCCACCCCGGTGATGTCCATGAGGGTGATGATGGACACCAGGGAGGAGGCCTGGAGAAGGAAGATGACTTCATTGGTGTAGGCTGGCCAGGCGATTCGCAGGGCCTTGGGGATGATGATCCTGCGGTAGAGCAGTGTTCCGGACATGCCGCAGGCCCTGGCGGCCTCCACTTCGCCAAAGGGTACGCCCTCGATCCCGCCCCTGAAGATTTCTGCAGAATAGGCGGCCGTGTTCAGGGTCAGGGAGAGCACGGCGCAGAAATAGGCCTCCTGGAACAGGGACCACATGCCGATCTGGGAGAGGAGCCCCTGAAACTGGGCACTGCCGTAGTAAATGAGAAAGATCTGGACCAGCAGCGGGGTGCCGCGGAAGTAGAAGTTGAAGCCGTAGACCGGGACCCAGATCAGAGGGTTTCTGGAAACCCGCATGATGGACAGCGGGATGGCCAGGCAGAAGCCGATGGCCACGCTCAGAGCCGTGATCTCTATGGTGATCACGGTCCCGTTCAGAAGTCGGGGCAGGCTGTCCAGGATGATGTCGATGTTCATCTCAGGCCCTCCTGACTCCCCGGCTGGCTCTCTTTTCAGCCCACTGCTGAAGGACGTTGGAGAAGATCGTGATGCACAGATAGATGATCGAAGCGGCAAAGAAGAAGGTGAACGGCCTCTTGGTGGCCCTGGCGGCGATGTCCGCGTTGCGCATGAGCTCCGGGAGCTGGATGACCGAGATCAGGGCCGTGGCCTTGATGAGGACCATCCAGACGTTGCCCAGTCCGGGCAGGGCGAAACGCCACATCTGGGGCAGGGTGATCCGGCGGAAGGTCAGGCTGGGGTTCATGCCGCAGGCCCTGGCGGCCTCGATCTGGCCTTTGGGAACGGCCATGTAGGCCCCTCTGAAGACTTCAGTGGAGAAGGCCCCGTAGATGAACCCGATGGTGGCCACTCCGGCGATAAAGGGGTTCAGGGCGATATAGACGTCCAGTCCGAAAAGGGAGCAGATGTCCTGGATCAGGGTCGGTGCGCCGTAGTAGACCAGGAGAATGAGCACCAGCTCCGGGACGCCGCGAATGATGGTGGTATAGAGGTTGGCCGCAAAGACGACGGGCTTGATTTTCGAGATTTTGCACAGGGCCCCGATCAACCCCAGGGCTATGGCGATGACCATAGCGCTCAGGCCAACGTACACGGTGAGCTTGGCCCCTTTGAGCAGAAGCCAGCCATACCCCTCCAGGTTCAGCAAGAAAGTGTTCTCCTATGCCGGCTTTCCCTCTGGCAAAGCCGACATGCTGAGTTTCGTCTGGTTGTCCGTTGCGGCTGCACACACCCGGGATGCAGTCGCATGAAGTCAGAAATGGTCAGCGCGGCCAGCGGCCGCGCTGACAGGAAGGTCTACTCGCCGTAGACGTCAAAAGAGAAGTACTTGTCGTTGATGTCCTTGTAGGTCCCGTTTTCCCGAATGGTCTCGATGGCCTGGTTCAGCTGCTTTTTCAGGTCGTCGTCGTTTTTGCGCACGGCAATGCCGATGCCTTCGCCGAACCACTCCTCGTCAGTGTAGCCGGGGCCGACAAACTCGTAGTCCTGCCCCTGTTCGGTGTCCAGAAAGCCCTTGAGCAGGACCACTGAATCGGCAAAGACGAGGTCCAGACGGCCGGCCACCAGGTCCATGTTGGCCTCTTCCTGGGTGGCGTAGGACTTGATCTCCACCGTGTCGCCGAAATTGTCCCGGATGAAGTTCTCGCTCACCGTGGCCCTCTGGACGCCGACGGTCTTGCCGGAGAGCCCGGACTTGGAGATGTCGATGTCCACATCCTTGGGCTTCACGAATCTGGCCGGGGTCTGGTAGTACTTGTCGGTGAAGTCCACGACCTGTTTGCGTTCTTCGGTGATGCTCATGGAGGCGATGATGGCATCGTACTTTTTGGCCAGCAGGCCGGGGATGATCCCGTCCCAGTCCTGGGTCACGAACTCGCAGTCCAGGTCGGCCGCGTCGCACAGGGCTTTGGAGATGTCGATGTCAAACCCCTGGAGCTCACCTTTTTCGTCAATGAAATTGAAAGGGGGGTAGGCTCCTTCAGTTCCGATGCGAACCTTTTCCGCAGCCATGGAGGTGCCCAGGCAGAGACTCAACAGGACGATCAGGGTCAGGGCCAGTGCTTTTTTCATGTCTGTCCTCCTTGTGATGTGATGGGTTGAATGCGCCATATACTCGATTTTCATACGTGATTTTGCTTTTTCGGGCAAGGGGAAAGTCCTCTTTCAGCTTTGTCTGCGGCAAAGCTGAAAGATATTGATTGAAGCTCAAAGATCAAGCTTCCTTAGGCCATACATATTGCCTGGCCTGATTCGTGGATTGGACCGGGAAAGGCCGGGCCGCTGAACCAAGGCAGAATGATTCGGACAGCAGGGCATCGCTGGATGCGCCGGCCTGATCACCGCAGCAGGAATCCGGACAGGAACTTCTGGCACCGCGGTGACTCAGGGGCCTGGAAGATGGAGGTCGGAGGGCCCTCTTCCTCGATCACCCCCTGATCCAGAAAGATGACATGGGAGGAGACATCTCTGGCAAAGCCCATTTCATGGGTGGCCACGATCATGGTCCGGCCTTCCTGGACCAGGTTCTGCATGACCCTCAGGACCTCCCCCACCAGCTCTGGGTCCAGGGCCGAGGTCGGCTCGTCGAAAAGGAGCACATCCGGCTCCATGGCCAAAGCCCTGGCGATGGCTGCCCGCTGCTGCTGGCCGCCGGAGAGCTGAGCCGGGTAGTAGTGTGACCTGTCAGCAATACCGACCTTCTCCAGGTTGGCCATGGCCCTGTCCCGGGCCTCCTTTTTCGGTCTCTTCATCACATGGACCGGGGCCTCCATGATGTTCTCCAGGACGGTCATGTGGGACCAGAGGTTGAAGTGCTGAAAGACCATGCCCAGCCTGGTCCGAATCCGGTCGACCTGACGCCGGTCCTGCGGCCTGGTCTCTCCTTTTTTGCTCGTCTTGAGCAGGATCTGCTCGTTCCTGACCGAGATGTCCCCGGACGTGGGCATTTCCAGGAGGTTGATGCACCGCAGCAGGGTGCTCTTGCCCGACCCGCTGGAGCCGATCATGGTGATGACGTCCCCCTCATGGGCGGTCAGGGACACCCCCTTGATCACCTCCAGGGAACCGAAGCTCTTGTACAGATTGTCCACGGCCAGGGCGATGTTCTTCATGATCTTCTCGCAGATGGGATGAGTGTAAGACGTTGAGATGTCGTACGCCATGATCCGCTTCAGGGTCAAGATCCCGCATCCCCGGTGAAGGGCAAGGCCATGGGGTGTCCTCTGTTCTGCGTCTTCATCTCTTCCTGGATGAGCTCCCTGGCCAGGTTGAGCTGCGAGGTCCGGTCCTTGGCCCGTCCATCGAGCTTGTCGGTCAGGATGCGGTTCATGATCCGGTTGAAGGCCGGACCTGGGGGGAGCCCCATGGCCTTGAGGTCCTTTCCGCTGACGTCGATGGACTGGTTCCGGAGTTGGCTCAGAAACAGGGACACGTTCTTTTTCAGCGCCTCGTTCTTGCTCGAGGCCATGATGAACAGGATCCCTTCCAGGGGCAGGTTGATCAGGGTGAAGTAGAGCTGGCTCATGCTTCCGGACTTGTTCTGCCACAGGTAGAGCCTGTCCCTGGTCTTCTTGATGTCGAAGCGCAGCTGGATCAGGCTGGCCTCCTGCTTGTCGGTCAAGTTGAACCGCCTGGCCAGGATGCTGACCTGGTCGTTGTTGGAGCCGAAACAGAGGCCGAGGAAGTAGACCTTCCAGATGTCAGGCTTGGGCTCGATGTACAGGAGCTCAAACCAGTCCATGACTTTTTCTATTTTTTCCAGGACCTTTTCCTTCCCGGCCGAAAGCTTGAGCAGGGGGTGAATGGACTGCAGGAGGTCGAGCTTCTCCATCCGCTTCAGACAGGTCAGCGGGGACCGTTCCTCCAGGATGAGCCTCAGCTCCTGGAAGACCCGGCTTCCGGAGAGCTTGTGAAACATGTTCAGGTTGATGGCGTTCTTGATCAGCCTTTCGGTCTGGGCCCCGATGCGGAAGTTGAACCGCTGCTCGAAGCGGATGGCCCTGAGGACTCTGGTGGGGTCTTCAACAAAGCTCAGGGAGTGCAGGACCCGGATGACCTTTTCCTTGATGTCCCGCTGCCCCCCGAAAAAGTCCACCAGACGGCCGAACTTCTTGGGGTTGAGCTCGATGGCCAGGGCGTTGATGCTGAAGTCGCGGCGAAAGAGATCCAGCTTGATCGAGGACAGCTCCACAGTGGGCAGGGCCGCGGGGTGCTCGTAGTACTCCAGCCTGGCCGTGGCCACGTCGATGCGCTGGTCGTCGGGCAGGATGATCACGGCCGTGCCGAATTTCTTGTGGGCCCGGAGACGTCCGCCCAGTTTCCGGGCAAAGGCGCTGGCAAAGCTGATCCCGTCGCCTTCGACCACCAGGTCGATGTCCAGATTGGGGTGCTGGAGCAGGATGTCCCGGACAAACCCCCCGACAGCATAGATGTGGGTGCCCATGGTCTGGGCCATGTCCCCGGCTTGCTGGAGCAGGCTGAAGATCTCGCTGGGGAGGCGGTTGCGCATCAGGGATTTGATGTTCCGCTCCTGTGTCCGTTCAGGGAGCAGGGACTCCGGTATCCTGGCCGGTTCCTCCACCAGCCAGTGGATGAGGTCGGTTCGGGTGATGACCCCGATGAGCTCCCGGCCCTCCATCACGGGCACCAGCCGCTGGCCCTGGTCGATGATGATCTCCATGACCGTGTAGAGGCTCTCCTGGGGATCCACCTGCTGGAAATTGCGCCGCATGTACTCCTGGACCTCAAACTCCCCCAGGCCGTGGGACTGGGCCCGATCCGCGAGCTGATGCTCCAGAATGCCCACGCACTGGCTCGAATCCGTGGACGAGACCACCGGGATGGCCTTGAGGCCATAGCGGGTCATGACGGTGGAGGCCTGGGCAATGGAGGTCTGCTCCCGGATCATGATCGGCGGGCTGGACATGAGGGAACGGACCGTGATCTGAGGGTTGATGTGGGAGTAGAGCAGCCCGAAGAGCTCATCCTGGACCTGGGCCAGGGTTTTGTCCTTGATCGTGGCCGAGGCGGCATAGGTGTGTCCGCCGCCCCCCAGGGAGGAGCAGATCTTCCCGGCATCGACGTTGGGGACGTGGCTTCTGGCCACGAGATGGATCCGGTCCTGCATTCTGGCCAGGGCAAAGAGGACCTTGATGCTCTCGATTTCCATCATCTTGTGCACCAGGAGGGCGAAGTCGTGGACGTAGCGGTCGGTGGTCACCTGGGTGATGCAGACCTCGATGCCGTTGATGGTGTGGTTGGAGGCGGACTCGAGGAGGTTGTTCAGGATGGCCACCTGCTCGGCACTGAGCTCCCGGTTCAGGAAATCGGCCACAAACCCGATGTCCATCCCTTTTTGCTTCAACCAGAGCAGGGCCTTGAGATCCTCTTCCGTGGTCGAGGAGAAGGTGAAGCACCCGGTGTCCTCATAGAGCCCCAGACCCATGATGGTGGCGTCTTCAGGGCTGATGTCCAGCCCCTTTTCCCTGATGAGGTCGATGATCACCGAGACCGTGGCTCCCCAGGGCCTGACCACTTCCAGGGAGGCTTCGAGGTCATCGGGGGTGTCTGGGTGATGGTCAAAGACATGAATGTCCAGGCCCGGGTTCTCCATGACCGGGGCCAGATGATGGAGTCGGGATTTCTGCCGGGTATCGCAGACCACGACTCTTTCGACGCTCTGAGGGTCGATGTCCCGCATGGAGTAGAAATTGTAGAGGTAGGTGGCGCTTTGAATGAAGAAGTCGCGCAGGCTCTGCTCCTGACTTCCGGGGAAGACCAGGACGGCATCGGGGTAGAGCTTGCGGGCGGCCACCATGGAGGACAGGCAGTCGAAGTCCGCGTTGTTGTGGGCGGTGATGATCGTCGGAGCGGGCAGCTTGGTGCTCATGGCCTGGTTGTTCCCGAAGCTCTGGGATGGTAGTTGCGGTGGATGTCCAGAAGCCGTTTGGATTGGATATGGGTGTAGATCTCGGTGGCGTTGATGTCCGCATGGCCCAGGAGAATCTGAACCGTGCGCAGGTCGGCCCCGCCTTCCAGGAGGTGGGTGGCAAAGGAATGGCGCAAAGTGTGGGGAGAAATCTCCCGGGTGATCCCTGCCGACAGGGCGGTGCGTTTGATCATCTTCCAGACCCCCTGTCTGGACAACCCCTTTCCGGAACGGTTGAGGAAGACCAGGTCCTGCTGGGGACCGAACAGGGGCCGCCAGGTGTCCAGGTAGCTGGAGAGGATGTCCTGGGCGGAGGCGTGCAGAGGGACCAGCCGCTCCTTGCTCCCCTTGCCCCAGATGCGCAGGATGCCCATCTGGGAATCGAAGTCCAGGGGCTTGAGGAGGCAGGCTTCAGAAACCCGCAATCCGGCCGCATACATGACCTCGAGGATGGTCCGGTCTCGAAAGCCGAGCTTGGTGGTGCAGTCCGGCTGGGCCAGCAGGGCCCTGACGTCCTGGATGGAGAGCAGCTGCGGCAGCTTCTGGGGCAGCTTGGGCCCGTCCAGCAGCCTGGCCGGGTTGCTGTCCTTGTGGTCCTGGTCGCAGAGATGATCGAAAAAGGTTCGCAGGGTGGAGAGGTGTCTGGCCAGGGAGCGGCTGGTCAGCCCTTTTTTGCGCAGGCTCAGAAAGTAGAGGAAGAGTTCGTTGTCGTCCACGCTTTCCAGAGAGCTCGAGGTGGAATCGAGGAATCCAAGCAGGGACTGCAGGTCCTGGCTGTAGGAGGCAATGCTGTTGTCCGACAGGCCCTTGTTGACGATGAGGTGCTGAATGTAGCTGTCCACCCAGGGATGGGACAGCAGCGGGGAGCGGCTCTCAAGCTTCATGCCAGTTCGGCCTGTCTTGATTTTTCGGACGAGTTGTGCATAATGCCCCAGGCGTTGCAAACCGGGTGAGAGCCTCCTTTGAGGGGGCTCGAGATCCTGAAAAGCGTTCATCCTGCCGCAAGCGGAGCCCCGGGGCATAAGGACGGTCAGCACGTGGTGTCAACCGATCGTGTGGCGTACATCAGCCTTGGTTCGAATCTGGGCCAGCCTGAAGCCAACCTCGAATCTGCCAGGGAAAACTTGGCCCTCCTGCCCGGGGTCGACATTGGCCCTGTCTCCTCTCTCTACTATACAGAGCCCCAGGGGGTCAAAGACCAGCCATGGTTTGCCAATCAGGTCCTTGCCGCGGCCTGCGCCCCTGATGTCACCCCCTTGAGCCTGCTGGCCTCGCTTCTGGACATCGAGGCCCGAATGGGACGACAGCGCAGGGAGCGCTGGGGTCCCCGGCTGATCGATCTGGACGTGCTCTTTTTTGGGCACCTTGTTCTCCGTGAGCCTGCACTCACACTGCCCCATCCACGGATTGGCGAACGGGCGTTCATCCTGGTGCCGCTCCTGGAGATCGCGCCCGATTTCGTGTTCCCCGACGGTTCCCGGGCTGACATCAAGCTCCAGGGCCTGGATTACAGGATCGAAGACACCTGTATCTGGCA
>CAZNIP010000072.1:0-15493 GCA_964573115.1 uncultured Desulfohalobiaceae bacterium | reverse complement strand
GGGGTCAAGCGGTTCATCACCAACGGCTGCGCCGACGTCTCCCTGGTCATGGCCCGTTCGGAGCCCAGGATCTCCGGCGGTCGGGGCATATCTCTGTTCATCTACGAACGGGATGGACACATGAAGGTCCGCAGGATCGAAAAAAAGCTCGGCATTCACGGCTCCCCGACCTGCGAGCTGCAGTTCAACAACGCCCCGGCTGAACTCCTGGGCAAGAGGAAGATGGGTTTGGTCAAGTACACCATGTCCCTGATGAACGGCGCCAGGCTGGGCGTCGCCGCCCAGGCGGTGGGGATAGCCGAAGCCGCCTATCGGGACGCCTTCAGCTATGCCCGGGAAAGGACGCAGTTCAAGAAGCCGATCCTCGATTTTGCAGCCGTGTATGAAATGCTCACCGACATGCGCGTCTCCATCGAGGCCGGCAGGAGCCTGCTCTATGAAACGTCGCGGGTGGTGGACATCAAGGAGGGGCTGGAGGAAAGGGTCGAGGGCCATCCTGAGCTCAAGGACGACCTCAAGGACGACTTGAAGCGGTACTCCAGGTGGGCTTCCCTGCTGACCCCCCTGGTCAAGGGATACACTTCAGAGATGGCCAACAGGGTCTGCTACGACGCCATTCAGGTTCACGGCGGCACCGGGTACACCACAGATTTCAATGCCGAGCGCTACTACCGGGATGCCCGGATCACCAACATCTACGAGGGGACGACCCAGCTCCAGGTCGTTGCGGCCATCGGCGGCATCATGACCGGTGCGGCCCTGGAGATTCTCAATGAGTATGAAGACCGTCATGATTTTGCCCCCGTCCAGGATCTCTTTGCCCGGGCCCAGACCTTTCGGGCCTGGCTGGAGGAGGCGATCGCCCACGTCAAGACCAAAAACGACCCGGCCTTTCAGGAGTATCATGCCAGAAGGATCGTGGACATGACTGCGGAGACCATCATGAGCTACCTGGTCTGCATGGATGGGCTCCACTCCTCCAGAAAGCAGGATGTGGCCAGGACCTTCATCGCCCTGGCCAGGCCCCGGCTCAGGTCCATGCACGAAGCCGTGCTCTCCGACGAGGTGACCTGCATGACCACCCATGCATCCATCCTGCACGGCTCAGAGGAGTTCCAGGAGCAGGAGGAGGCTTCGGAGGCCTAGCCTCGAGTCCATGACAGAGGTTTCACGTCCAGGACGCGTCACTGGGTTGCTGCCAGCCCGACGTCCTCGGCAATGGGTTCAAAGGCTGCAATGGCAATCTGCAGAAACTCGGCCAGGTCCAGACCGATCCTGTCGCACTCCTGAAGGCGCTCCCGGTTGACATTGGCGGCAAAGCTCTTGTCCTTCATCTTTTTTTTCAAACTCTTGGGCTTCATGCCCTGCATGCCCTGAGGTCGAACCAGGGCATTGGCCGAGATCAGGCCGGTGACCGTTTCCCCGCAACGCAGGGCGAAATCAAAGCTCGAAGCCGGTTCGGTCCCGTTCATTTCCGAGTTGTGAGCCCGAATGGCCTGTAAACCCTCTTCGGGGAGCAGGCCTTCCAGTTCCTGGGCCGTGACCATGCCGTGACGGTCTGGTTCGTCTTTTGTTTCGGGGAAATCCAGGTCGTGGAGCAAACCGGCCAGCCCCCAGAGCTCTTCATCACCCCCCAGTCGCCGGGCCAGCCCGCGCATCACGGCCTCTGTCTCCAAAGCATGATGGAGCAGTCCTTCCTGGATGCCGTGCTCGTTCAAAAGGGTCATGGCGTGTTCTCGAGTCAGCATTGTCCCTCCGGTCACATTTTGCGTTTTCTGATGATCTCAAAGGCCAGCCAGGCCCCGAAAAAGGCGGACAGCAGATACCCCACCAGGCCCAGAGCGGGGTAGCCGAAGAGCAGAGGCTTGACCCCGGTGGTCACGATCATCGAGGACCCGATGATCATGGCTGCGGTGATGATGCCCAGGGTCAGGCGGTTGGCGATCTGGTCCAGGGTCATGCGCAGCCCTTCCAGGCGCTTGTGCTCAAAACCGATGGACAGCTCGTCCCGTTCCAGCTTGCCCATGACGTGATTGAGCTGCAAAGGCAGGGCTTTCTGCATCTGAAAGAACTGCCCCAGGAGCTTGCGGGTCTGTTTCTGCAGCTCGCGGGGGGAGTATTTTTTCAGGGCCATCTTCCTGACAAAGGGTTCTGCCTCGGCCACCACATTGAGCTCGGGGTAGAGCATTCTGACCGTGCCCTCCCCGGTGATCATGGCCTTGATCATCACGGCCATGTCGGCCTTGATCCGGATCTGATGGCGCTGAATGGCCTCAGTGATGAGCATGAGCAGCTGGCTGATGTTGATCTCGCTCAGGGGCACGGCGTAGAACTCGTCCAGGACATCCAGGATGTCCCGCTGCAGCTCCTCTCTGTTTTTGACCTGGGTGTTTTCGGACAGGGACAGGATGAGCTCCATGATGGCCTCGCTGTCCCGGTCGACAATGCCCTCGATCAGGGCGATGATCCTGGCCTGCATGTCCGGGGTGACCCGGCCGACCATGCCCCAGTCCAGAAAACTGATTCGCCCGTCATCGAGGACGTAGATGTTGCCGGGATGGGGGTCGGCATGGAAGAACCCGTTCATGAGGACCTGCTGCATCAGGGCCCGCAGTCCGATCTGAGCCAGGCGTTTTTTCTGGGCCAGGGGCAGGTCCACGGCCTGTCGGAGCTTGGTTCCCCGGACGAGCTCCATGATCAGAACCCGGGAGGTCGACTCGTCGGTGAAGACAGCCGGGTAGACGACCTCCGGATCCCCGGCAAAATTGGATCTGGCCAGGCGGATGTTTTTCCCTTCCAGGGTGAAATCAAGCTCCCGGGTCAGGAGGCGTCGCAGCTCCTCAACGAGCAAAGGCAGGTCGTAGACCTTCAGGGTCTCGAGGCGTTCGTGAACCTGGCGGGCCAGAGTGGCCAGAATGTCCAGATCGTTTCTGATGGTCTGCCGGATGCCCGGACGCTGGACCTTGACCGCGACCACGGTCTTGTCCTTTTTGAGCACGGCCCGGTGGACCTGGGCCAGAGAGGCTGCAGCCAGGGGTTGGGGTTCGAAGTCGGCAAACACCTCCTCCAGTGGCTTTTCCATTGACTTTTCGATCTGGTTCTTGATGGCTTCAAAGGACTCAGGCTGAACCTGGTCCTGGAGCTTGCTCAGTTCCAGGACCAGCTCGTGCGGGATGAGATCGGCCCGGAGGCTCAGGATCTGGCCGAACTTGACGAAGGTCGGCCCAAGATCGGTCAAGACCAGGCGAATCCTTTCCCAGGTGTTCTTGTCCGTGGCCCACTGCTTCTTGATGGGCACAGGGAGTATTTTTTCCGGAAGGTCCAGCCTGGAGATGATGTCTCCAAAGCCGTAACGCATCAGGGTGAAGACGATGTCCTTGAACCGGTTGATCTTGGAGAAGGATTGGAAGTCCAAGCACTGGCTCCTTATTCACCCTGAGGTTGCGCATCGGGCTGAGCTGTTTCCTGAGTCCGGGACAGCTTGTCCTCAAGAAAGTCCATCCGTTTCTCCAGGTTGTCGACCCTGCTCACGAGCTTGTCCACATCCTCCTTCTGGGCCAGGTTCATGTTCTTGAGCGCAGTCTGCAGGGCCTCCCGCAGCTGGCCACGAAACTCGTTGATTTCGCTTTCCCCGGACTCCAGGAGCTCCTTGGTCATTCGCTCGGCCTCTTCACTGGTGATTTTGCCCTGTTCAACGAGCTGCTGGAGGCTCTCCCGGACCTTTGTCCTGGTCAGGGTCACTGTTCCCAATCCAACGAGAATGGTCTTTTTCAAGAGTTCGAGCATGGTCTCCTCCCCGTCAGCCCGGCCTCTTTCGGAGCTGACGCATGCGGTTTTGCTGGTGATACACATCTGAAGCCGGTTCAGGCCCTTCGGGATTCTTCTTGACCTTCACGGCCCCACCTTTTATATCCTGGGCTCGAAGCATTGTCACCTTTTTCAGACAGGCAATCCTGCCATAATCTTGAGAAAAATCGCAAGAAGGTCAGCTCTTGTGAGCTGGTCCTCGTTGATCTCAATGACTGGGTCAGGGTGGCTATCGGACCACGAAAGTCAAGGGCCTCATGGCGTCACGCACCCATCAGCTGGCTGCCCCAGGAATGACCTCGACTGCTCAAAGGGAGGTTGCCTCTCGCGGTCAAGACCAGATACTCAGCGCAGTCAGCGGCTGCGCTGAAGAGGAGCACGGGCGTTGCGGATCATCATCATCGGGGCCGGAGAGGTCGGCTACTATATCGCCAGCCGCCTGACAGCCGAAGACAAGGACGTGGTCATCATCGACAAGGACCAGCGGGTCCTGGAGCGCATCTCGGACAGGCTGGATGTGGAGACGGTCCACGGATCGGGAAGCAGCCCCAAGGTCCTGGAGAACGCCGGGATCACAAAGGCGGACCTCCTCCTGGCAGTGACCGACAGCGATGAGATCAACATCATCGCCTGCACCTTCAGCAACCTCTTCGCCCCGAACCTGGTCAAAGTGGCCCGGATCCGGAACCCTGAGTACACGGCCTACCAGGACATCCTGGTCAAGGGGATGCTCCGGATCGACATCGTCATCAACCCTGAAGAGGAGGTCATCGGGTCCATCGAACGCTTGATGGGCGCTCCCGGGGCGGCTGAAATCAGCGAATTTTCCGACGTGAACATCAAGATGGTCGGCATGTGGGTCCGGCAGGACTGCCCTTTTGCCGGCCTCCAGCTCATCGACATCCGGCAGCGCATCGATGTCAAAGGCTTTATCGTCGCCGCGCTGATCAGGCAGGAAAAGATCATCATCCCCACCGGGGAGAACAGGGTCCAGCCCGGGGACATGATGTACTTCGTGACGGCCCAGAAGGACCTGGCCACCATCCTCAAGGCTTTTGGGGCCAGTACCGGGAACCAGCACAAGGTGCTCATCATCGGCGGCGGGAACATCGGGTACAAGCTGGCCCTGAATCTGGAAAAGAAAAAGGGCGTCCACGTCAAGCTCATCGACATCGACCGCCAGCGCTGCCAGTTCCTGGCTGAAAACCTGACCAGGTCGGTGGTCCTGCAGGGGGACGGAACCGATCAGCGGATCCTTCAGGAGGAGAACGTCTCAGACATGGATGTGGTGGTCACGGTCACCGGAGATGAGGAGAACAATGTCCTCTGCTCCCTGCTGGCCAAAAACCTCGGGGCCAGGCAGGCGGTGACCAGGATCAACAAGTTCGCCTACATCCCCCTGATGCGCGCCGTTGGCCTGGAGCGGATCGTCAGCCCCCGGCTGTCCGCGGCCAACAGCATTCTGCGCTATGTCCGGCAGGGCACGGTCATTTCATCCATCTCCATCCAGGAAGAGGCCGAGGCCCTCGAGGTGGTGGCCAGGGCCGATTCGATCTTTGTGAACAAGGCGATCAAGGACCTCCACTTTCCCCGGGGGGCGATCGTCCTGTGCATCGTCCGGGGCGAGGAGGTCATCATACCCACTGGCGAGAACATGATCCGTCCGGACGACCGGGTGATGATCATGTCCACGAGCAAGCAGATCGGGCAGGTCGAAAAGGCCCTGAACGGGAACTGAGGACATGCGCTGGCGTTACACCTTCCAGCTCGTGGGCCTGGTGCTCTGCTTCGTGGGGTTGTCCATGCTCTTTCCCCTGGCCTTCTCCCTCTCCTACGCCGACGGCATGGCCTCCTTCTTCCTCGAGTCCATCAGCATCAGCTCCAGTCTGGGCATCCTCCTCTTCCTCTGTTTCCGGTCGGCCAAGGTGGCCACCATGACCCACAGGGAGGGCATGGCCGTGGTCACCCTGGGCTGGGTCGGGGCCGGTCTCCTGGGGGCCCTGCCCTTTTATCTCAGCGGTTCCATCCCCTCCCTCACCGACTGCGTTTTCGAAACCTTTTCCGGATTCACCACCACCGGGGCCTCGATCCTGAACGATATCGAAGCCCTGCCGCCGAGCATGCTCATGTGGCGGAGCCTGACCCACTGGCTGGGAGGGATGGGCATCATCCTCCTCTCCCTGGCCATTCTCCCTTTTCTGGGCGTCGGCGGCATGCAGCTCTACAAGGCCGAGGTGCCGGGACCGGTGCCGGACAAGCTCCGGCCCCGGATCAAGGATACGGCCGTTCTGCTCTGGAAGGTCTATCTCCTGTTCAGTGGCCTGGAGGCGGCCCTGCTCATGCTCGGCGGCATGTCCCTGTTCGATGCCCTGTGTCACACCTTCGGGACCATGGCCACAGGCGGGTTTTCAACCAAGAACGGATCCATCGGCCACTTTTCCAGCGTGTACATCGATATCGTGATCACGGTCTTCATGTTCATCGCCGGGGCCAACTTCGCCCTGCATTTTCGCCTGCTCCAGGGCCGGCCCGGGGCGTTCTGGAAAGACGCGGAGTTCCGGTTCTATGCCCTGGTCATCGTTGCGGTCACCGGGCTGATCACCTTCAATGTCTGGGGGGAGTCCTATGCCAGCCTGGCCCAGTCGCTGCGCTACAGCGTCTTTCAGACCGTGTCCATCGTGACCACCACGGGATACGGAACGGCAGATTATGAGCTGTGGGGGCCCCTGGCCCAGATGCTGCTCTTCATGTGCATGTTCCTGGGCGGGAGTGCCGGGTCCACCGGTGGGGGGATCAAATGCATGCGGGTCATCATCCTGGCCAAGCAGGCCGGTCGAGAGCTCATGCGCCTGGTCCATCCACGAGCCATTGTGCCGGTCAAGCTGGGTGGGGTGACGGTTCAGGATGAGGTCATCAAAGGGATCTGGGGGTTCCTGCTCCTCTATCTCGGACTGGCCTGCCTGTCAGCCCTGATCCTGGCCGCCCTGAACGTGGACGTGCTGACCTCTTTTGCTGCGGTCATTGCCTGCATCAGCAACATCGGGCCCGGACTGGGCCAGGTCGGGCCGACGGACAACTATGCCCAGATCCCCATGCTGGCCAAATGGGTGCTCACCTTCTGCATGCTCCTGGGGCGCCTGGAGATCTATACCGTGATCATTCTCTTTTTCCGCGAGTTCTGGCGGAAATGAGCCCGGTCGGTGCCCCCGGCCGCAGGCTCTATTTCAAGCCCTCAAGCTGGCTCTCATCCTCGAGGATGTTGAAGAAATCGATGAGCTTGACCAGGCTCAGGGTCTTCTGGACCTGAGCCGACGGCTTGAGGAGGTAGAACTCCTTGTTGTTGGCTTTCTTCCTGTTGTTGATGTGCACCAGGAAACCGATTCCCGAGCTGTCCAGGAACACGGTCTTGGACAGGTCCATGACCAGGGTCTGACAGTCCTGGTCGGTGAGGTAGTCTTCGATCTCCTGCTTGAGGCGATCGATGACCTCCAGGGTCAGCTCCCCGGAATAGTGCATCAGGCATACCCGGCCAATTCGTTCCACCTTCAGTGCTTCCATAGTCACTCCTCAAAGATTTTTTCCAGGGTCAGGATATTTTTGTCGTCGTCGTTGCGGTAGTCATAGCTGTCCACGAGTTGGGAGATGATGTACAGGCCCCGTCCGGACTCCTCTTCAGGGTGCATGCTCAGGTTGTCCGGATCCGGCCCCTGGAAGGGACGCCCCCAGTCGAGGATGGTGATGCGGATGAACCGATTGGAGTCCAGGACGATCTGGACTTCGACGTCGCCTTTGCTCTTCTCGGGGTAGGCGTGCAGGGCCACGTTCGAACAGGCCTCGGTCAGGGCCAGCTTGAGATCGTTGATGAGCTCGAGGTCCTCGAGCTGCGACTGCAGAAATGACGTGGCCATCTTGATGACCTTGCCCACCCCTTCCGGATTGGCCTGGTTGCGGAAGACCCTCATGGCTGGATGCCCCCATTTGATCCACAGAGCGGTGCGGTCGTCGCGAAAAGCGGGCTGGACGTCGAGGCCCTGGATCATGGTCTGTTCCATTTCCTGGAGGTTGAAGTCGACCTTGCACATGCATTCCCGGACCAGGGAGAGAAAGTTGTCCAGGCCGTAGAACTGACCAGGGGCGACTTCCCATTCGTAAAAACCGTCGGTGAAGAGGAACAGGCCGCAGCGATCCGAAATGTCCACCTGTTTGGGTGAAAAGTCGAGATCGAAAAAGCCGAGGACGGGGCAGGTCGGTTCCAGCAGATCCGTGTCGGCAAAGGTCTTGGACAGGATTCCCGGACAGTGTCCGGCATTGATGTAGGTCAGGGTGTTGTGCTTGGTGTCCACGTCAGCGGCGAAAAGGGTGATGAAGTCGATTTCATCCCCGATGATCTCAATGAGCTGCCTGTTGACCAGGTTCAGGGTCTGGGTCAGGTCGAGGTAGAAGCCCTGGGTGGTCTTGATCAGGGCCCGGACAATGGCCATCAAAAAGGCGGCCCGGGCCCCGTGTCCGGACACATCGGCCACCACCGCCCGGATCGTGGAATCGTTGAGGGGAAAGAAGTCGTAGTAATCCCCGCTGGCCCGGCCGGAGAGGTGATAGACCGACTGAATGGAGGCATGCTGCATCCACAGGCACTCCTTGGGCAGCAGCTTGTTCTGCAGCGAGGCCACGGTGTCGATCTCGCTGGCGATGCGATCAAAGGCGTCACGAAGCTGCTTGTTCAGGCCGACCTGTCGCCTGGCCACGTTGATCCTGGCCCTGAACTCCTCCAGGTTGAAGTTCTTCAGCAGGTAGTCGTTGGCCCCGAGGTTCAGGGCCCTGGTCTTGGTCTCGAGATGGTCCTCCGGGGTCAGGGTGATGATGTAGGCGTCGGAATCCTGGACATCTTCCCGGATGTGCCTGATGACATCGGTTCCGGGCATGTCCGGGAGGTTGAGGTCCAGGATGATGATGTCCGGTTCAAAGGCGGTGTAGGTGTCGAGGGCTTCCTCTCCGGTCTCGGCCAGCATGAGCTCGACCTGTCCGGGCTCGAACACCGAGTCCAGATGGTCGCTCCACCAGGAGGAGTCGTCTGTGATCAGGAGTTTGATGCTCTGGGTGTCCATGATCAGCTGCAGGGTGCCTTTGAATGGATGCGTCACGCGGCCATGGCTTCGCTGTCCAGCCAGATCGTCACAGGACCCCAGTTGCACAGGGAAACGTCCATGTCAGCCCCGAACCTCCCCTGGTCGACCCGTTGCGAGCACATGGCCTGGACATCGGCCACGAATCGTTCGAACAGCCATTCGGCCGTTTCCGGTGGAGCGGCCTGGCCAAAAGAGGGCCGGTTCCCTCTGCGGCAGTCAGCATACAGGGTGAACTGCGGAACGACCAGGAGCTCACCCTGGACATCCTCGAGGCTGAGATTGGTCTTGCCCTGGGTGTCCGGGAACAGGCGCAGATTGACGGTCCTGCCCAGAAACTTCGCCCAGACCGTTGTCCGGGGCAGGGTCGCGGACTCCAGGCCTGAAAAGCCGATCAGGACGAGCAGTCCCTGGCTGATGCTGGCCACGGTCTTCTGAGCAATCTCCACCTTGGCCCATCTGACCCTTTGAATCAAGGCCCGCATATCACGCATCACCTTCCATGTACACGGCCGTGGAACTCTCCTTTTCAGACACGCTCACCTTGCGGACTCGAACCCCGGTGTCCTCCAGGGTCTTGCCGAGCTCCCGGTAGATGTGCCTGGCCAGGTTCTCAGACGAAGGGTTGAGTGCTGAAAACTGTGGAAGCTCGTTCAGGTGGGTGTGGTCAAGAGGCTCGATCACCCGGCTGAGCTTGGCCTTCAAGACTTTGAAGTCGATCAAGATGCCGGTGTCCGGCTGCAGCCTGGTGCCTTCGACCTCGGCCTGGACCGTGAAGTTGTGGCCGTGGAGCTCCTCGCATTTTCCCCCGTAGTTCCGGAGTTGATGCGAGGAGCTGAACTGCGAGCTGACCTGGAGCCGATACACTGATCCTTTGTCTGTCATGCGTGCCTGTCCTTGTGTTCAGAGGGGGCTGGTCGACTGGGGCCTGCCGCCGATTCAGTGCACCCGGTGCAGGTCCTTTTGCCACTGCTGAATCTCCTGGCGCAGGCCGGCGCCGGGGAGGATGCAGAAGTTGGGACCGAGCTGCAGCCGGCACAGGGCATCGTCCATGGTGATCAGGATCTGGACCGGATTGCGGCCGGGATGCCGGTGGATGATGTCCTTGAGCCGGGTCCAGTGCTCTGGGGAGACGGAGCGGGCCGGGACTTCAAGCTGATAGGGCTGGTCCTCGGGAATCGAGGCCGAGGTCAGGAGCTGGATGTGCTGGGCCACGAGCTTGACCTGCTGCTGGCCCTCAGTCCCATTCTCCTCTTTGTCCTGGCTGATTTTGGCCGTGCACAGCAGGGGCTGGTCCAGCTCCAGATTGTTTCTGATGGTCGAATAGAGGTCAGGAAAGAGCGTCAGCTCCCCGGTGCCGGTCAGGTCCTCGATCTGGCAGAAGGCCATCCTGCCGCCCTTCTTGGTCACGATCTCCTTGTGCCCGGTGACCAGCAGGGCCACCCGGACCTCTGCCCCGGGGCCCATCTCGGAGCAGGCCTGGAGCGTGTTGACCTGAAGCATGTCCAGATCGTCCTGGAACTGGAGCAGGGGGTGTCCAGTGAGGAAGAAGCCCAGGGATTCCTTCTCATTCCGCAGCTTTTCCTCATCCTCCCATTCCGCGATGCCCTGCTCCGGGATCTGCATGCCGATCCCTGACAGCGCGCACTGCTGCGGTTCGCCGGCGGACATGATGCTCAACAGGGAGAGCTGGCCGCTCTGTTTTTCCTTGCTCTTCTTCTGGGCCGTGGTCACGACTTTGTCCAGGGCGGCGACCATGGCCGCCCGGCTGCAGCCGAAGCAGTCCAGGCCCCCGCTCTTGATCAGGCTCTCCAGAACCCTCTTGCTGACCCGGCGCAGGTTGACCCTTTCGCAGAGGTCGAGCATGTTCCGGTATGGACCGTTGGCCTCCCGCTCGGTCACCAGGGCCTGGATGGCCCCGTCTCCGACGTTCTTGACCCCTGAGAGGCCGAAGCGGATGGCGCTGTCTTCAACACTGAAGGGGTGTCTGCTCTTGTTGACGTCCGGCTGGAGGACCTTGACCTTCATCTCCCGGCAGGCATTGATGTGGCTGATGACCTTGTCGGTGTTGGAGACCTCCGAAGTGATCAGGGCCGCCATGAACTCGACCGGGAAGCGGGCCTTGAGGAAGGCGGTCTGGTAGGAGATCAGGGCGTAGGCCGCGCTGTGGGACTTGTTGAACCCGTACCCGGCGAACTTCTCCATGAGGTCGAAGATGTAGTTGGCGGTGTCCTCGGGCAGGTCGTTCTCTTTGGCCCCCTGAAGGAACTTGGTTCGCTGCTTGGCCATGACCGCCGGGTCCTTCTTGCCCATGGCCCGGCGCAGGATGTCCCCGTCCCCCAGGGAGTAGTTGGCCAGCTCCGAGGCGATGCGCATGACCTGTTCCTGGTAGAGGATGACCCCGTAGGTCTCCTTGAGGATCGGCTCCAGGGAGGGGTGGGGGTATTCGACCTCGATCTCGCCGTGCTTCCGGCGGATGAAGTCGGTGACCATGCCGCTCTCCAGGGGGCCGGGACGGTACAGGGCCAGGACGGCGATGACGTCTTCAAACGTGTTCGGGCGAAGATCCATGAGGACCTTGCGCATCCCGGAGCTCTCCAGCTGGAAGACCCCGTCGGTCTGCCCCCGGCAGAGCAGGCTGAAGGTCTCTGCATCGTCCAGGGGCAGGGTGTCCAGGTCCGGGACGGCCTGGCCGTTGTCCCTGGCCAGGTCCAGGGTGTCGCTGATCACGGTCAGGGTCTTCAGGCCCAGGAAGTCGAACTTGATCAGCCCGACCTTCTCGACCTTCTTCATGTCGTACTGAGTGACGACTTCTCCCTTTTTCCCCTGGTAGAGCGGCAGATACTCCTGCATGGGCCTGTCCGAGATCACGATCCCGGCCGCATGCGTGGAGGCGTGTCTGGCCAGGCCCTCCAGCCTCCTGGAGATGTCCAGGAGCTGGGCGATCTGCTCGTCCGAGTCGGCTTTGGCCTTGAGATCCGGTTCCTGGTCCAGGGCCTTGTCGATGGTCATCTTCAGCTCGTCCGGAATGAGCTTGGCGATCTTGTCGGTCTGGGCAAAGCTCATGCCCAGGGCCCGGCCCACGTCCCTGACCACGGCCTTGGCCTTCATGGTCCCGAAGGTCGTGATCTGGGCCACGCTGTCCTTGCCGTAGGTGTCGGTCACATACCGGATGACCTCTTCGCGCCGGTTGTAGCAGAAGTCGACGTCGATATCCGGCATGCTCTCCCGCTCCACGTTCAGGAAGCGCTCAAAGAGCAGGTTGTAGCGCAGGGGGTCCAGGTTGGTGATCTTCAGGGCATAGGCCGCCAGGCTGCCGGCGGCTGAACCCCGGCCCGGGCCCACGGGGATGGACTGGGCCTTGGCCCAGTTGATGAAGTCCTGGACGATGAGGAAGTACCCGGCAAAGCCTTTGCTGCAGATGATCTCCAGCTCCTCCTCCAGGCGCTCCCAGTACTTGTGCTCATTCACCTGGTAGGGCAGGGACGCCATCCGTGTCTTCAGCCCTTCCCTGGCCAGGCGCTGGAACTCCTCCTCCAGGCTCAGCCCCTTTGGGACCTCATAGACCGGGAAGTGGTGCCGGCCCAGCTCCAGTTCGAGGTTGCAGGCCTCGGCAATGCGCGCCGTGTTGGCCAGGGCCTGGGGGCAATGGGGAAAGGCCTGTTCCATTTCCTCAGGAGAGCGGTAGTAGAGCTCCTGGGTGTTGAAGCGCATCCGTTTGGCGTCGTGGACGCAGGCGTTGGTCTGGATGCAGAGCAGGATATCGTGGGCCTCGACATCGTTGCAGGTCAGGTAGTGGCAGTCGTTGGTGGCCACCAGGGGCAGGCCGGTGTCCTCGGCCAGCTGGAGGAGCCTGGTGTTCAGCTCTTCCTGTTCCGGGATGCCGTTGGCCTGGAGCTCGAGATAGAAGCGGCCGGGAAAGAACCGGGTGTAGTCCTGGACTTTCGTTCTGGCCGACTCGAACCCCTCCTTCATCAGAGCCATGGGGATCTCCCCCTTCAGGCAGGCTGAAAGGGCGATCAGGCCGCTGCTGTACTGGTCCAGGAGCTCCTTGTCGATGCGCGGCTTGTAGTAGAACCCCTCCAGGAACCCCTTGGAAACCAGCTTGACCAGGTTGTGGTAGCCTTCCCGGTTCTGGGCCAGGAGCACGAGGTGATACCCGGCCTCTCCGGCAGACCTGGCGTCTTTGACCGTGCGGTGGGTGGGGGCCACGTAGACCTCGCAGCCGATGATCGGCTTGATCCCGAACTCCCTGGCCTTGAGGTAGAAGTCCACAGCACCGAACATGTTCCCGTGATCGGTGATGGCGGCGGCAGGGAGCCCGAAATCGACGGCCTGGGCACAGAGGTCCTTGAGCTTGATGGCTCCGTCCAGGAGGCTGAATTCGGTATGGCAGTGGAGGTGGACAAAATCGCTCATGGGTCTTTCACACCGGTTTGGAGTCAATCAGGCCTGGTCGACTGATTGCGTTGCGGGCGCGCTGAAAGCCTGGCTCACAGAAAGGAGGCCACTTTCCGGGTCAGCCGGAGCAGCTGGTGCGTGAATCCGGACTCGTTGTCGTACCAGATGATGACTTTGGCCAGCCGCTTGTCGATGACGCTGGTGGTCAGGCCGTCCACGACCCCGCCGAAGCTGGAGCCGAGATAGTCCACGGAGACCAGGGGCTCGTCGCTGTAGCCGAGGACATGCTCGAGCTGGCCCTGAGCGGCTCTTTTGAAGGCCTGGTTGATCTCCTCTGCCGAGGTGTCCCGATTGAGGTCCACCGTGAGGTCGACCAGGGAGACATTCGGCGTGGGCACCCTGATGGCCATGCCGTCCAGCTTGCCGTCGAGGGCGGGGATGACCGTTCCAACGGCCTTGGCCGCCCCGGTCGAGGTCGGGATCATGGACATGGCCGCAGCCCTGGCCCGTCTGAGATCCTTGTGGGAGCCGTCCAGGATGCGCTGGCTCATGGTGTAGGAATGAACCGTGGTCATGATCCCCCTGAGAATCTCGAACTCGTCGTGGAGGACCTTTGCCGCCGGAGCCAGGCAGTTGGTGGTGCAGGAGGCGTTTGAGATGACCTGGTGCTCCGGCTTGAGCAGGCTGTCGTTCACGCCCATGACCACCGTGGCGTCGCACTGCTTTCCCGGGGCGCTGAGGATGACCTTCTGGCAGCCGCAGCCGAGATGGGGTTCGCAGCTCTTGCGGTCCTTGAACTTGCCTGTGGTTTCCAGAACGATGTCCACGCCGAGGTCGCCCCAGATCCATTCCCCGGCCGGCTTTCTGGTCACGGTCACCTGCTTGCCTTCCAGCAGAAACCCCTGGTCGTTGACCTGAACAGAGCCGGGGAACGTGCGGTGCACCGAGTCGTATTTCAGGAGGTGGGCCAGGCTCTCGTTGTCAGCCCTGGCGTTGACCGCAGCCAGTTCGATGTCTTCATTGCCGGCCAGCAGCCGGGTCATGTACCGGCCAATGCGCCCAAATCCGTTCAGACCGATGCGTACAGTCATACAGTCGCTCCTTTGCTGGATAGAGAGTTATGCGGGATCAGCCTGAGAGACGTTCTGTTCACAAGGCGTCTGCTGACTCACGGGGAGTATACCTGAGGCGCTTGCTTCAAACAAGATCCAGGCCCATAATGGTTCACCAGGCAGTGCGGCCTCCTGCAGCGGGGAAAGGGTAGTTGAAACAGGGACCGAGGGCAAGGATGGTTCAGGTGAAAAAAGTACGGGCGGATCAGCTGCTCGTGGCTCAGGGGCTGGTGGAGAGCCGGGAGCGGGCCAGGCGGTTGATCATGGCCGGACAGGTCTACGTACTCCAGGACGGCCGCAAAGGAGACAGAATCGCCAAGCCGGGGTCCCTGGTCCCCGGGGACGCTGCTCTGCACCTCGTCGAGCAGGAGCGGTATGTCAGCCGCGGCGGCATCAAGCTCCAGACCGGGCTGGAGGCCTTCGAGCTCGAGGTCAAAGGCTGGGTGGCCCTGGACGTCGGAGCGTCCACCGGGGGGTTCACCGATTGTCTGCTGCAGATGGGGGCAAGGAGGGTCTATGCCGTGGATGTCGGCTACGGCCAGCTGCACTGGAAGCTGCGACAGGACCCCAGGGTCGTCAACCTGGAGCGGATCAACATCAGGCATGCCACGGCCGATCTGCTGCCCGAGCTCGTCGATCTGACTGTGGCCGACTGCTCCTTCATCTCCTTGCGGAAGGTCCTGCCGGTCTGTGCCAGCTTCACCAGACAGGGCGGCCTGATCCTGGCCCTGATCAAGCCTCAGTTCGAGCTGGACAGGGGAGCGACGGACCGGGGCGTGGTCCGTTCGAAGCAGATGCAGCAGGAGGCTGTCGACCGGGTCCTGGCCTGGGCCAGGCAGTCCACGGCATTGGCTGAGCTCGGGGTCGTGCCGTCGAGGATCACCGGGCCCAAGGGCAACCAGGAGTATCTGGCCCTGTGGCGGGTTGAGGGCGGGGGGCAGAGGTAGAGTTTCGGGTGTCGGTGTTCAGGAAGAGGGCCTTCCTGACACCCCGGGATCTCTTCTTTCCTCAACCATCCACCTTCAACCCTCGACCTTCAGCCCGGCCAGC
>CAZNIP010000071.1:0-15708 GCA_964573115.1 uncultured Desulfohalobiaceae bacterium | reverse complement strand
TATTCACATGCGGCTTCTTTCTCTCAAACTTTGCCTTCGCCATACTTACCCCCTGCGTCGCTGCTGTATGTCCTCGGCCAGACTGGCTGGCACCTTTTCGTAACGGTCAAACTGCATGGTGAAGGTGGCCCGTCCCTGGGTCAGAGAACGCAGATCGGTGGAGTACCCGAACATCTCGTTCAATGGAACGCTGGAGCGGATGATCTGGGTCCCGCGCCTGGGCTCCATGTTCTGGACCTTGCCCCGCCTCCCGTTGAGATCGCCCATGACATCCCCGGTGTACTCGTCAGGGGTCAGGATCTCCACCTGCATGATCGGCTCGAGCATCACCGGCTTGGCCTTGAGGCAGGCCTCCTTGGCCGCCATGGACCCGGCAATGTAGAAGGCCTGCTCAGAGGAATCCACCTCATGGTAGGACCCGTCCACGAGCCGAACCCGGATGTCGATGAGCGGGTGCCCGGAGACGACCCCGTTGAGCATGGCGTCCCGGATGCCCTTCTCAACTGACGGGATGTATTCCTTGGGGATGACCCCGCCCACGATCTTGCTTTCGAACTCAAAGCCCGTCCCTGACTCGGCCGGTTCCAGCTCGATGACCACATGGGCGTACTGGCCGCGACCACCGGTTTGCTTGACGAACTTCTTGTTCAGCGTTGCCGGCTCGGTCACGGTCTCCCGGTAGGCCACTCTGGGCTGGCCGATATTGGCGTCGACCTTGAACTCCCGGACCAGGCGATCGACGATGATCTCGATGTGCAGTTCGCCCATGCCGGAAATGATGGTCTGGCCCGTTTCATCGTCCGTGGCCACCCGGAAGGACGGATCTTCCTTGGCCAGCTTCTGCAGGGCCTGGCTCAGGGCATCCCGGTCCTGCTTGGTCTTGGGCTCGATGGCCACGTCAATGACCGGCTCGGGAAAATCCATGGTCTCCAGACGGACCGGACTCTTCATCTCGCACAGGGTGTCCCCGGTGCTGACCTGCTTGAGCCCGACAGCAGCGACAATGTCCCCGGCCCAGGCCTCGCTGATTTCTTCCCGCTTGTTGGAGTGCATCTTCAGCAGGCGCCCGATGCGCTCCTTTTTGTTGTTGCTGGCGTTGATGACCGTCATCCCGCTTTCGATATGCCCGGAGTAGATCCGCAAGAAGGTCAGGTGCCCGACATAGGGATCGGAAACGAGCTTGAAGGCCAGTGAACTCAGAGGAGCGTCGTCCCGGCACTCGCAGACGACATCCTCGTCCTTGGGGTTCTTGCCCTGAATCGGCGGGGCCTCCACCGGGGAAGGCAGCAGTTCGACAATGGCGTCCAGGAGTGGCTGGACCCCCTTGTTCTTGAATGCCGACCCGCAGAGCACGGGGCAGATGCTCAGATTCTTGGTGGCAGCCCGCAGTCCGGCGATGATCTCTTCAGTGGTCAGCTCATCACCGCCCAGATACTTGTCCAGAAGGGTTTCGTCCTCCTCGGCAATGGATTCGATGAGCAGTCCTCGCCACTTCTCCGCTTCCTCTCTGAGCTCATCAGGAATGTCCTCTGTATAGGATTCCCTGCCCAGACTCTTTTCATCAAAATAGTAGGCCTTGCCCTGAATGAGGTCGACAACGCCCTTGAAATGCTCTTCACTCCCGATGGGGATCTGCAGGGGCACCGGCTTGGCCTTGAGCCTGTCCCTGATCATGCCCACGACCCGGAAGAAATCGCTCCCGGTCCGGTCCATCTTGTTCACAAAAGCCAGCCTGGGGACCCGGTAGCGGTCAGCCTGTCGCCAGACCGTCTCCGACTGGGGCTCGACCCCGCCGACAGAGCAGAAGACGGCAATGGCTCCATCAAGAACCCGCAGGGCCCGCTCGACCTCCACAGTGAAGTCCACGTGTCCGGGGGTGTCGATGATGTTCACCCGATGGTCTTTCCAGAAGCAGGTGGTGGCCGCCGAGGTGATGGTGATGCCCCGCTCCTGCTCCTGGGCCATGAAATCCATCACGGCCTGACCGTCATGGACCTCTCCAAGCTTGTGAGACACCCCGGTGTAGAACAGGATGCGCTCAGTGGTCGTGGTCTTCCCGGCGTCAATGTGAGCCATGAACCCGATGTTGCGCTGTCTTTCTATGGGGACGACGCGTGGCACAAATCTCTCCTCTCCAAACCGCTCCTCTCAGGAGCGCATCTCGTGCATGGCTCTGTCAGCAATCACGGGAATCGTCCTGCAACCACCCTCTGGCCAATCCTACCATCGATAATGGGCAAAGGCCTTGTTGGCCTCGGCCATCCTGTGGGTGTCCTCTTTCTTTTTCATGGCTCCGCCGCGGCTGTTGAAGGCGTCAACGAGCTCAGCGGTCAGCCTGTTGACGATCCCCTTCTCGCCTCGGGACCGGGCAGCACTGATGAGCCATCGGGTGGCCAGCACCTCCTGCCTCTCAGGCTTGACCTCGATCGGGACCTGGTATGTGGCCCCGCCAACCCGCCTGGACTTGACCTCCACATGAGGCTTGATGTTGTCCACAGCCTGCTCAAAGGCCTTCAGCGGTTCCTGGGAGGTCTTCTCTCCCAAAATGTCCATCGAATCGTAGACAACCCTTTCAGCCAGGCTCTTCTTGCCGTCCCGCATGATGCGGTTCACGAACTTGGCCACCAGCTTGCTCTTGAATCGCGGATCCGGCAAAACTTGCCGCTTCGGGACCGGACCTTTTCTGGGCATGTTCTGACTCCTTACCTCAAAGGCACTCTATTTGGGACGCTTTGCGCCATATTTCGATCTGCTCTGCCGCCTGTCCTGAACGCCTGCAGTGTCCAGGGAACCCCGGACAACGGTGTATCTGACGCCTGGGAGGTCCTTGACCCGGCCGCCCCTGACCAGGACCACGGAGTGCTCCTGGAGGTTGTGTCCTTCACCAGGGATGTACGAGGTGACTTCTATGCCGTTGGTCAGTCTGACCCTGGCCACCTTGCGCAAGGCAGAGTTCGGCTTCTTGGGGGTGGTGGTGTAGACCCGGACACACACTCCGCGGCGCTGCGGACATTCCTGCAGGGCAGCGCGTTTCTTCTTGGCAACGACTTTCTTGCGTTGTTTGTTGATGAGCTGATTCAGGGTCGGCATCAAGCCCTCCGTTTTTTCAGTACGTGAAAAGCTGAAACTTATACTATACAGACATGAGTGTGTCAATTCAAAATTTGAGCTGCAGGAGATTTTCTCCTCAGCCTTCCCAGGTATCCTGTTCAAAGTACTCCAGGTAATTCTCAGGCCGCTCCGGCTGCTCAGGGACATCCACATCCAGGTTCATGTAAGGCCGGAAGCCTGTGCCGGCCGGGATCATGCGGCCGACGATGACGTTCTCCTTCAGGCCCTGCAGAAAATCGGCCTTGGACTGCATGGCGGCCTCTGTCAGGACCTTGGTCGTCTCCTGGAACGAGGCCGCGGAGATGAAAGACTCGGTGGACAGCGAGGCCTGGGTGATGCCCAGGACCAGCGGCTGGGCCGTGGCCGGCTTGATCCCGGCCTGAAGAGCCTTGCTGTTCTCCTGCATGAAGGTCTGCTTCTCCACCTGCTCGCCAATCAGGAAGCTGGTCTCCCCGGATTCGACAATGGAGACCTTCTTGAGCATCTGGCGGACAATGATCTCGATGTGCTTGTCGTTGATGTGCACGCCCTGAAAACGATAGACATCCTGGACCTCATCCACGAGGTACTTGGCCAGGAACTTCTCGCCCTTGATCTTCAGGAGGTCGTGCAGCTCTGGCGTACCTTCGGTCAAAAACTCCCCAGCCTCGACAAAGTCCCCTTCCTGGACCGTGATGTGCTTGCCCTTGGGCACCAGATACTCTTTGGCATCCCCGGTCTCCGGGGTGATGATGATCTTGCGCTTGCCCTTGACGTCGGGTCCGAAGCTGACCACACCCTCGATTTCGGAAATGACGGCCATGTCCTTGGGCTTGCGGACCTCAAAGAGCTCCGCCACCCGGGGCAGACCACCGACGATGTCCTTGATCTTGGCTGACTCCCGCGGCTTCCGGGCGATGATGTCCCCGGCCTCGATCTGGGCCCCGTCGCTGACCATCATGATCGCCCCCACCGGGAGATAGTAGACGGCCTCTGACTCGGTGTCCGGATGTGTCTGGAGCTCGCCCTGGTCATCGACAATGGTCACGCTGGGCCTGAAGTTCGTGGAGCGGTACTCGATGATCGTCTTCGTGGCCCGCTTGGTGGTCTCGTCCACCTTTTCCTGGTAGGTCTTGCCCTCGACAATGTCGGTGAACCTGACCGTTCCGGCCACGTCGGTGACGAAAGGCTCCATAAAGGGGTCCCACTCGGCGATCATGGTCCCCTTGTCCACCTGGTCCCCGGCCTGGACGTAGAGCCTGGCCCCTGCCGGAAGGGTGTAGCGGACCCGTTCCCTGCCCTGGGAGTCGACCACACCGACCTGGCCGTTCTTGCCCAGGACCATGTGCTGGCCTTCCTTGTTCTTCACGGTCTTGACCCCGGTCAGGGTGACCTGCCCCGAATACTGGGAGACGATGGACGACTGCTCGATCTCTTTGGACGCCGTTCCGCCGATGTGGAAGGTCCGCATGGTCAGCTGCGTTCCAGGTTCGCCGATGGATTGGGCGGCAATGATGCCCACGGCCTCACCCACGTTGATCAGGTGCCCCCTGGCCAGGTCCCGGCCGTAACAGAAGGCGCAGACCCCCTGCTTGGCCTGACAGGTCAGGACCGACCTGATGGTCACGGACAACACCCCGGCCTGATCGATGGTCTCGGCCAGCTCCTCAGTCAGGAGCGTGTTGGCCTGGACGATGAGCTCATCGGTTTCGGGATCAAAGATGTCGAACATGGTCATCCGGCCCAGGATCCTTTCCCTGAAGCTCTCCACAACCTCCCCAGGAGTCGTGGGGCGGGAGATCTCGATCCCGTCAACGGTTCCGCAGTCGAGCTCGCTGACGATCACGTCCTGGACCACGTCCACCAGACGCCGGGTCAGATACCCGGAGTTGGCCGTCTTCAGGGCCGTGTCAGCCAGACCTTTCCGGGCCCCGTGGGTGGAGGTGAAGTATTCCAGGACGGTCAGGCCCTCCCGAAAGGAGGAGGTGATCGGTGTTTCGATGATCTCCCCGGACGGCTTGGCCATCAGGCCACGCATCCCGGCCAGCTGCCGCATCTGGTCCGCATTGCCCCTGGAACCGGAATTGCTCATCATGTAGATGGGATTGAAGCTCTCGTTCTGGACCTCTTCCCCAGTGGCCGGATTGACCAGGGTGTCCATGGAGATCTCTTTCATCATGGCGCTGGCCACGTCGTTGGTGGCCTTGGTCCAGACGTCCACGACCTTGTTGTAGCGCTCGGTCCGGGTGATGATCCCTTCCTGATGCTGCCGGTGAATCTCAGCCGTTTCCGCGTGAGCGTCTTCAAGCAGGCCCTTCTTCTGGTCCGGCACCTTGAGGTCCTGGACCGAAATGGTCAGCCCGGCCTGGGTGGAGTATTCGTAGCCCAGATCCTTCAGGCGGTCGCAGAGGATGACCGTGGCCTTGGTCCCGGCCAGCTGATAGGCCTGGGCCACCAGCCTGGCAATGGACTTCTTCTTCAGGACCGTGTTCACCAGCTCGAAGGGGACGTTCTCCGGCAGGATCTCGCCGAGGATGATCCTGCCCGGAGTGGTGGTCACCCGCTGGCCGTCCATGCGGACCACGATCTCCGCGTGCAGGGAGACCTGTCCGGCATCGTGGGCGGCGATGACCTCCCAGGGACCGGCGAAAATCTTGCCTTCTCCCGGCTCAAAGGCCCGTTTCAAAGACAAAAAGTACAGTCCCAGGACGATGTCCTGTGAGGGGAGGATGATCGGATCCCCGTTGGCCGGGGAGAGGATGTTGTTCGTGGACATCATGAGCACCCGGCACTCGATCCTGGCCTCGATGGACAGGGGGACGTGCACCGCCATCTGGTCGCCGTCAAAGTCGGCGTTGTAGGGGGCGCAGACCAGGGGATGGAGCTGGATGGCCTTGCCTTCCACCAGGATGGGCTCAAAGGCCTGGATCCCCAGCCGATGCAGGGTCGGGGCCCGGTTGAGCAGAATGGGGTACTCCTTGACCACCTGCTCCAGAATGTCCCAGACCACCACGTCCTCCCGCTCGACCATCCGCTTGGCGCCCTTGATGGTCGAAGCGTAGCCCTGCTCTTCCAGCTTGGCGTAGATGAATGGCTTGAACAGCTCCAGGGCCATTTTCTTGGGCAGGCCGCACTGATGGAGCTTGAGCTTGGGACCGACCACGATCACCGACCTCCCGGAGTAGTCAACCCGCTTCCCGAGCAGGTTCTGGCGAAACCGGCCCTGCTTGCCCTTGATCATGTCGCTCAGAGACTTCAGGGGCCGCCCGTTCGTCCCGGTGATGGCCTTGCCCCGCCTGCCGTTGTCCAGCAGGGCGTCAACAGCCTCCTGGAGCATCCTCTTCTCGTTGCGGATGATGATGTCCGGTGCCCCGAGCTCCAGGAGTCTCTTCAGGCGGTTGTTCCTGTTGATGACCCTGCGGTAGAGGTCGTTGAGATCGGAGGTGGCGAACCGGCCTCCGTCCAGGGGGACCAGGGGGCGAAGCTCCGGGGGGATGACCGGGATGACCTCCATGATCATCCATTCAGGCCGATTCGAGGATTCCAAAAAGGATTCGACGACCTTGAGCCTCTTGGCGATCTTCTTCTTCTTGGCCTGGGACCTTGTGGAGATGGAGTCCTCCTTGAGCTCGGCCTTGATGGTCTCCAGATTCAGCTCTTCCAGGAGCTCCTTGATGGCTTCAGCCCCCATGCCCACTTTGCAGGCCTCTTCGCCGTATGCGTCGATGATCTGGACGTACTGATCCTCGTTCAGGAGCTGCAGCTTTTTCAGCGAGGTCTGGCCGGGGTCGATGACGATGTAGGAATCGAAGTAGAGCACCTTTTCCACGTCAGCCATGGTCATGTCCAGCAGGGTGGCGATCTTGGAGGGCATGCTCTTCAGGAACCAGATGTGGGCCACTGGAGCGGCCAGCTCGATATGGGCCATCCGATCCCGCCGGACCTTGGAGGCAATGACCTCCACCCCGCACTTCTCGCACACGATCCCCCGGTGCTTCATGCGCTTGTACTTGCCGCAGTTGCATTCGTAGTCCTTGACCGGTCCAAATATCTTGGCACAGAACAGACCGTCCCGCTCTGGCTTGAAGGTGCGGTAATTGATGGTCTCCGGCTTCTTGACCTCGCCAAAGGACCACTCCCGGATCTTCTCCGGGGAGGCCATGGAGATCTTGATCCCTTTGAGAGTCTGGCTCTTGAGCGCGCCTTCGCCGGATCCCTGGCTGGTGAAGAGATCGTCGAGGGTCATAATCTTCACTCCTTCTCTGAAAACAGAGATGACATATCGTGTAGAGAGCTGAATACCACTGTGAGCAGGTCGAGCACCGAGGCGGCATCCGCCAGGCGGTTCGAGTCCGTGCTGCCCGGGCTGAGATCAGCGTTTTTTCTTTTTCTCGTCGGTCAGCAGCGTCACATCCAGACCAAGGGCCATGAGCTCCTTGACCAGGACGTTGAACGATTCCGGCATGGCCGAGGTCAGGTAGTTCTCGCCCTTGACGATGTTCTCGTACATTTTGACCCGGCCATGGACATCGTCAGACTTGACGGTCAAGAATTCCTGGAGCAGGTAGGCTGCACCATAGGCCTCCAGGGCCCAGACCTCCATCTCTCCCAACCGCTGGCCGCCGAACTGGGCCTTGCCGCCCAGGGGCTGCTGGGTGACCAGGGAGTAGGGACCGGTGGACCGGGCGTGGATCTTTTCATCCACAAGGTGGTGCAGCTTCATCATGTACATGTAGCCCACGGTCACGGGGTTGTGAAACCGTTCGCCTGTCCGCCCGTCGTAGAGATCCGCCTTGCCGTTCTCCGGAAGGCCGGCTCTGCGCAGCCAGTCCCAGACTTGCTCTTCCTGGGCCCCGTCAAAGACCGGCGTCCTGGCCTGGATGCCCTTGCGCAGGTCCCGGACTGCCTGGAGCAGTTCGTCGTCACTCATGGATTGAACCAGGTCGCTGACGGCCTCGGACTGAAAGACATCAAGGACCTCTCTGCGCACCGTGTCCCTGTCCAGATGGTTTTCGGCCATGGACGCCAGCTGCTTGCCCAGCTCCTTGGCTGCCCATCCCAGATGGGTCTCCATGATCTGGCCGATGTTCATCCGCGAGGGCACCCCCAGAGGGTTGAGCACGATGTCCACCGATGTGCCGTCCGCGAAAAAGGGCATGTCCTCTTCAGGCAGAATGCAGGAGACGACACCTTTGTTCCCGTGCCGCCCGGCCATCTTGTCCCCGACATTGAGCTTGCGTTTCAGGGCCACATAGACCTTGACCATCCTGATCACACCCGGAGGCATGTCGTCGCCTTCGGTGACCTTCTTGCGCTTGTTCTCGTAGACCGATCGGATGAACTCCAGCTGCCGGTCGTAATCCTGAAGCACGTCCTGGACCTGGTCGTTGACCTCCTTGCTGGAAAAGGCGGCCAGGAGCTTCCGGACCGGGATGAGGTCGAAGGCCTCCTGCTTCAGGGGCTTGTTGGCTTCGGCCAGGACCTGGCCCTTTTCCTTGCCCAGGACGGATTTGGCCAGGCTCTTGCCCTCGGCGACCTTCCACAGCCTGGACCGGACAAGTTTGGTCAGCCCATTCACATGGAGCTGCTCCTTGCGGTCGATCTCATGGAGTTCTTCATCCTCGATGAGCTTGGTCCGTTCGTCCTTTTCATTGGACCTGCGGTTGAAGACCTTGACGTCCAGAATGGTCCCCTCGATCCCCGGGGGAACCTTGAGGGAGGTGTTCTTGACGTCCCTGGCCTTGTCCCCGAAGATCGCCCGCAGCAAGCGCTCCTCCGGAGTGAGCTGGGTCTCGCCTTTGGGAGTGATCTTGCCCACCAGGATATCGTCCGGCTTGACCTTGGCCCCGATGCGGATGATCCCGCTCTCGTCGAGATTCCTGAGCATGTCTTCGCCCACGTTGGGGATATCCCTGGTGATCTCCTCGGGCCCGAGCTTGGTGTCCCTGGCCAGGACCTCAAACTCCTCGATGTGCAGGGAGGTGAACACGTCGTCCTTGACGCACCGTTCGGAGATGAGGATGGCGTCCTCAAAATTGTACCCGCACCAGGGCATGAAGGCCACGATCAGGTTTTTGCCCAGGGCCAGCTCCCCGTCCTTGGTGGACGGTCCATCGGCCAGAATGGCTCCTTTTTTCAGCTCCTGCCCGATGGACACTCTGGGAACCTGACTGAAGCAGCTGTTCTGATTGGACTTGTGAAATTTCTGCAGGTCGTAGACAACGCATCCGCCGCTCTGATTGTTGACCTCCGGATCGTGGTAGCAGACCACGATGTCCTTGGCGTCCACATAGCTGACAAAGCCGTCGGATTCGGCCAGGGTGCAGTTGCCAGAATCCCTGGCCACGAGACGTTCCATGCCGGTGCCCACGATAGGGGGCTCGCTCTGCAGCAGGGGCACGGCCTGACGCTGCATGTTGGAGCCCATCAGGGCCCGGTTGGCGTCGTCGTGCTCCAGGAAGGGAATCAGGGATGCTGAGATGGACACGATCTGACTGGGAGCGATGTCCATGAGCGAGACGTCGTTCTTGGCCACCAGAGCGAACTCCCCCCTGTCCCGGACAGCGACCTGATCCCGGACAAAGGCCCCCTGCTCGTCAAGAGGGGCGTTGGCCTGGGCGATGACCTCTTTCTGCTCCTCCGAGGCGTCCCTGTAGGTGATCTCCTTGGTGGTCTGGCCGTTGTTGACGATCCGGTAGGGGGTCTCGATGAACCCGAACCGGTTGACCTGGGCGTACGTGGTCAGGGAGACGATGAGACCGATGTTCGGCCCTTCCGGAGTTTCAATGGGGCAGATGCGGCCGTAATGGCTGGGATGCACGTCCCGGACTTCGAAGCCCGCCCGTTCCCTGGTCAGCCCCCCGGGCCCGAGGGCCGAGAGGCGCCGCTTGTGGGTCACCTCCGAGAGCGGATTGGTCTGGTCCATGAACTGGGAGAGCTGCGAGGTGCCGAAAAACTCCTTGACCACCGCCGTGACCGGTTTGGGATTGACCAGATCGTGGGGCATGAGCGTGGCCACTTCCTGCTGGGTCATGCGTTCCTTGATGGCCCGTTCCATGCGGACCAGTCCGATCCGATACTGGTTCTCCACCAGCTCGCCCACTGGTCTGACCCGTCGGTTGCCCAGATGGTCGATGTCGTCCGCCGGGCCGTGAGACTCCTTGAGATACACCAGGTGCCGGATCGTGCGCAGGATGTCCTCATTGTTCAGAATTCGCTGATCCAGGGGCATGTCCAGGCCCAGCCTGGAGTTGAGCTTGTAGCGGCCAACCGGCGAGAGGTCGTAGTAGTCCGGGTTGCGAAAGATGTTGTCGAAAAAGGTCACCGCCACCTCTGGGGTCGGCGGGGAGCTCGGCCGCAGCCTGCGGTAGATCTCAATCTGGGCGCTTTCAGTGTCGGTGGTCTTGTCCAGCTCCAGGGTGTCCCGAATGGACGTGGAGACCTCATAGCCCTGGGTGTGCAGGACCGTGACCTCCTTCTGCCCGTTCTTGGCCAGCAAATCGAGGAGTTCGGGCTGGATGCCGTCCCCAGGCTCGGCCAGCACCTCCCCGGTTTCACTGTCCACAATCTCCTCGGCCAGATACTCCTCGGTCAGGCTGTGCGGATCGACCTCGATCTCTTCCAGCCCGGCGTTGAGGATCTTCCTCCAGGCCACCCTGGAGATTTCTTTCCCAGCTGAGGCAATGATGTTGCCCTTGCTGTCCAGGATATCCTGAAAGGCCCTCTCCCTGCGGAAGAAATCCTTCTTGATCTTCCGGTAGAGGCGATCCCCTTCCAGCCGATAGGTCTCGGTCTGGTAGAAGTAGTGGAGGATCTCCTCCTTGGTCAGGCCCATGGCCTTGAGCAGGATGGTCACCGGCATCTTTCGCCGCCGGTCGATCCGGACATAGAGGATGTCCTTGTGGTCAAAGTCGAAATCGAGCCATGATCCGCGCATGGGGATGACCCTGGCACTGTAGAGGACCTTTCGGCTGACGTGGGTCTTGCCCGAGTCATGGTCAAAAAGGATGCCCGGGGAACGCTGAAGCTGGTTGACGACCACTCTCTCCGTGCCGTTGACGATGAAGGTGGCCTTTTCAGTCATCAGGGGAATGTTCCCGAAATAGATGTCCTGTTCCTTGATGTCCCGAATGGTTCGATTGTCTGTCTCTTCGTCAACATCATAGACGATGAGGCGCACCTTGAGCCGGATCGGGGCTTCGTAGCTCAAACCCTTGGCCAGACACTCGTCCTTGTCGTACTTCGGCTCTCCGATCTCATAGCTGACGTACTCAAGGGTTGCTGTCTTGTAAAAGTCTTCGATGGGAAAGACAGACCGAAACGCCCCCTCCAGACCGATGTCCTCCCGGCTGGCCGGAGACATCTCCATCTGAAGAAAGGTGGTGTATGAGTCGAGTTGCAAACTGAGCAGATGGGGAATCTCCAAAACTTCACGAATGCGGCCGAATGTTTTGACTAATTGACTCATTCTCTCCCCTTTGCTGACTTCAGTCAGTCAATGTTTTCTTGATGGCCTCATGCGAGGCCCCGCTGATATCTGTCTGTCTGGCTGCCGATCCCTTCTGCGACCCGGATCGACCGCCAGTGCTGCAATGAATCGACATGCAGCACAACCCGCTGACCTCAGCGGGATATGCGTGACCGGAGCGGAGCCCCGAGCCCTTGTCAACGCGCAGGATCGATCCCCGCTTTTGACGCGTATCCGAAAGGAGAAGAACCTCTGTGTTCTCCAGGTCCGCTCTGAGCATAAACTGATGCACAAGGCCCGGCAAAATTGGAGATTGGGAAGTCGGATCAAAGCGTGATGGCCCAGAGCAGTACCGTGGCAGCACCAAGCTGGGCTTCATCCAGAACTCGAGGGTCGCGGCCCAGGATCCTGAAGAAGAATCATTCTTCTGGTCTGGTCGATGATCTGGCTGTCAGGTCATTCCACTGTCGCGTTCTTTCCGTTCCAAAAGGGCGATTCAATCCTGGACAAAACAGCCATTTTCACCTAGTGTAGAAAGTAGTGTGGAGTGGTCATCACTCTCTTCAAGCAAAAAAAGAATAAAGAACACGCCAGCCAATGTCAGGCGTGCTCTTTATTCTGCTCACAGAGAACTGCGGTGCAGTTCAATTACTTCATGTCCACTTTCGCGCCTGCTTCTTCAAGCTGCTTCTTGGCGTCCTCTGCCTCTTCCTTTGGAGCGGCCTCCTTGATGGTCGAGGGCAGCTCGTCCACCTTGGCCTTGGCTTCCTTCAGACCGAGTCCGGTCAGCGCCCTGATGGCCTTGATCACGGCGATCTTGTTCCCGCCGATCTCAGAGAGGACCACATCAAACTCGGTCTTCTCTTCCTCAGCTTCGGCAGCGGCTTCTCCCCCGGCCGGCGCTCCGGCCACGGCAGCAACAGGAGCGGCAGCAGAGACTCCGAATTTCTCTTCGAGTTCTTTGATGAATTCGGACAGCTCCAAAACAGTCATGTTGGAGATGAACTCGACAACTTGTTCCTTGGTGACGTCAGACATTGTCTCCTCCTTCAATGAAAATGGCTTTGGCTAAGCGTTCTCTTTTTGTTCTTTGATCCCGTTCAGGGCGTACAGCAGGTTTCGGAGCAGATTGGCAAAAAGCCCGACAAAGTTCGTGGGCACGGCGTTGAAAGTGCCCAGCAGTTTGGCCAGCAGCTCCTCACGACCCGGCAGCTTGGACAGATTGGTCACATCTTCTGCGGAGAGAAAAGAGCCCTCAAAACTGCCAAACCGGACTTCAAACTTCTTGTAGTCCTTTGCAAACTGGGTCAAAACCTTGGCCGCCACGATGGGATCATCGTGCCCAAAGGCGATGGCGCAACACTCTTTCAACTCGTCTTTGATGACGGCATGGGGGCTGTCTTCAAGAGCAATCCTGGCCAATGTGTTCTTCACGACCTGAAAATGCACATTGTTTTCCAGGAGCTTGCTGCGCAGGTCCTCCATCTCGGAGACCTTGAGCCCCTTGAAGTCTGCCACCAGAGCGATGCTGGCCCCCTGGGCCTTCCCCTGGATCTGCTCAATCACCTGAGCTTTTTCGGTTCTGTTCACATCCACCTCCTGAGCAAACAGACTGAAAAAACGAGCCAAAGCGGGTCTCGGCAGGACAGGTTTAAGACGTGGCGTCTCCTGCTGTCTTTGACTCTCTTTTCATGAAGGTTAGGGTTGGTTACTCCAAAAACTTACGGATAGCCCCGGGATCCAGCTTGACACCCGGCCCCATGGTTGACGAGATCGACATGGCCCGAAAATAGGTCCCCTTGGCGGACGTGGGCTTGGCCTTGTTCAGGGTATCCAGGAAGGTCTTCAGATTGTCCAGGAGCTTGTCCTGACCAAAGGACACCTTGCCAATGGGAACGTGGACAACGCCGGCCTTGTCGACCTTGAAGTCCACCTTGCCAGCCTTGAGCTCCTGAATGGCCTTGCCCAGCTCAAAGGTCACCGTGCCGGTCTTGGCATTGGGCATCATGCCCCGCGGGCCGAGGATCCGGCCGATCTTCCCCACCTGGGACATCATGTCCGGCGTGGCCACGGCTTTGTCGAACTCCAGCCAGCCCTCCTGGATCTTTTGAACCAGATCGTCGGCACCGACGATGTCCGCCCCGGCCTGCTTGGCCTCTTCCTCCTTCTCGCCCTTGCAGAAGGCAGCCACCCGGGTCTCTTTTCCCAGCCCGTGGGGCAGACTCACGCCGCCCCGGACCATCTGATCCGAGTACTTGGGGTTGACACCGAGGCAGACAGCGAGATCGACGGTTTCGTCAAAAGCGGCAAAGGCAGTGTCCACAGCGAGCTGGACCCCCTGCTCAATGGAGTACCTGGTGTTTCGCTCAAATTTCTGTGCTGCTTGGATGTGTTTTTTTCCATGTTTGGGCATGGTATCAACTCCGAACTATTGTGCCACGTCAATTCCCATGCTGCGGGCAGTCCCCATGATGGTCTGCACCGCTGCATCCAGGTCTTGAGCGTTGAGGTCTGGCAATTTGATTTCCGCGATCTCCTTGACCTGATCCAAGGTCACCGATCCGACCTTGGTCGACTTTGGATCCCCTGAGCCGCTGTCGATCTTGGCCGCCTTTTTCAAGAGGACGGCTGCAGGAGGGGTCTTGGTGATGAAGGTAAAAGACCGATCCTGAAAGACCGTGATGACCACAGGAATGATCATGCCCTTCTGGTCCTGGGTCTTGGCGTTGAACGCCTTGCAGAACTCCATGATGTTCACCCCGTGCTGACCCAGGGCCGGGCCCACAGGGGGAGAAGGGTTCGCTGACCCTGCCGGGATCTGCAGTTTGATATTCGCCAGAATTTTTTTGGCCATGTTGTCTCACCTCGGTTGAACGAATCTGCAAAAAGCACGGCTGCCGGGGCTCAGCCCGGCCAACTTTCAATCACCTGCTGCTCTACTGGCTCTTGGTCACCTGAACAAAATCGAGCTCAACAGGCGTGTTCCTGCCAAAAATGGACACCGACACCTTGAGTTTGCCCTTGTCGTAGTTGACCTCTTCAACATAGGCGTCGAAGTTGGCAAAGGGTCCGTCGATGACCTGAACCTTGTCGCCGCACTGAAAATGGTACTTTGGCCGCGGCTGTTCCTTGCGGTCTTCAATGGTCTGAAGGAGTTTGGCGGCTTCAGAATCCTTCAGGGGGATCGGCTTTTCCTTATCCCCGATGAACCCGGTCACCCGGGGAATGCTCTGAATCAAATGCCAGCTCTTGTCGGTCAGGCTCATCTTGACCAGCACGTAACCGGGGTAGAACTTCCGGGTGGTGGTCTTCTTCTGGCCCTTGACCATCTCGACAACCTTTTCAGTCGGAACGATGGCCTCCTCGATGAGTCCCTCCACCTTGTCCTTGCGGATCATTTCCTGGAGGATCTTCTCCACTCTCTGTTCGTATCCGGACAGGGTCTGAACGATGTACCAGCGCAACGGCGTGATCTGCTGCTCATTCATTCTCGATCCCTAGGGCAGGATGGCTTCGATGATCTTGGCCAGGGCCACATCGACGACACCCAAAAAAACGGAGATGATGACGACCAGGACGAGGACTGAGCCGCAGGTGGCCATGGTCTGCTTTTGACTGGGATAGGTGACCTTTTTCATTTCCATCTTGGACTGTTCAAAAAAAGTTTTGAATTCAGTCCACTTGGAAACGATCCCCGGCTTCTGCTCGACCTGTTCCTTTCTGGGCTTTTTTTTTGTCATAGCGCTCAAAAAAAATGGCAGGCCAGGAGGGATTCGAACCCCCAGCCTCCGGATTTGGAGTCCGATGCTCTACCAATTCGAGCTACTGGCCTGCACTGTGTCAGATGTGAAACTGGAGTGACCAGCGGGCCAGAGATGACTCTGGCCCGCGCCGGCACCCAGCCTGTTGGCAAAGAACCTCTGCCCAGCAAGCTCGTGCTTACTTGGTCTCCTTGTGGGCCACATGACGGCCGCAGGACGGGCAGTACTTTTTCAGCTCAAGCTTGGACGTCGTGTTCTTCTTGTTCTTCTGCGTGGCGTAGTTCTTACGCTTGCATTCCTTGCACTGGAGCTGGACATTGATGCGCATAAACCTCTACTCCATGATTTCGGAGACGACACCTGCGCCAACTGTCCGGCCGCCTTCGCGGA
>CAZNIP010000070.1:0-16421 GCA_964573115.1 uncultured Desulfohalobiaceae bacterium | reverse complement strand
GAAACTCCTTTCAGTCACTGTACTTGAAGGCCTTCTTCCTGAAACCAGACACCTGAAACCAAAAAAAACTCGCGATGAAGTTCATACGAGGGCTGCTGGGCCAGGCCTTGACGTCAGTGCTGTATCTCCTGGGCCAGCTCCTTCCACTCGCTGAGGCTGTCAGCCATTCCGAGCTGGTCGAGGTGGTTGAGGTCAACCTCCTTGTCGCCGGCCAGCTCTGGGGCGTGGTGGATGATGTGGTCCAGGGCGTTGGCCGCATGCACCGCAGTCAGGGCAGAGAAAGAGCTGTGGGGGCTTTTTTGGGGGTGGTGATGAAAGGCCACGATTTCCACAATGTCCCCTGAGATGCCCCACAGCCCCAGGAGATAGGCCCCGATTTCGGCATGAGTGGCCCCAAGCTGCTCCATCTCTGCAGTATGGGAGGGCCGGGATCTGTGGATGGCTTTGGACGTGATTCTGGAGAACTCCTTGGGCAGCTGGCAGGTCAGGATCAGCTTGCCTGTGTCGTGAATCAAGCCGCTGAGAAAGGCGTTGTCCATCTCTTTCTTGCCCAGGCCCTGGAAGGTGGCGATGGCCTTGGCCAGGATGCCGGTTCGCAGGCAGTGGTCAAAGAGCTTCTGGGCGTAACCCGGACTGGCCGATGGGCCTTTGAACTGAGTGAAGATGTGAATGCTCAGGGCCAGGGCCTTGATCATCTCCAGTCCCAGCAGATTGACGGCCTGTTCCGGAGTGCTGATGTGCTTGGGCAGGCCGAAAAAAGCGGAGTTGACCAGCTGGAGCATCTTTGTGGTCATGGCCATGTCCCGGGAAATGAGCTGGCCGACCTTTTTGATGGACGCCTCCGGAGAATTGAGCTCGTCCATGAGCTGGCTGAAATGGGCCGGGAGGCTGGGGAGCGTCCCCATTTGTGAAACCGTGCTCCGGAGGTTGTCTTTGTTCAGGGTCTGCCTCAGGGCCAGCGTGCGCTGCATGATTTCGACCACAGCTTCTGGTTTCATGGGCTGGACAATGAACTGATGAGCCGTGTTCATGGTCAAAAGGCCCAGCTCACGGGAGGAGTTGTCAGTCAAGGCGATCCTGGTCGTCTGGGGGTGCTGGTCCTGAATCGTCTTCAGGAGGCGGGTCCCGCCCATGTTTTCCATGCGGACATTGACCACCAGGATGTCAACGGCCTCCCTGCCCAGGATCTGGAGAACCTGTTTGCTGGTCCGGGCCGAGCGAAGGGTCCAGAGCGTCGGTTGCTCAAGCATGGCAGAGAACTGCCTGAGGTGTTGCTGGTCATCGTCGGCGATGCAGATGGTCGCAGTCATGAGGGGCTCGATGTTCGTGGTGTTTGCGCTTCCAATAGCAGGTAAGGCCCTGATGAAGCAAGACTCTGCAGGGATGAAATTACGGACGCGGGATGTCAGCTCGACTGAGCGTCTGCTGCAGCCAGGCTCGATTCAGCTCCCAGACCTCATGCCTGGCCGAAGCGAACTGATGGTCGGCCCCGGGGACGATCTCCAGCTGCTTGGGCTGGCCTGCACAGGCAAAGAGATGTTCAGCGTCCCTGACCGGAACGACCTCGTCCCGGGAGCCATGGATCAGGAGCAGAGGGCGGGGAGAGATCCCGGCTGCAGACGCGCACAGGTCGTGGGCCTGAAGGTCGTCAAAGAAGGCGCGTCGAATGAGCAGGTCATCACTTTGACCCTGAAGCCTGACCAGGTCCCTGTCCAGGGTCTGGGGATCGACGAAAGACTGGAACAGGGATCCCAGATCAGCCGGTGCCGCCCAGGTGCAGATTCCAGCCACTCTTGAGTCCGTGGCACCCTGACAGATGACCGTGGAGCCTCCGAAGCTGCGCCCCATGGTCAGCATGGGCCCGAATCCGCAGCGTTCAGCCCAATCCAGGGCAGCCGTCAGGTCGCCGACCTGTCCGCTCAGCGTCACCTCCTCGAACAGCCCCTGGCTCTGCCCGTTGCCGGCAAAATCAAAGACAAGGATGGAAAGGCCCAGGGCGTTATAGAGATATCGACCCATGTCCAGGGTTTTGCCCTGGCCTTCCTTGCTCCCGGTGAAACCGTGGCAAATGGTCAGCAACGGTCCTGGAGCTGCAGGTCCTTTGAGCAGGAGGGCGGCCAGGGTCTGTTTCCGGGGGTTGGCAAATTCCGCAGCCTGCCATGAAGGTCGTGATGGGTCAGTCATAGTTCGATGCCTGTGGTTGGTGGTCAGAACAACGTGCAGCAGCAAGTCTACGTTGCCATGTGCCAGTTGAAAAGGGTTGACAGGGTTGACGGGCCGTGTTTTCATTCATATGTGAATAAATGATCATATGATCAATCAGGAGATGATCATGAGCCAGCCAAACAAACAGGACATGTGCCAGGTCAGGGCAGTGCATGAGGAGAGCGTCAACCTGGTCAGGGACAATCTCTCTCCTGACGAGGCCCTGCTGGACGTGGCCGCCCTGTTCAAGGTCCTGGGGGACTATTCCCGGGTCAGAATCCTGCAGGCCCTGTCAATCCAGGAGTTGTGCGTCTGCGATGTGAGCGAGATTCTCCGGATGAGCTCCTCGGCTGTCTCGCATCAGCTCAGGGTGCTCAGAGCCGCCAAGCTGGTCAAGTACCGCAGGGAGGGAAAGAATGCCTTCTACAGCCTGGACGACAGCCATGTCCAAAAGCTTTTCGAACAGGCCCTGGAGCATGTTCAGGAGGGAAGGTGACTGAGAAAGCGGTCGGTCTTCAAGAGAGGGCTGAACTCTGCCCGGTTCAAAACGAGTCCTGCTCAAAAGACTGCAACTGCGGCGCCTTGACCCGGGAGGATGAGACTCAGGTCAAATCGGGTTTGCTGTCTGTCCTGCCTGGGGCAGTCCTGTCTGCTCTGGCCCTCGTCCTTGAGCTCAGCGGAGCTGTCAGCAGCAGCCTCATCCTGATCCTCTTTGTCCTCAGCTACGTCCTCGTCGGCGGCGACATCGTCCTCAAAGCGGTCCGGAATCTCATCCGTCTCGAGCCATTTGACGAATTTTTCCTCATGACCCTGGCCACCCTGGGGGCTTTCGCCGTCGGAGCCCTTCCAGAGGCTGTGGCCGTGATGCTCTTTTTCAAGGTTGGAGAGCTCTTTCAGGAAGGGGCCGTGTCCAGAGCCAAGAGGTCCATCACCTCACTGATCGCCCTGCGGCCCGATTTTGCCAGAGTGCTGACCGAATCCGGACCTGCCAAGGTCGATCCCGGCCGCGTTGAGGAGGGCCAGAGGATTGAAGTCAGGCCTGGAGAGCGGGTTCCCCTTGACGGGACCGTGTTCGCCGGCAGCGGTGATGTGGACGCCTCGGCCCTGACAGGGGAGTCCAGGCCGCGTAGGATCGGACCTGGAGAGGACATCCTCTCCGGCATGATCAGCACTTCGGCCAGATTTGAGATCCAGGTCACAAAGCCTTTGGCCGAGTCGACAGTGCAGCGGATCCTGGACCTGGTCCAGGACGCCTCCCTTCGAAAGGCCCCGACTGAGCGCTTCATCACCAGGTTTGCCAGGGTGTACACGCCTGCTGTGGTCCTCCTGGCCCTGGTCATCGCTTTTGGCCCCTGGATGGTCTCCAAAGTCCCGGGAGGGGCTGCTCTGTTCGGCGCCCAGGTTGATCTCGCAGGCTGGGTCTACCGGGGACTCATCTTTCTGGTGGTCTCCTGCCCCTGCGCCCTGGTCATCTCCATTCCTCTGGGGTTTTTCGGGGGGATCGGGGCGGCCTCCAGGCAGGGCATTCTGGTCAAGGGCGGCCATTTCCTGGAAGGCTTGAACAGGCTGACAACCGTGGTCTGGGACAAGACAGGAACCCTGACCAGGGGGAGGTTCTCGGTGGCCGAGCTCCTTCCCTCGGAAGCCTCGGACAGGGATGGCCTGCTTGAGGCCGCTGCCCTGGCCGAAAGCCGTTCCAGTCATCCCATTGCCGAATCGATTCGCAGGGCCTGCCCCATCGAAGATCTCCCCGAGGTGGAGGAGTACACTGAATCGCCAGGACTTGGCGTTCTGGCCAGGATCGACGCCGTCAGCTATGCGGCCGGAAACACGGCATTCATGGAGTCCCTGAACGTTCCGGTCCACAGCGACCGACATTTCGGGACAGTCGTCCATGTGGCCAGGGACAAGGAGTACCTGGGTGCGGTGATCATCAGCGACGAGGTCAAGCCCGGGGCTGCAGAGGCGGTCCAGGCCCTTCGACAGGCGGGCGTGACCGCTCAGGTCATGCTCACCGGGGACAGTGAGGCCATGGCTCGAGCCGTGGCCGAGGCCCTGGGACTGGACAGGATCTCTGCAGGTCTTCTGCCCCAGGACAAGGTCAGCGAGCTGGAACGGATCATGAGCGCGAACGGGGCCGGAGGCAAAACCGCGTTCATCGGGGACGGGATCAACGATGCCCCGGTCCTGGCCAGAGCGGACATCGGCGTGGCCATGGGCGGGTTGGGGTCGGATGCCGCGATTGAGGCAGCGGACGTGGTCCTCATGGAGGACAAGCCGGAAAAGATGGTCCAGGCGGTTCGCGTCGCCAGACGGACCAGGACCATTGTCTGGCAGAACATCGGCCTGGCCCTGGGGGTCAAGCTCTGCGTCCTCGGGCTCGGGGCCTTTGGCCTGGCCACGATGTGGCAGGCGGTGTTTGCCGATGTGGGGGTGGCCCTGCTGGCCGTCCTCAACGCCCTGCGGATCAATTCATTTCATCCAGGTGCCTGGATGAAATGAAACAGGTCTCTTCATCGAGGATGAAGTGACCAGAACCTGCAAAAAGGACTTTGAACCCTGAACAGACAACGCAGAACCATGAACCATGTAAGGAGGCAACCATGGAGACGATCAAGGTCAAAGGCATGTCCTGCCAGCACTGCGTCCAGGCTGTGACCAAGGCCCTGAACGCCATTGAAGGCCTGGAGAACGTCCGGGTCGATCTGGACTCGGGCCAGGCCTCGTTTGACAAGGCCAGGCCGGTGGACCCGGAGACCATCAAGGCTGCGGTCAAGGAGGCCGGGTACGAGGCCGAAGCATCGTGAACGATCAAACGCTTGATGCCGCTTCAGTAGCGTCTCTGCCTCAGGCTGAAGAAAAGGCAAGAATCTTTTGACAGGATTGACAGGATCTTCAGGATAAGAGGAGATGAAGAGAGAATTTTTTCAGCCGCTCCGGATGAGCGGCTGAAAGCTCGCCCCGCCAAAGGCGGATGAGATCACTGGCAGGCATCTGGCCTGCCAGTGAAAAATCTTGATCCAGTCAATCCAGTCAATCCTGTCTCAAAAATTTTATCCTGGCTTGTCATTACAAGACACCTGCATACGAGCAATACAAATACAATCGAATTCAATGAGAGGCTACATTTCAGCGCCGTCTCCGGCGGCCCTGAGATTGAAGGAGCAAGTATGGCGGAATCAGAAACCCAGGCTCAGCAGTCGAGCCGAAAAGGGCAGTTCACGGTCAAGGGCATGCACTGCGCGGCCTGCTCCAGCCGGGTGGAGAAGACCATCTCAGGGCTGGAAGGGGTGCACAGGGCCAACGTGAACCTGACCACGGAGAGGATGGGGGTCAGCTGGGATCCGGAAAAGCTCAGTCCGGACGACATCATGCAGGCGGTCCAGGAGGCCGGGTATCAGGCCGAAGTCCCGACTGAGAAGGACCGGGTCGAGCTGACGGTCAAGGGCATGACCTGTGCGGCCTGCTCCAGCCGGGTGGAGAAGGCCCTGAGCAAGGTCCAGGGAGTCCACCAGGCCTCTGTCAATCTGGCTTCGGAAAAAGCCCACGTGAGCTTCGATCCCAACCAGGCCGGGGTCCAGGATCTGGTCCAGGCCGTGGACAACGCGGGATACGAGGCCTTTGTGAGCAAAGAGGAGTCCGGTTCGACCCTGGATGAACAGGAAGAGGACATGCAGGCCCGTGTGGCCTGGCTGCAGAAGAGGCTCTGGATCTCCCTGGCCCTGGCCGTGCCGCTGTTCGTCATATCCATGGGGGAGATGGTCGGCCTGCCCCTGCCGGAGTTCCTGGCCCCGGTCACGGCGCCGCTGGCCTATGCCGGGGTCCAGTTTGCCCTGACCCTGCCCATCCTGGTCATCAACTGGGACTTTTACCGCCAGGGGATCCCCAGCCTGCTCAGGCTGGGGCCGAACATGGACTCCCTGATCGCCATCGGCACCGGGGCGGCCTTTGTCTACTCCACCTGGAACCTGGCCGAAATCGCCATCGGCGCCAACCCGGTGGCCAGGGCCCAGGACCTCTATTTTGAATCCGCTGCCGTGATCCTGACCCTGATCACCCTGGGCAAGTACCTTGAAAACAGGTCAAAGGCCAGAACCTCGGACGCCATCAGGCAGCTCATGCAGCTCAAGCCGGATCAGGCCACCAGGGTCGAGAACGGCGACTACGTCACGGTGCTCGTCTCCGAGGTCCGTCCCGGGGATGAGCTCCTGGTCCGTCCCGGGGAGAGGGTCCCGGTGGACGGGACCCTTGTCGACGGGCATTCCAGCCTTGACGAGTCCATGATCACCGGGGAGTCCATTCCTGTGGGCAAGCAGCCCCAGGACGAGGTCATCGGCGGGACCTACAACACCCATGGGTCCTTCAGGATGAGGGCGGACAAGGTCGGTCGGGAGACCACCCTGTCCAAGATCATCACCCTGGTCCAGGAGGCCCAGGGGTCCAAGGCCCCGATCGCCAACCTGGCCGACACGGTCAGCCTGTACTTCGTCCCCGTGGTCATCGGCATTGCCCTGGTCTCGGGACTGGCCTGGCTGCTGTCAGGGGCCGAGTTTCCTTTTGCCCTGCGGATCTTTGTGGCCGTGATGGTCATCGCCTGCCCCTGCGCCCTTGGACTGGCCACTCCCACGGCCATCATGGTCGGGACCGGCCGGGGCGCGCAGCTCGGGACCCTGATCAAGAGCGGCGAGGCCCTGGAGACGGTCAAGCACGTGGACACGGTGGTCTTTGACAAGACCGGGACCCTGACGGTCGGCCGACCGGAGCTCACCGACACCATTGTCCTGGACGGCTGCCCGGTGGACCGGGAAACCCTGCTGACCCTGATCGGGGCCGTGGAGCAGGAGTCTGAACATCCCCTGGCCAAGGCCGTGGTCCGGGGCCTGGAGTCCGGGTCCGGACCGGCATGGCCCCAGGCCAGGAACTTCCAGGCCGTGCCCGGCTTCGGGGTTTCGGCTGAGGTCGACGGTCGGGCCGTGCTCATCGGCAACAGGGCCTTCCTGGAGCAGCGGGGGGTCGTGTCCGCCGATTCTGCGGCAGTCCGGGACCAGGCAGTAGCCCTGGCCCAGTCGGGCAAGACCCCTCTGGTCGTGGGGATCGACGGTCAGGCCGCGGCTGTGCTGGCGGTGGCCGACCAGCTGAAGCCGGAGGCCGCGGACGTCATTCAGGGCCTGAAGGCCAAGGGCTTGAAGGTGGTCATGCTCACCGGGGACAATGAGCAGACAGCCAGAGCCGTGGCTGGTCAGGCCGGGATCGACGAGCTCAGGTCCCAGGTCCTGCCGGAGAACAAGGCCGACGAGATCGCCGACCTGCAGAGCAGAGGGGCCAGGGTGGCCATGGTCGGGGACGGGATCAACGACGCTCCGGCCCTGGCTCAGGCTGATGTGGGCATCGCCATGGGCTCGGGAATCGACGTGGCCATCGAGTCCGGGGACATCGTCCTCATGCGGGGGGACCTGCACGGCGTACTCACTGCGGTGGCCCTGAGCAGGTCCACGGTGCGGAACATCAAGCAGAACCTGTTCTGGGCCTTTTTCTACAACTCTCTGGGCATCCCGGTGGCCGCGGGGTTGCTCCACGTGTTCGGCGGCCCGACACTGAACCCCATGATCGCGGCCGCGGCCATGGCCATGAGCTCGGTGTCCGTGGTCAGCAACGCGCTGCGACTGCGTCTCTTTCAGCCGGAAACCGGCCAGGGGGCGGCATGACCATCGGCCACGTTCTGGCGACAGGGATCGAGCAGTGCTTTGACGAGCGCGGTCAGCCCATGGACTGTTCAGGCAGCGGGCAGGACGCCGAGCTCGGATTGGGCCTCAGGTCCGAATCACCCCGGTTCGTCCAGGAGTCTCAGGAAACGGTCAGGGACACCCTGACCGGCCTGGTCTGGCCGGTTGACGTCAGCCCGTTTGCCTTTCCCGTGCGCTGGCAGGAAGCCCTGGGCATGGTCAAGGAGCTCAACCTTCAGTCCATGGGCGGGTTCGAGGACTGGAGGCTGCCCAACAGGCGCGAGCTCAGGAGCCTGATCGTGCATGGGAACAGCAAGCCGGCCCTGGATCGGGATCACCCCTTCCAGGGTGTGCAGCAGACCTGGACCTGGACCTCGACATCCTCGGCCATGGTTCCGGGCTATGCCTGGTATGTCCATCTGGCCGGCGGCCGGATGTTCTGGGGGCGCAAGGACCGGTTCTACCTGTTCTGGCCCGTGCGGGGAGAGAGCCGGGTCCTGCCAGCGACCGGGGAAGTGACCTGTCCGGACGAACGGGGACAGCCTGCCCCCTGTTCGGAGACAGGTCAGGACGGGGAGTTGCAGTTCGGGGCCCACTGGCCGGCAACCAGGTTCGAGACGCTGCCCATCGGCGTCCTGGACCGCTTGACCAGGCTGGTCTGGCTGACCGGGGATCAGGCACCTGCCGCGGCCATGACCTGGCCCGGGGCCCTGGAAGCGGTTCGGGACCTGGCCACTTCCACAGGCCTGCCCTGGCATCTGCCGAACATCAACGAGCTGGAGTCCCTGGTGGACGCTTCCCGACACACCCCGGCCCTGTCTCCAGAGGCAGGATTCGCCGATGTCCAAGAGGTCTACTGGTCCTCGACCTCCAGCGGGTTCGAGCCGGACTGGGCCTATGCGCTCTACATGCACAAGGGGGCGGTCGGGGTGGGCCACAAGCCCACGGCCGAGTTTGCCGTCTGGCCGGTGGTGGAGTATGATCAGATCGTAAAGGGTTGAAGGTGGAGGGTTGAAGGTTGAGGGGGGATGAAGAAGGTTGAGGAAGTTGAAGAGGTTGAGAAGGTTGAGGGGGAAGGGGAAGAAGTTGTATGTTGTAAGTTGTAAGGGGTAGCTGGAAGATATAAGAGGTTGAGGGGGTTGAGGGAGGAAAAGATCCTCGACTCCCGATACTGGTCGGGTCTGCACAGCCACCCGCTGTCGCGGGAAAAGCGAAGCTTCTGGCTGCCGCGTCCTGGCGGCAGAGCTGTTTCAGGCCGGGCTGAAACCGGATAGAACCATCACGTATTCATGAGGAGCGAAGGCATGACGGAGAAGATCAAGCTCGGGATCAGCAGCTGCCTGCTTGGCAACAACGTCCGCTACGACGGGGGGCACAAGCTGGACCGGTATCTCAGGGACACCCTGGGAACCTTTGTGGACTACGTCCCGGTTTGCCCGGAGGTGGAGTCGGGCATGCCCATTCCCAGAGAGGCCATGCGGCTGATCGGGGATCCCGAGAACCCCAGCCTGGTGACCATCAAAACCAGGGAAGACAAGACAGGCATGATGCAGGAGTGGGCCAAAGACAGGCTGGAGCAGCTGGCAGAGGAGGACTTCTCCGGCTTCATCTTCAAGAGCCGGTCCCCCAGCAGCGGCATGGCCCGAGTCAAGGTCTATTCGGACAAAGGCATGCCGGCCCACACTGGGGTGGGCATCTTTGCCCGGGCCTTCATGGACCGTTTTCCGGACATTCCGGTGGAAGAGGACGGGCGCCTGCACGACCCGGTCCTGCGGGAGGCCTTCATCACCAGGGTCTTCGCCTACGGGCGGTGGAGGGAGCTCGTCACCTCAGGGGCCGGCCGGGGCGGGCTGGTGGATTTTCACACCAGGCACAAGCTTCTGCTCATGGGCCAGCATGTCCCCACCTACAGGGAGATGGGCCGCCTTGTGGCCCAGGCCAAGGGCAAGGATCGCGACGAGCTCTACCGGGAGTACTTCGACAAGTTCTCCTACGCCATGAGCCTCAACCCCACGGTCAAGAAGAACGTCAACGTCCTCTACCACATCATGGGCTACTTCAAGAAGCAGATCTCCGGGGACGAAAAACAGGAGATCCGCGAGGTCATCGACCATTACGCCAGAAAGTTGCTGCCCCTGATCGTCCCCATCACCCTGCTCAACCATTTTGTCCGCAAATACGATCAGCCCTATCTCAGGGATCAGGTCTACCTCAACCCCCATCCAGTGGAGCTGCAGCTGCGCAACCACGTATGATGCAGGCCGGTCTTTGACCGGCCTGCATCATATCTTTTCAACCTTCTTTTTCTTTCCAAGCAGATAGATCCCGTACTTGGCGAACATGTTGGGAAGAAAGCGGACCGTGCGTCCCCGCTCCTCGTGGCGCTGGGTGGAGATGGCCGTTTCCTGCAGGATGTCGAACTCGAAAATGGTACAGAACCGCTTGAAGTCCTTGAGCGGGATGACCCTGATGTTCGGGGTGTCGAACCATTCGTAGGGCAGGGCCTTGGAAATCGGGGCCCGGCCACGGAAGAAAAAGAAGGCCCTGTTCCGGTAGTGGCTGAAGTTCGGGAAGCTGACAATGCCCCTGCGTCCGACACGGAGCATTTCGTGGATCAGGCGGGCCGGTCTGAACACCTGCTGCAGGGTCTGGCTGAGGATGACGTCGTCAAAGGACTGGTCCTGGTAGTCCATGATTTCGTCATAGATGTCGCCGTGGATGATGTTCACCCCATTGTGGATGCCCTGGATGACCTTGTCCCCGTTGAGCTCGATCCCTGTGCCCTGGACGTCCTTGTTCTCCTGAAGGTGCAGGAGCAGCTCCCCCGACCCGCACCCCAGGTCCAGAACCCTGCTCCGGGGCTTGACCCAGGAGGCGATGGTCCTCAGGTCAAAACGCATGATGCCTCACGTGTCGGCTGACGCCTGTTGCCGTCTCAGGAAGCCTGCGACGAGCTCGGACAGGTCGGGGTTGTCCACCAGGAACGAGTCGTGACCGTAGTCGGTGTCGATTTCGCAAAAGCTGACCTGGAGGTTGTTCTTTTTCATGGCCTGAACCAGGGCCTTGGACTGGGAGGTGGGGTAGAGCCAGTCCGAGGTGAACGAGGCCACCAGGAAGTCGGAGCTGGTCCTGGAGAAGGCCCTGGCCAGGGATCCTTTGCCGTAGCTCCCGGCCAGGTCGAAGTAGTCCGCGGCTTTTGACAGATAGAGCAGGGAGTTGGCGTCAAAACGGCTGACGAACTTTTCACCCTGGTGCTGAAGATAGCTCTCGACCTGAAAGTCGGTTTCCAGGCCATAGGCGATCTCACAGCGGTCCTGGAGATTGCGGTCGAACTTCTGGCGCAGGGCGACATCCGACAGGTAGGTCACATGACCGATCATCCGGGCCACCGCCTGGCCGTGGTCCGGCTGCGGGCCGCCGTAGTAGTCCCCGTTGTTCCAGTTGCGGTCCTTCATGATGGCCTGCCTGGCCACCTCGTTGAAGGCGATGGCCATGGCCGAGTGCTTGGCCGTGGTGGCGATGGGCACAGCGCTTTTGACCGCGTCAGGGAAGCGCACCGCCCACTCCAGGACCTGCATGCCGCCCATGGACCCCCCGACAACGGCCAGCAGCCTGGTGATGCCCAGATGGTCGATGAGCTGTTTCTGGGCCTGGACCATGTCCCCGATGGTGACCATGGGAAAGGACAGGGAAAAGGGGCGTCCGGTCTTGGGGTTGATGGAGGACGGACCGCTGGAACCCATGCACCCGCCCAGGACATTGGAGCAGATGACGAAGTACCTGGAGGTGTCGATGCCTTTACCCGGACCGACCATGGCCTCCCACCAGCCGGGCTTGGCGGTGCTGTCCGGGTCGTTTCTGGCGGCGTGGGCGTCCCCGGTCAGGGCGTGCAGGATGAGGATGGCGTTGTCCCTGTCGGCCGAGAGCCGGCCATAGGTCTCATAGGCCAACGTCAGCGGCCCCAGGGAAAGGCCGCATTCAAAGACCATTTCATGGGGGGGGTGGCCGAACTCAAAGAACCGGGTCTCTGTTCTGCCGGGAGTGGTGCGCGTGGTTGTGGTCATCATTGGCGTCAGTAAAAAAAGGATGATGAGGCAGCTCAAAGCAAAGGCAGCCGCAAGAATTCAGTTTTGCCGCCGGCAAAAATGAGTCATGCCTGCTCCAGGGCCTGCTCCAGGTCCTGGAGGATGTCCTCAACGTGCTCCAGCCCGATGGAGAGCCGGACAAAGTCCGGAGTGACCCCTGCCCGCTTCTGCTCCTCAGGGGAGAGCATGGAGTGGGTGGTCGAGGCTGGATGGATGGCCAGGGTCTTGGCATCACCGATGTTGGCCAGATGGCTGACCAGCCTCAGGCTGGAGATGAACCGCTGCCCGGCCTGGAGTCCTCCCTTGATGCCAAAGCCGATCATGGCCGTGAACCCCCCTTTCAGATAGCGTTTGGCCATGGCGTGAGTGGGGTGGCTGGACAGACCGGGGTAGAGGACCCAGTCGACCTTGGGATGGGCCTCCAGGAAACGGGCGGCCTGCAGTCCGTTTTCACAGTGCCGGTCCATGCGCACCGGCAGGGTTTCCAGGCCCTGGAGGATCAGAAAGCTGTTGAACGGGGAGATGCAGGCCCCCATGTCCCGAAGCAGGGTGCTCCTGGCTTTGACAATGTAGGCCCCGGGGCCCACGGCGTCCACCCAGCTGGCGGCAGAGGGCCCGAGCGCCCTGTCTGTGAGCATGGGGAACGAGTCCGAGTCCTGCCAGGGGAAGCCGCCGCTGTCGACAATGGCCCCGCCGATGGTCGTGCCGTGACCGCCGCAGAATTTCGTCAGGGAGTGAACCACGATATCCGCTCCCGACTCCAGGGGTCGGCAGAGATAGGGCGTGGGCACGGTGTTGTCCACGATCAAGGGGATGCCCTGCTCATGGGCCGTTTCAGCCAGGGCCTCCAGGTCCGGGGTGTCCAGGCCCGGGTTGCCAACGGTCTCGGCGAACAGGCACTTGGTGTTGCCCTGAATGGCCTCGGCAGCCAGATCCGGCCTGTGGCTGGGGAAGAAGGACACGGAGACCCCGTACTGCGGCAGCGTTTGCTCGAAGAGGTGGTGGGTTCCCCCATACAGGCTGGAGCTGGAGACGATGTGGTCGCCGCTGCGGCAGATGTTCAGCACGGCCATGGTCACGGCAGCCGACCCGGAGCTGACGGCCAGGGCCCCGATACCGCCTTCGAGCAGGCTCAATCTGGCTTCCAGGACGTCGGTGGTGGGGTTCATGATCCTGGTGTAGATGTTGCCGCTCTCCCGGGATGGGAACCCGTCCTCAGACGGATCGGCCCCACCCGTGGTCAGTCGGGGGGACCAGACTTCAGGCTCGTTGCTGAAGAGCCCGGCGGCATGGTCAGGGCTCTGAAAGACAAAGCTCGATGTCTGGTAAATGGGGGTGGCCAGGCTCCCGGTGACCGGATCGGCTTTCTGTCCACCGTGCAGGCTCAGGGTCTCGAATTTCCAGGTGCTCATGGGGTCACCATTCAGGCCGGCCGCTGGCGGCGCTGAAATGTCGGGGTTTCATCACAGAGGATTTCACAAGCTCCGGCCCGGGTTGTCTCCACGATTCGAGCAGGGCTTGCAAAATGAGTATTGAATGACTATCTCCCCTGTCAATGTCAAGCGCACATCAGGACAAGGAGGGCAAGGTTGACGGAGTCAGCTGAGATCATCAGGGAGGCCAGAGCGCGCCTGGGTTCGGACCTGTGCATCATGGCCCATCACTACCAGCAGGATGAGGTTGTGGCCCACGCCGACATTGTGGGCGATTCTCTGGAACTGGCCAGGCAGATTCCCAGCCTTGGGGCCAGAGCGATCATCATGTGCGGGGTGTACTTCATGGCTGAATCCGCAGCCATCCTGGCCAGAGAAGGTCAGCGGGTGTTCATTCCCGACCGGGAGGCGGGGTGCCTCCTGTCCAACATGGCCCCGGCCGCGCTGGTGGAGAGCACGCTGAACAAGCTCACCCGCCAGGGCAGAAAGATTGTCCCTCTGGCCTATGTGAACACCTCGGCCGCGGTCAAGGAGGTCTGCGGACGCTTTGGGGGGTCTGTGTGCACCTCGGCCAATGCGGCGACCATGCTCAGGTGGGCCCTGGACCAGGGAGACGGGGTCCTCTTCCTGCCGGACAAGAATCTGGCCCGGAACACGGCTGGCCAGCTCGGCCTGCCTCCATCGGCCTGGGAGATGCTCAGCCTCCGCCGGGATGATTTTTCAGACACCACAGACCTCTACATCTGGCCTGGCGTCTGCGTGGTCCACCAGCTCTTCAAGCCGGGCCACCTGGCCCGGGTCAGGCAGCAGGATCCAGGGGCCAGGGTCATCGTCCATCCGGAATGTCCGCCGGAACTCGTGGACCTGGCCGATGCCAGCGGATCCACATCCCAGATCATCCGCTTTGTGCAGGAGGCTGATCCAGGGGCGACCATTTACGTGGGCACGGAGTGCAACCTGGTGAACAGGCTGAAACATCAGTATCACGGCGACAAGACCGTCCAGCCCCTTTTTCAGAGCTGGTGCAGCAATATGGCCAGGATCACTGAAGACAAGCTGGCCCGTCTGCTGGAGAACCTGGAAACCACAGAACCCATTCAGGTCTCCCCTGGGGAAAAACTGGAGGCCCTGCAGGCCCTGGAAAGGATGCTTGCAGCCTGCGCCTGATGTGGTCCTGGCCCTGGATTGCCTTGATACAAGCGGAAATTTCGGGCTTGTCACCCTTGCCTGTTTTTGCTAAGAAGCCAGAGATTAAAGATTCGGTCCACACAGTTGCGGTCCAGACCATTCTCAGGTTATCCTTTCGTGTGCTTATGACGTTCAAAAAAATCAGCTTCATTGTCCTTGTCCTTTTGGCAAGCATGGGTTTGGGCGCAGCCCCTGCCCTGGCCTGGGGACCAGGATTCCATATCGCTCTCGGCAACTCCATCCTCAGTCAGCTGCACCTGCTCTCCACCCCGGTGGCAGCCATCATCAGCCAGTTCGAGCTCTCGTTCCTCTATGGCTGCTTGAGCGCGGACATCCTCGTGGGCAAGGGGAAAACCCTGACCCCCAATCACTGCCACAGCTGGGAAGCCGGGCTCAGGCTGACCCGGGCGGTCAAGACGCCGGAAATGCAGGCCTATGCCTACGGTTACCTGACCCACCTGGCAGCCGACGTCATCGCCCACAACTATTATGTGCCCAATATCCTTCAACTCGGGCCTGGCCGGGGCAAGTTCTCCCACGTCTATGTGGAGATGCAGGCGGACAGGAAGACCGATTTCTCCAAGGAGCAGCTCAAGCAGGTCATTCAGGAGGCTCCCAAAGAGGCTGACACCATGCTCCTGTCCATCCTGCGCAAGTCCAGGATGGCCTTTGGCTTCAAGAAGAAGATCTTCAAGGGTGGGTTGGTCCTCTCCAGGCAGAACAGCTACGATTCCTCCCTGAATTTTATGGAGAAGACCTTTGCCGTGAATCATGTCGGAGAATATTTTCAAGACATGCAGGCCCTGTCCAGACAGGTGGCCCTCGACTGTCTGGGGCAATTCGAACAGTCCCCGGTGGTGCAGTTCGATCCCATGGGCTATGAGAATCTCGATCTGGTCAAAGAGCGGAAGAAACGACGCAACTGGAGAGCACGAAGGACCCGCGACTCGGCCATGTTCTTCATCCCTGCCATGTGTCTGCTGACACTCTGATCCCCCAGCCTGATTCTCGATTGTCAGATAACCAAACCACAAAGAGAAGCTGCCTATGAAAACCGAAAGCAATCTGGAAAAGGTCCTCAATGCAGGTCATTTTGCATTCACTGGAGAACTGGGACCACCACGGGGAGCGAATGTCGAAGCAGTCAAAACCAAGGCATCTCATCTCAAAGGCATGGTCGACGCCGTCAACATCACGGACAATCAGACAGGCATGGTCCGGATGTCCAGCTGGGCCACGTCACATATCGTCAAGCAGGAAGGTCTGGAGCCTGTCTATCAAATGGTCTGCAGGGACAGGAACCGGCTGGCCATGCAGGCGGACATCCTTGGGGCCTATGGCCTGGGGATCAACACCATCCTCTGCCTTTCCGGCGATCACCAGCAGTTCGGCGACCATCCTCACGCCAAAGGCGTCTTTGACATCGACTCCATTCAACTTGTGAACATGACCAAGACCATGAGGGACGAGGCCAAATTCCAGGGCGGGGCCGACATCGACACGCCGCCGCAGATGTTCATCGGCGCTGCGGCCAACCCTTTTGCCGAGCCCCTGGAATGGCGGGTCTACCGACTGGCCAAGAAGATTCATGCCGGTGTCGACTTTGTCCAGACCCAGTGCATTTACAACATGAAACGGATGCGGGAGTGGACCAAGCAGGTCGTGGACATGGGCCTGGCCGAAAAGACGTCCATCCTGGCCGGAATCACGCCCATGAAGAGCGTGGGTATGGCCAAGTACATGCAGAGCAAGGTCCCGGGCATGGATGTCCCGGAGGAGATCATCAA
>CAZNIP010000069.1:0-16453 GCA_964573115.1 uncultured Desulfohalobiaceae bacterium | reverse complement strand
GCGCTGTGGGCAAACGCCCGTGGGGGTTCGATTCCCCCCCTCGGCACCACCAAAAGTTCAAGCGGTTGAAGGGGCTACCTTCAGCCGCTTTTCTCTTTCCGAAGAAGAGGTCGACCGGCCGCCATGGCATCAAGGCCGGAAGTGATGACCGGACAGGACTCCGGTCAGATGAGATAGAAGCCCAGCTCCTTGTCGTACTCCGGAGGGTTGACGAACTCGACCCCAATGTCTCTGGCCTTGACATACTTGGCCAGGACCTTCCTCTTGATCACGCTCCGCTTGGCATCGTCCAGGGTAAAGGACACCTGGAGCCTGTCCCCGGTCTGAATGTCGTGGGGATCGATGGTTGTGAACTTCAGGCCCTTGAAGGACACGTCCTCAACCAGGATATCCCCGGACGAGCCGGAACGGCGGTTGCGATACTCCCCGTTCAAGCTCACCCGCTTGCGGTAGTAACGCCGCTCGACCACACTCTGCACGGATTCGGTTGCTTTCTGGGCCCCGTCTACAGGACGTTTACTGGGAGAGCACGGTTTGAGCTCTTTACCCTGAAAATAGGCCAGGACGTCATCCAGGGTCGAAAGGCTGCCGAACCTGATCAGGCTCTCTTTGTTCAAGGGGCCCTGGCCGGTATGCTGATACAGGGTCCATTCGTCGTCACCCTTTTTCCTGGCGACCATGACCAGCCTTCCCTGGTCAACGCCGACGACAAGATTGAGCGTGTCCCGCTCCTGGCTGGGCATTTTTTTGAGATCGATCAGTTTCATGGTCTCATTGGGGGTTAACGTGCTCTGTGCTGGTGTTTTTTGGACACATCGACGCTTTTGAATCTGGAGGAAGCATCGGGCATCACCGCAAGGGCTTGTCTTCAGCTTCAGAGAGATTGAAAAAGTCAACGGCATTGCAGTACAGAAGGCGCTCCAAACGCCCCTGTGAAAGACTCTGCCTTGCCAACCGCTTCAGCTCTCTGTCCCAGGCGTAGGGGATGTTGGGAAAGTCAGAGCCATACATGATCCGCTCCGGCCGGTAGTGATCAAGGCAGATGTCATCCTCAATCGGGAAGTAGTCTGCCAGGACCATGGTCGTGTCCAGCCAGAGGTTGTCGACCTTGTCAATGAGCGCCCTGTAGGCGGCCAGCTCATCAAAACCAAGGTGCGGCACGCAGAGCCGGAGTCGGGGGAAGTTTCTGACAACATGCGCAACTCTGTCAACACTGCAGATCTCATGGGGGTCGCAGCGATAGGCCGTGCTCTTGGGCTCCCGTCCGGCATGGATGACCAGCGGTTTGCCGTGCTCCTGACAGCAGTCATAGACCCGCTGCATGCCGTCCGAGTGCAGGTCGCAGCACTGCACGTGGGCGTGCAGCTTGACCCCGGCCAGGCCATGGGCAAAGGCCTCCTCCAGGATCTCCCGGGTCCCCTCCTCGCCGGGGAAAACCGTGGCCAGCCCCTGGACTCGATGGCCGTGCCGACGGCACTTCTCAACCATGTACCGGTTCAGTTCGGAAGCGATCCCGGGCTTGTGGGCGTACTGCAGGGCCACTATCCGCTGGATCCCCCTGGACAGGAGAAAGTCGAAGACCCCGGAGGTCGACATCCTGTACCTGATCCGCCAGGCATGGTCGTCGAACCACTGCCAGACCGCAGAAAAGACTCTGGATGGAAAGACATGAACATGGGCATCGATCACCGGGGGCAGACCGGCTGGAATGGATGCGCCCTCCTGGTCGTTGACAGAGGTCAGGACCTCTCTGAGCATGTCGTGGCCTCGAAGTTTTTTCATGTGGAGGGACGCAGCTCCAGGGGGTGAACCTCGGTGTCCAGCCCGTCTGCCGCGTCTTTCGGTTGAGGCCGCTGACTGGCCAGGAAGAGGAGCGACCGGCATGGACAGTCTGTGCAGCCCAACCCCTCCACTCCGGGACAGGGTTTCAACCCGGACATGCCTGCCTCCTCATCCCTTTTTCTGCTGCCTCATTTCCCGCTGCCTCATGGGCATGGCGTCAATGCGCTCAAAAATGGCCTGCAGATCAAAGGTGCCAACCTGTCGAGCCTTTTCTCCGCCGTCTTTGCCGATCAAGACCACAGTGGACGCCCCTTGCTGAACGTCAAACCGGTCGTAGAGCAAAGACACCGAGTCGTTTCCGATCGGGGCTCCAGCCGCGCTTCCCCGTCCTTGTGCAAAAAGGCGGAACACGATGAGGTCCCGGTCGGCGAGCTCAGCCTCTGATGCCTGGAGTTGATCCTCCAGGTCCAGATAGGCCGGATTCTGCTCAGACGGGGCAAAGATGAGCAGCAGCCGATGCGTCCACTGGTACTGGCTCAGGTCCAGAGGCGACTGGGCTCTGGGCGAGCCGGCCATCAGACCGAAGATCAGGGTGGTCAGGGCAATCCATTTCATGACCTTCTCCCTTTCCATGACCGTCCATGGGACAGGCCTCTTTTTCTCCAGGCTCAAGCTCAGAGGTGGTTCAGGATCAGCTCGTAGAGGTCGAGCAGCTCGTCATTTCTGTCAGCTTCGAAGGAGTTCTGGACCACTTCCAGGATGCTGCTGTCAGCGATTCCCATCGTGGTGCAGATTTGTCTGGCCTGGTGCCAGGTCGGCAGCCAGACCAGCTTTTGGGTCATGATTTCCAGGCTCTGAAATCGTTTCAGAAAATGGCCGAGGTTGAGGATAAAGAAGATGTTCTGGGGGAAGGGGGAGGAGACTTCAATGACCCGCTCCTGGTCCCAGACAAAGCACCCGGCATGGGGCTGCCACTGCAGGCCCCTGTCCCTCATGGCCCTGGCCGCCCGGCATATGTCCTCTGAGAAAGGGATCGGGGCCAGATCGGTGTGCGGATTGAACGGAGTCGATTTCATTGTGGCTCCAGCTCACTCGGACAACTCTTCTTCATGAGGGCAAAGCGTCTCGACCTGCGTTCTGCAGCATGGGACATGCATCCCGGCCCCCCTTGGATCGCGACGATCTCAGGGGAGCAGAAGGGAAAACCGTTCTGCTCCCCCTGAGTATCTCCATCATGGTGCCTCATCACTACCTGATCGGGCAGGCAACATGCAAGCCTCATCGTCGACGCAAAGAGATTGCCAAGCTCTCCGGGTTTGGCTACCTTGGGGCCCGAGCTGGCCGGCAGTGAGCCCTGCCACCTGTGGCAGCGCCCGTCTGGATGTCATCACAGGTGTTCGGGTGTCGGGTTTCAGCCCTGCCGCTGGCTGGGCTGACAGGTTCAAGGTTGAGGACAGAAAAGATTCCTGACGTGTCGGGAAAAAAGTCGCCCGGCCAGTTTGATCAGGGCAGAAACTCCTTTCAGTCAATGTACTTGAAGGCCTTCTTCCTGAAACAAGACACCTGAAACCTGAAAACTCGCGATGAAGTTTCAGACGAGGAAGACTGCTTTGACCTGACAGAGCCCAGACAACGTTTCTTCACTGATCAAACTGGCCGAGCTGGGTGTCATCACGTGAAGAGTGAATGTTCTTTTCTCCCATCAACCTTCAACCCTCAACCTGTCAGGCCGGCCAGAGGCAGGGCTGACGCCTGAACTTGAGTTCATCCCTATGGAACATGCCTTGACCAGTCTGGCAGCCAGCCTGTCCATGCCCCTTCTCCTTGGCCTGATCGTGGCCTGTATCGTGATCCTGTCCAAAGGGGCCGACTGGATGATCGACGGTGTTGTGGAGCTGGCTCAGCGCACAGGCATGCCCAGGATCGTCATCGGCGCGACCATCGTCTCCCTGGGAACCACCCTGCCCGAAGCGTTCGTATCGGTCACGGCGGCCTGGATGGGGACCTCGGGGCTGGCCCTGGGCAACGGGGTGGGATCGATCATCGCCGACACCGGGCTGGTCCTCGGCGTGGCCTGTCTCCTGACCAGGATCCCCATGAACACCTTCATCCTGAACAGGACAGGCTGGATTCAGGTTGGATCAGCCACCCTGCTGGTCATCCTGGCCCTCGTGGCCAGATGGCAGACCCCGGACATGCCGGTCCTGGGGAGGAAGACCGGGATCGCCTTCCTCATCCTGCTGGTGGGGTACATCTACATCAGCTACTTCTGGGCCAAAGCCGGCGGGGAGCAGGTCGTGCTCGGAGAGGAGGAGGCATCGACCCGGTCTGTCCCCCTCAGCCTGATCCAGATTCTGATCGGCCTGACTCTGGTTGTTGCCGGGGCTCGGGTCCTGGTGCCGGCGGCCTCGGAAATCGCCGTGCGCCTCGGGGTCCCCGAGGACATCATTGCCGCGACCATGGTCGCCCTGGGCACCTCACTGCCCGAACTGGTGACCGGGATCACGGCAGTGCGCAAAGGGCACCCGGAGGTCATGGTCGGCAATGTCGTCGGGGCCGATGTCCTGAACTGCCTCTTTGTGATCGGGGCCGCTGCCACGGCCAGACCCCTGACCGTTCACCCGACCTTTTTCACCTTCCACTTTCCAGCCATGCTCATCATCCTCTACTCTTTCCGTCTCTTCATCGGGCTGAACCAGGACGGTTTCTTCAAGCGCTGGCAGGGAGCCTGGCTCCTGGCTGTCTATGTGGTCTACATCGCCCTCCAGTACAGTTTGAACCTCGGCGGCTAGCGTCGGGCCCGAGAATGAAGCCCTCACGTCTTCAGCGGTTTGCCACTCCACCCGGGCATTTCGATCCTGGGGGAAGACCCTGACCAGGTTCGTTTTTCCAGAACCATGGTCCTGAAAGGGCCTTGCTGGGACGGCCTATTCGTCCTCTTCCTCCTCGTCATCGTCAAGGTCGGAGGCCAGAAAGCAGTCCATGCAGATCCAGCCGCCGCCCTGCTCGTCCCGGAGGATCATGCCCCTGTCCGCCAGCTCGGTGAAAGAGGCGTCTTTGTATTGCCCGCAGATGATGCATCCCTGCTTTTTCTGCAGCAGGGCATCGTCGAGGTTGGTGCCTTTCTCGAGCAGCTCGTCCCGGTGAGCCATTTCACGGCGGATCTCCTCGATCAGGCCCGCAAAGGTGTTTTCGTCAGCCTCTTTGAGCATCTCGATGATCTCAGAGGTCTCTTTTTTGGGGTACCCGATGAAGAGGATGTCCCGCAGAAGGTCGTGCTCGGCCTGGAGAAGATCGAGCTCTTTTTTCAGGTTCTCCAGCTCCTGCTCCAGCTCAACATATCGCTCTGCCACCTCGAGGATTTTGCCCCGGGACAGCTCCATGCTGCTTTTGGAAGGCTCACGGGCATCACTGCCGAGCCGGCGCTGTTCGTTTTTCAATCCTGACCCCAATGGGACGGCTGGTTCATGATTTCGGAGATTTTTTCGGACAGGCTGTCGATGCTGAAGGGCTTCTGCAAAAAGCCGTTGCACCCTTTGGCAAAGATCTTCTCAGCCTGTCCGTCCAGACTGTAGCCGCTGGTCAGGATGACCTTCACCGTGGGGTCGATGGACTTGAGCCGGTCGTAGGTCTCTGCACCGTTCATCCCGGGCATGATCATGTCCAGAAGAACGACATCGATCTCGTCCATGTGGCGTTCGAACATGTCCAGGGCCTGGTGCCCCCCTCTGGCTTTGAGGACCCGATAGCCGCTGCTGGCCAGAAGCTCATGGGTGACCTCGAGGATCATGTCTTCATCGTCCACGAGAAGGATGGTCTCGCCTCTTGAGTTGGCCTGATCCATGGTATCTGCTCCCACGCTTGACTCTTCGGGGCTCGTTGGAGAGGCCGGCAGGTAGAGGTCGAAGGTCGACCCGGTCCCCGGCTCACTGGAGACCTCGATAAACCCTTTGTGGTTCTTGATGATGCCGTAGACAGAGGCCAGACCGAGTCCGGTCCCCCGGCCGATGTCCTTGGTGGTGAAGAAGGGGTCGAAGATTCTCTTCTGGGTCTCAGCGTCCATGCCGACCCCGTTGTCGCCGACCGAGATGCGGACGTACTTCCCCGGCTCGATGTCTTCGACGTGGGGATCGTCCCTGTCGATCCGGACATTGGCAAGGCCCAGAGTCAGGGTTCCGCCATCGGTCATGGCCTGCCAGGCATTGATGTACAGGTTCAGAAGGACCTGCTCCATCTGCCCCGGGTCCGCCTCAATCGGCCATGTCGTCTCCGGGAATCTGGTCTCAATGGTCAGCTCTTTTCTGGTCCGGCCGAACATCCGCGAGCTCTGCTCTATCAGCGCACGGGGATCCAGGGTTCGCGACTCGAATTTGCCCCCCCTGGCAAAACCGAGCAGCTGCTGAGTGAGCTCGGCACCATCCTGGACATACTGCTCAATGGATTTGAGCCTCTCATAGTCCCAGTCGTCCTGACCCTTTTTCAGCAGGAGGATGGAGACCCCGCCCTGGATGGCCATGAGCAGGTTGTTGAAGTCATGGGCGATGCCCCCGGCCAGGGTGCCGATGGACTCCATGCGCTGCGCCCGTTCGAGCTGCTTTTCTCTCTGGTACTGGTGGGTCCTGTCCCGGAGCGTGTTCAAGGTCGCCGGCCTGGACAGCCAGGTGATGACCACTGCGCTCAGGTCAACGAGGATGTTGTCCCCGGACTTGGTGATGACCCGGAATGATGAGGATTCGGGGACCCTCTCCCCGGCCATTCTCCTGAGGTGCACATCCTGGACCATGTCCCGGTCGCTGGGGTGGACGAGCTCCAGAAACGGGATCGACTCCATTTCCTGTTGCGAATACCCGGTGATTTCTGAAAGCCTTGTGTTGGGGACCTCGATTCTCCAGTCCTGGATGATGAAGATCCCGTCAGTGGTGTTGTCCACCAGAAATCTGTACTTGGCTTCAGACTCTCTCAGGGCCTCCTCGTTGTGCTTCCTTTCGGTGATGTCCCGGATGCTCTCAATGGCCCCGATGACCTCCTCCTGCTCGTTGTAGAGGACTGTGGCCGTCCCCCAGAGGTGAACATCTTTGCCGCTTTCCCCGGGACTGAGGACTGTTTCAGCGGTCACGGAATCGCCATGCCAGGTGAGATTGTCATACCTGGACTCAAGCTCCGCCCTGGGTTCAAGGACCAGGTCGATCAACAGCGGTCTGCGCCGGCCGTAGATCGGCAAGGCATACTCATAGTCGCCTTTGCCGATCATGTCCCGGGCGGCCATGCCGGTCAGCTTCTCCATGGCCCTGTTCCAGGCAATGATCCGACCCCGAACGTCGATGACGAAGGTCGCGTCTGGAAGAAAGTCGATGATCTGGGCCAAACGCTTGTTCGTTGACTTGATCTCGTCCTCGGTCCTCTTTCGATCGGAGATGTCCCTGATCAGGCCGAGAACGACATGTTCGCCATCAATGTCCAGCACCCTCGAGGAGACTTCAGCCCAGAAGACCCGTCCGTCTTTTTTTTCAAAGGGGATCTCGAAATTGGCCGATCCCTTCTGCCTTGTCTCATCAAAGGCCTGCTGAGAGGCGGGCAGGGCCTCTTTGGGGTGCAGCTCGGGGATGGTTCGCTTCAGAAGTTCAGCCTGAGAGGTGCCGAACATGTCCAGGGCCTTGTCATTGGCCTCAAGGATGTTCCCCTCCAGGTCGTGGAGCAAGATTCCATCGTTGGACTGATTGAACAGGGTGGCGTATTTTTTTTCGCTTTGCAGCAGGGCCTGGTGGGCATGGTTTCGCTCCTGCACGTCGGTCAGGGTGACCAGGGCCAGGCCCCCGGGCAGAAAGACGGCTCTGAATTCAACGGCTTTCGCCGTTCCGTCCCTGCAGGTGACCTCGAACTCGCGAACCGCCTCCCTCTGGGCAAAGGAGGCGTTCCAGTCCTCAATGATGCTGGCCCTTTGCTGTGGATCAGGATAGGCCCGGACAAACCAGTCGTCCAGGTTCCGGATCTCTGCCGGGCTGTACCCCGTCAGTCTGTAGAAGGATGCGTTGGCGAATTCGAGCCGGCCGTCCTGCCCCCAGACGGTGACCCCTTCGACGATATTGTCGAAGACCATGTTTTCCAGATCGCTGCGCGACCTGTAGCGACGGACCTCTTCCCTGGAGGACGCCAGCTCCTGTTCAAGCCTGACCCTGGCTTCTCTGGCCTGGGTCAGCTCCTGGATCAAGGCAGTCTTTGATTTGTCATGATCCTGCATCAGCATTCATTCTCCGAATCGGCCTCGAGGGAGAGGTTCACCCGTTTGGGGGGAGCATAAGTCATCAGAACCGATTCATCAAACGCAAAAACCGCTGACCGGGCGCAGGCTTCAGGCCAAGCGATCGTGGCGGACTTGCTTTGACCCAAGGTCGGCCGCAAGTCCGAGCTTTCCAACCAGCCAGATTTGGTGTAAAAAAATGAATGAAAATTCATTTTCAAGGAGGTTCCATGAACCCACGTACAGAGGCCCAGCAGACCATCGCCAGAGCCAAACGGTCCTCACGCCGCATGTTGGCCGAGCACGAAGCCAAACGGGTTCTGGCGGCTTTCCATATCCCCTGCGTGCAGGACATCGAAGCTCAGACCGCTGACGAGTGCCTTCAGGCCGCCAGGGAACTGGGCTTCCCGGTCGTGGTCAAAGGCTATGGCCCCACCCTGGCGCACAAGACCGAACGCGGTCTGGTTCAGCTCAATCTGACCTCCGACCAGGAGGTGCTGAGGGCGTGTGAGGCCATTGTCAACCGTGGCGGCGACGACCTTGAGGGACTCCTGGTTCAGCCTCAGCTTTCGGGCAAAAGGGAGTTTGTGGCCGGCCTGTTCAGGGATCCTCTGTTCGGTCCGGTGATCATGTTCGGTCTGGGAGGCATCTACACTGAAGCCCTGCAGGACATCTCCCTGCGCCTGGCCCCTCTGACCAGGACCGATGCCCTGGACATGATCGAGGACATCAGGGCCAGGTCGCTCCTGGACCACTTCAGGAACGAAGCCCCTGCTGACATGGATGAGCTGGTCCGGGTTCTGACCGGACTGTCGGAGATCAGCTGCCAGTTTCCAGACATCGCGGAAATTGACATCAATCCCCTGCTCCTGTCCCCAGAGGGCGATTTTTCCGCTGCCGACGCTCTCGTTGTCCTGGAGGACAGCGTTCAATCGGTTCCGGCACCGCCCAGAAACTCGCCGGAAACCATCAATCCGCTCTTCTACCCCAAGTCTGTGGTCTTTGTCGGGGCCTCGGGACAGATGGGCAAATGGGGACACATGCTGGTGACCAACACCAAGAGCGGCGGCTACAGAGGCGACATTTACCTCGTCAATCCCAAGGGAGGAACCATTGTCGGACAGGAGGCCCTGACCTCGATCCGGGAGCTGCCGGGTCAGGTCGATTTGGCGGTGATCACTGTTCCGGCGGCTCATGTTCCGGACCTTCTCCCTGAGCTGAAGGACAAGGGCGTCAAGGCCATCATCCTGATCACCTCCGGCTTTTCAGAGACCGGACCTGAAGGCAGAAAAGCAGAGGACAACCTGGTTCGCCTGGCCAGGGAGGCAGGCATGGTCATTCTGGGTCCGAACACCATGGGCCTGTGCAATCCCCATATCGACTTTCACTGCACCGGGACCATCGTTCACCCTCGCCCGGGAAGCACGGCCATGGTCTCCCAGTCAGGGAACATGGGCGTTCAGCTCTTGTCCTTCGCGGTCAAGCAGGGCATCGGCATCCGGGCCTTCTGCGGCTCCGGGAACGAGGCCATGCTCAACATCGAGGATTTTCTGGACTGTTTTGCCGTTGACTCCCTGACCAAGACGGTCATGCTCTACGTGGAGAGCGTCAATGACGGGCCCCGCTTTTTCCACAGTGCCCGGAGGCTGGCCCAGAAGAAACCGGTCATCCTGCTCAAGGGCGGGGAGTCCCAGGCCGGAAACAAGGCGGCTGCCAGCCATACCGGGGCCATGAGCTCGAACAGCAAGGTCTTCAATGCCCTCTGCAGCCAGGCCGGGATCATCAAGGTCGAAGGCCCGATGGATCTCCTGGACCTGGCCGCTGCCTTTGATGCCGTGCCCCTGCCCAAGGGCAACCGGGTGGCCATCATGACCCTGGGAGGGGGCTGGGGGGTCATCACTGCCGACCTGTGCTCCAAGTACGGCCTGGAGGTCCCGGAGCTCTCCCGGGAGCTCATCGAGACCATGGACAGCATGCTCCCCTCCTACTGGAGCCGCTCCAACCCCATCGACCTTGTGGGTGAGCGCGACCTCGCCCTGCCGGTCAAGGCCCTGAAGGCCCTGCTCAGCTGGGACGGCTGCGATGCGGTCATCAATCTGGGGGTCATGGGCCGGAGGATTTTCGTTCGCCGCTACGCCGAAGCCATTCTGGGCATCGACCCGGCCTACGACAGGGAGACCATTGACCAGGCCAATGAGATTCTGAAGAACTTCGAAGACGAGTACACCTCGACCATCGCCAGTCTGATGACCCAGTACAACAAGCCCGTCTACGGGGTCAGCCTGGAGTTTGACGCCCAGGACAAGACCGTTGTCGAGGTCAAGAACTCCCCATACAAGACGATTTTTTACCAGACCCCTGAAAATGCCGTGAAGGTCTGTTCAAAGATGTATGAGTACTACACCATGCTCAAGAAGTATTGATGTGGCGGCTGCAGCAACATGCGATGCAGCCGCAGGAGTTCAGAATCCAGCCCGGCCTCTGGCCGGGCTGATGGTCGAGGGTTGAGGGTGGATGGTTGAGGGCAGAAAAGATTCCCGACGTGTCGAGAAAACAGTCCACCGGCCAGTTTGATCAGGGAAGAAACTCTGTCCAGTCACTGCACTTGAAGGCCTTCTTCCGGAAACCCGACACCTGAAACCTGAACACTTGGGATTGAGTTCATACGAGCAATCAGCATTGAAGCACAAGAGATGTCTATGACCGACTTTTCCTTTGAACAGGGGCCGATCAGACCCCCCAGCGAGGCCGGGAGCCTGCTCATCCGATTCACCAGGAACTGCCCCTGGAACAAGTGCGCCTTTTGTCCGGTCTACAAGGGGCGGGACTTCAGCAGGCGGTCCCTGGACGAGATCAAGACCGACATCGAGGCCATTCGGAACATCCATCTCGAGCTGGCAGCTCTGTCCAGGCAGCTGGGGTATCAGGGTGTCGTCAACCGGGAAGTCCTGAACAGAGTCCTGAGCGACCCGGACCGGGGCGAGCCCTTCAAGCGAGTCGCTGCCTGGTTCGCCCGAGGCCAGGGCACGGTCTTCATCCAGGACGCCAACAGCCTGATCATGCGCACCAGCGATCTCATCGAGGCTCTTCGGGCCGTGCGGGAGCGCATTCCCGGTGTGTCCAGGATCACCATCTACGGCCGGAGCAACACCGTGGCCCGCAAAGGGCTCGACGAGCTCAAAGCCCTGCATGAAGCCGGACTGGACCGGGTTCACGTCGGCATGGAGTCCGGATCGGACCGGGTGCTGAAGCTCATGCGCAAGGGGTCCACAGCAGAGCAGCACATCCAGGCAGGACAGGCCATTGTCCAGGCCGGAATGACCCTGTCCGAGTACATCATGCCCGGCCTGGGCGGCCGGGACCTGTCCGACGAGCATGCCCTGGAGACGGCCAGAGTTCTGAACAGCATCAATCCCCACTTCATTCGCCTCAGGTCCCTGCACATCCTCCCAGCCACCCCTCTGGCCGAGATGGCGGCCCGAGGGGAGTTCACCCCTCTGGACGACGAGTCCATGGTCAGAGAGATCAGGTTGCTCATCGCCCATCTGGAGTCCATCCAGTCCACCCTGACTTCAGATCATATCATGAACCTTCTGGAGGAGGTCAGCGGCACTTTGCCCCAGGACAAGGAGGCCATGCTGGCAACCATCGATCACTTCCTGAACATGTCCAGGGACGAACGCCTGCTCTTCAGGCTCGGCCGTCGCGGTGGGGGCTTGCGCTCCCCCTATGACCTGTCCGATCCAGGTATCAAGTCCAGACTGGAAAGGGCCAGGGCGGAGCTCGAACGTCAGGAAGGACGTGATTTGGAAGGCATCCTCTCGGACATGACCCTGCAGTCCCTTTAGGGACGGGGCTTGCCAGGGGAAATCACGTCCAGTTGGGCATGCCGGCTTTACATGGCCCTTTTTAGTTGTTACCATGAACTATCGCGGCGTTGCTGAACAAGGACCACCTGTTGATCGGGTCGGGTGAACGGCACGCCGTGTCTGTGGAATCGAGAGAGGAGAATCCATGTTTGAACTGGCATCCGGGCTGGAAGCAGCCCTGAATTCGTCCCTGCTCCTGTCAGCCGCCCTCTGCTTCATGGGGGGGGTGCTGGCCAGCCTGTCCCCGTGCGTCTATCCCCTGATCCCGGTGGTGGCCTCTTTTGTCGGCTCCAGGAGTGTCGAAGATTCCAGCCGGAGCTCGGCTTTTTTTCTCTCCGTGTCCTATGTCATCGGAATGGCCGTCGTCTACTCTCTGCTGGGCATGGTGGCCGCCCTGACAGGAACCCTGTTCGGCAGCCTGAGCTCAAGTCCCCTGGCCCAGTTCATCGTGGCCAACATCTTCATCCTCTTTGGGCTGAACATCCTGGAGGTCATTCCCCTGCCGCTCATCTCGGTCCAGGCCCACCAGGATCACAAAGGCAAGGGGCTGGCCGGCGCCTTTGTGCTTGGAGCGGCTTCAGGCCTGGTGGCCTCTCCCTGCACGGCCCCGGTCCTGGGAGTTGTCCTGACCTATGTGGCCACGGAGCAGAACGTCGTACTGGGCGGGTCCCTGCTGTTCATCTTCTCCATCGGCCTGGGGCTCATTTTGATCGGGGTGGGGACGTTTTCCGGGCTCGTGACCTCCCTGCCCAGACCAGGAAAATGGATGGTCTGGGTCAAAAAGGGCCTCGGCCTGGCCATGATCGGTCTTGGCGAGTACTTCCTGATTCAGGCCGGCAAGCTGATGTTCTGATGTTTCAAAGCCCCGGCCAATGACGGCCGAGGCTTTGAAACTTCAATGGCCCAGATGTTCTTCACTGTAACAGATAGGGATTGAGGAGCATGAAAAAACATACCGCTTTCGTCTTGATTTTGCTGATTGGTCTCATGGTCGCCAACACCGGGCAGGCCTTTCAGATCGGCATGGAAGCCCCGGACTTCGAGCTTTCCTCTCTGGACAACAACCCGATCCATCTCTCCAGGCTTCTGGAACAGGACAAACACCTGCTTCTGGTCTTCTGGACCACCTGGTGCCCGTACTGCAAAAAGGAGATGGCGGCCGTGAACAAGCTGTACACCGAATCCGAGTCCAAAAACATGACCATCATCGGGATCAATGCGGGCTGGAAGGACTCCGTATCCAGGGCCAGGGCTTTTCAGGATCGGCTTGATATTCAGTTCCCACTGGCCTTTGACCATGAGAATGTGGTCAGTCAGGACTACATGATTCGCGGCGTGCCCAGTCTGATCCTGGTGGACAGGGAAGGGACCATCGCCTATCGCGGGCATGCCCTGTCCCCCGGGCTGAAGGACATGCTCGCCAAGCTCCTTGAAAGTTGAGGTCCTGAAGATTAGGATACGTCCACGACCTCTTCGCTTGGAGAGGTGCTTTGAGCTGAGCCATGATCGCCCTCGGGCGTTCGGGACGCCTCGATGATCGACATTTCGGCTTTGAGGTTGATCCCTTTGGGGAACCCACGAGAGGTTGAAAATCTGTGCCTGCACAACCCAAATCTGCAGCGAAGCCTGAAGCAAGGCTGCAAACAGATACCGACATGAGCTTCCCCAAGGAACTTCCCTGCATTTCCATTCTGGACAGCATTGCTGACGGCGTGTTCACCGTGGACCTTGACTGGAACATCACCTCCTTCAACCAGGCCGCGGAAAAAATCACGACCATATCCAGGGACGAGGCCATTGGCCAGAAGTGCTGGGAGATCTTCCACTCCAGCCTCTGCGACGGGTCCTGCGCTCTGGACCACTGCCTGCAGAACACCACCGCGGTCAGTCACAAATCCATCTTCATCATCCGCCCTGACGGCCAGAAGATCCCGGTCAGCATCAGCGCCGCACCGCTCTACTCGGAGTCAGGAGGTCTCATCGGCGGGGTGGAGACCTTTCGGGATTTGAGCGCGATTCAGCACCTGCGCCAGAAGATGGAAGAGCTCTACACCTATGAAGACATCGTGGGCAAGAGCGATAGCTTGAAGAAGGTCTTCCGGATCCTGCCCCAGGTGGCCCAGAGCCCTTCTTCAGTGCTCCTGGCCGGCGAGTCCGGCACGGGCAAAGAGCTCTTTGCCCGGGCTCTTCACAATCTGAGCCCCAGAAGAGACAACCCTTTGGTGGTGGTCAACTGCGGAACCCTGCCCGAGCACCTCCTGGAGTCCGAACTCTTCGGGTACAAGGCCGGGGCCTTCACCGACGCCAAAAAGGACAAGCCCGGACGCTTCCGCCTGGCTCACACCGGGACCCTTTTCCTGGATGAAATCGGCGAGCTGCCCCTCTCGCTTCAGGTCAAGCTCCTCCGGGTTCTCCAGGACAGGACGATTGAGCCCCTGGGCGGGGTGGCCCCGGAAAAAGTCGACGTCAGGATCATTGCCGCCACCAACAAGGACCTGGCCCAGTGCGTGGAACAGAAAACCTTTCGCCAGGACCTCTACTACCGGCTCAACGTGGTTCAGCTTCAACTGCCGCCGCTGCGGGAGAGGACCGAGGACATCCCGCTGCTGGCCAATCATTTCATCCGCAGCTTCAACCACCTTCAGGGCAAGGACATCCAGGGCATCTCCGAGGACGCCCTGGCCCTGATCATGGCCCATCCCTTCCCGGGCAACGTCAGGGAGCTGGAAAACATCATCGAGTACTGCTTCATTCTCTGTTCGGGCGGGTTCATCCAGGCCGAGCACCTGCCCCCCTCGTTCCAGCCTCCTGCTGATCAGCCCTCGGCCCCTTCCCAGCCCCGGACCCTTGAAGAGATCAAGTGTCAGGCTGTCTCCAGCGCCCTGGAGCGCAATCTGGGCAGAAAGATGGCCACCTGCCGGGAGCTGGGAATCTCCAAGGACACCCTGCGTCGAATGCTCAATCGATGCGCCGAGATGGATCAAAATAAGCCCGCAGCTGTCCAGAAAGGCGAATAATGCGCCATCCTGGGTCGGGTTGACCTCGGTTGCCTCCCCTTTCCCCCTCTATTTGCGGCCATAGTGCTTTTGGCAGACTTTTTGCTAATGGTGAATTCGGATATGGCCTTGCGCCTCTGAACACGGAAAAGCCCCTGAGCCGTTTATGAAGATCTGTCTGGCAGTCTACGGCCACCGTCTGGCCTCGCTCTTCGACAACTCCCCTGAGTTGAGGATGTATCTGTTTCAGGACGGGCAGTTGTGTGAGGCCGGCGAGGTGCTCATCCCTCAGGAAGGGGTCAGCTCCAGGCTTTCAACCCTGTCGGCCTGCGGCGTGGATATCCTCATCTGCGGGGCTGTCAGCGGCTGTACCAAGCAGATGATTCATCAGGCCGGGATTCAGGTCTGGGACTGGATCCGGGGGGATGTGGACGAGGTCCTGAAGGCCTGGAAAGCCGGAACGCTGGCAGAATACGCCATGCCCGGCTGCAGAAAGAAAGGGTGGTGCAAAAAGCAGGAGTCATCGGATCGAAACCAGGCAAACCAGAACAGTGCCGTCACCAAATCTCCAAGGAGACGTGAATGAAAATTGCCATCAGTTCTCAAGGTCAAGACATGAACTCAGGGCTGGATCCCAGGTTCGGCAGAACGTCCGGGTTCATCATCTACGATACAGATTCGCAGGAGTGGTCTTATCTGGCCAACACCCAGAACATGCAGGCCATGCAGGGTGCTGGTATCCAGACAGCGCAGAACGTGGTCCAGGCCGGGGCTGAAGCGGTCATCACCGGCCATGTCGGGCCCAAGGCCTTCTCCGCTCTGCAGGCGGGCGGGATCGGGATCTATCTCTGCCAGGAACCCACGGTCCAGGAAGCGGTCAAGGCCTTTATGGACAACCGTTTGAGCCCCACTGACGGTGCGGACAAGCCAGGGCACTGGTGAACATGGTCAGGGGGTGTGTCTGAAGCGTTTGCGGCGGGCTGTTGCCGTCTCCACCCAAGACTAAGGATTGAAAGGTATGGAAAACATTCTGATTGTCGGCTGCAAAAAGGCCATGGACGACGTGTGTATCGGGTGCTCGAGATGCCTTGTGGGCTTCAACCGCAGGGAAGGGGCCTTTGCTGACTATGGCGAGGCACAGATCATGGGCCTCTTGAACTGTGGCGACTGTCCAGGGGCCACGATCGTCACCAGGCTGGCCCAGGTCAAGCTCTGGAACGCCCCGCTGGAGGAGAAGCCGACCAAGATCCACCTGGGCCCCTGCATCACTGACCACTGCCCGTATAAAGAGACGATTGTCAACAAAATCAAGGCCAAGTCGGGGATCGACGTTATCGAGGGCACGCATCCCTACATGCCCAGCGATATTTTCGCCTGAACTCCAGGCTGACACACTGCCCCTCCTTTGGAGCGCGTGGCTCTTCACGATGTGAAGACCACGCGCTTTCAAAATCGTGAGCCTGGCTTCCAACCTGAGCTGACAGGGTCGCGGCAGGGCTGTTCAGCTCAGCACTGGGCTGGACAACCGCATTTGACTGCTTATGAAGACTGAGTTTGGACCCGTTGAA
>CAZNIP010000068.1:0-16510 GCA_964573115.1 uncultured Desulfohalobiaceae bacterium | reverse complement strand
GGGCCACGTTGCCCTTGGCCAGGAAGGGCAGGTACTGGTAGAAGTCCATGCCCAGAGCGCCTGGAGGGGCGTATTTGCGCAGCCACTCCATGTACTTGCGCAGGGAGTACTTGGCTGCCGGCCCGTTGGCGGCTCCGCCCCGGGCCACGGTGGCCCCGACAGGACGGTTCTGGTCGTCGACCCGGATGCCCCACTCGTCCACGGGCAGCCCGTTGGGAATGCCCTTGTCTCCGGCTCCGGCCATGGACAGCCAGGCGTCGGTGAAACGCCAGCCCAGGTCCGGGGCCTTCTTGCCGTAGTCGTTGTGCCCGAAAACGCGCTTGCCGTCGATCTCCCGGACGTGTTCGGTGAAGAACTCGGCGATGTCCTCATAGGCGGACCAGTTCACCGGGACGCCCAGCTCGTAGCCGTAGATGTCCTTGAACTGCTTCCTGAAATCCTCCCTCTGGAACCAGTCGTACCTGAACCAGTACAGGTTGGCGAACTGCTGGTCCGGAAGCTGGTAGAGCTTGCCGTCTGGACCTGTGGTGAAGGATTTGCCCATGAAGTCGTCGACGTCCAGGGTGGGCAGGGTCACGTCCTGGCCTTCTCCAGCCATCCAGTCGGTGAGGTTGACCGCATTGCCGTAGCGGTAATGGGTCCCGATGAGGTCAGAGTCGTTGACGTAGGCGTCAAACACGTTCTGGCCCGACTGCATCTGGATCTGGAGCTTCTCGATGACGTCCCCTTCCTGGATCAGGTCGTGGGTGACCTTGATCCCGGTGATCTCTTCAAAGGCCTTGGTCAGGGTGCTTGATTCGTACTCATGGGTGGGGATGGTCTCGGACACGACCTTGATCTCCATCCCCCGGAAAGGCTCCGCAGCCTTCATGAACCATTCCATTTCCTTGAGCTGCTCTTCCTTGCTCAGGGTTGATGGCTGGAACTCGTTGTCCACCCACTTCTTGGCAGCCTCCATGTGTGCGGAGGACCACCCGGTCGAGGCGGAGAACACGAGGATCAAGGCCATGACCCCGCACATCGCGACACTCCTCTTCAACCGTCTGGAACTGAAACTGTCCATCACTGCACCTCCTTCATTCACCAACAGGTTGATACACAAACACCTTGAGCTCTCGCCTGAGGTTTTCCCCTGTTCCAGCCCGGTGAGGGACCGGCTCGCACGCTGCGGTCTCAGCCCCAGCGCATGAGGATGAGGGAATAGACCAGGGAGATCAGCAAGGCGTACCACAGGCTCGAATCTGAAAGGCCGATCCAGGCCATGATGATGTAGGCGCTCCCCAGGAGGCTGATGAAGAAGCGGTCACCCCTGGAGGTCACAATGGGCAGAAAGCCTTTCCGTTCGATATTCGGGGACACGAGCTCCCAGACCGTCATCCCGGACAGCAGCAGAGCGATGCCGATGAAGATCCCGGCGGTCACCGGTGTCCAGGCCATCCATTCCAGATTCATCGTGAAGACCTCACATCGTGTTTAGACTCGGCCGAGGGCAAAACCCTTGGCCATGTGGTCGCGGACAAACCAGATCACCAGGGCCCCGGGGACAATGGTCAGCACGCCTGCTGCGGCCAGAAGACCCCAGTCCAGACCGGTGGCGCTGACGGTCCTGGTCATGGTCGCGGCGATGGGCTTGGCTTCGGTGGTGGTCAGGGTCCTGGCCAGGAGGAGCTCCACCCAGCTGAACATGAAGCAGAAAAAGGCGGTCACCCCGATTCCGGACCTGATCAGGGGAATGAGAATGGTGGTGAAGAAACGGGGAAAGCTGTAGCCGTCGATGAAGGCCGTTTCATCGATCTCCCTGGGGATGCCGGAGAGGAAGCCCTCCAGGATCCAGACCGCCAGGGGCACGTTGAACAGACAGTGGGCCAGGGCCACGGCAATGTGGGTGTCGATGAGGCCGAAGGTGGAGTAGAGCTGAAAAAAGGGCAGCAGGAAGACTGCCGGGGGGGCCATGCGGTTGGTCAGCAGCCAGAAGAACATGTGCTTGTCCCCCAGGAAGCGGTAGCGGGAGAAGGCATAGGCCGCTGGCAGGGCCGTGACCAGAGAGATGACGGTGTTGATGCTCACATAGATGATGGAGTTGATGTACCCCGAGTACCAGGACGGGTCGGTCAGGATCTTGATGTAGTTGTCCAGGGTCGGGTTGGTGGGGTACAGGGAGAAGGCCCCGAGGATGTCGGCGTTGGTTCGCAGGGACATGTTCAGCATCCAGTACACCGGCAGGACCAGGAGGATGAAGTACAGGGACAGGGCCAGGGTGCGTTTTTGGATTCTCATGTCTTGTCTCCTTTGCCGACGTTCATCAGGGCCTGGTAGAACAGGTAGCTGAACAGGAGGATGATCAGAAAGTAGATCAGGGAAAATGCCGCCGCCGGACCGAGGTCGAACTGTCCCACGGCCAGCTTGACCAGGTAGATGGAGAGCATGGTCGTGGAGTTGCCCGGCCCCCCGCCGGTCAGGACGAAGGGTTCGGCGTAGATGAGAAAGCTGTCCATGAACCGCAGCAGCAGGGCGATGGTCAAGACCCCCCGCAGCCTGGGGAGCTGGATGTAGCGGAAGGTGGCCCAGGATGAGGCCCCGTCGATGCTGGCTGCCTGGTAGTAGGCCTCGGGAATGGCTCTCAATCCGGCATAGGCCAGGATGGCCACCAGCGGGGTCCAGTGCCAGACCTCCATGAGCATCAGGGTGATCCAGGCATCCAGGGGTGCGGAGGTGTGGTCAAAGGGGATCCCGGCCAGATTGTTCACCCCCCAGCCGAGCAGACCGATGTCCGGTCGGGTGAAGACGATCCAGATCGTCCCGATGACGTTCCAGGGGATGAGCAGGGGCAGGGCCAGGATGATCAGGCTGGCCGGAACGCCCCATCCCTTCTTGGGCATGGCCAGGGCGATGAGGATGCCCAGGGGCATCTCGATGAGCAGCACCAGGCCGGAAAACAGGAACTGGCGGAGCAGGGCTTCGTGCAGGCGCCGGTCGGAGAGCATCTTTTCAAACCATTCCGTGCCCACGAAGAAGCGCTGCCCGGGGCCGAAAATGTCCTGAACCGAGTAGTTGACCACGGTCATCAGGGGGATGATGGCGCTGAAGGCCACGATCACGAAGACCGGCAAGACCAGAAACCAGGCTTTGTTGTCGCTCCATTTGTCCATGATATGCTCCTCAGGAGATGAGCCGGCCGTCGGCGAACAGTCTGGTCCACTGCGGGGGGAAAACGAGCCAGGCCCTGTCCTGGGGCACCGGCTTGCCTTCGGACAGTCTGGCCCGGAGAGTCTGGCCATTGAGCTTCAGGGTCATGATCTTGAAGGTCCCCTGATCTTCGATCATGGTCACCCGGGCCTCGGTGCCTCCGTCCACTTCCTGGGGATGGACCTGGAGGTGCATGGGCCGGATGCCCACTTCCAGCTGCCCGTCAACCTTGCGGACCTTGTCCAGGGCCTCCTGGGCAAGAGGGATGCGGACCCCGTTGAAATGGGCCGTCTGGCCCTCGATGGAGCACTCCATGAAGTTCATGCCCGGGCTGCCGATGAAATAGCCCACGAACCTGTGTTCAGGCTTTTCAAAGAGCTCCTGGGGCGTGCCGATCTGGACGATTTCGCCCTCGTACATGACCACGACCTTGTCGGCAAAGGTCAAGGCCTCAGTCTGGTCGTGCGTCACGTAGATCAGGGTCAGCTTGAGCTGCTCATGGATCTCCTTGAGTTTCCGCCTCAGGTGCCATTTGAGCTGAGGGTCGATGACCGTCAGGGGTTCGTCAAAGAGGATGGCGGCCACGTCGCTGCGGACCAGGCCCCGACCCAGGGACACCTTCTGCTGAACGTCGGCTGAAAGGCCGGCGGCCTTCCGGTTCAGCACCCCGCTGAGGTCCAGGATCTCGGCAACCTCAAGAACCCGGTCGTCCACGTCTTTCCGGGCCACCCCGCGGTTGCGGAGGGGGAAGGCCAGGTTGTCGAAGACAGACATGGTGTCGTAGAGGACGGGGAACTGAAAGACCTGGGCGATGTTTCTCTTTTCCGGGGTCAACAGGGTGACGTCCCGGCCGTTGTAGAGCACTCGTCCCTGACTCGGCGTCAGCAGGCCGGAGATGATGTTCAAGAGCGTGGTCTTGCCGCAGCCGGAGGGACCCAGGAGGGCGTAAGCCCCGCCATCCTCCCACACGGTCTGGATCCGCTTCAGGGCGTAGTCGGCTTCGGAGGACGGTTCTCCGAGATAGCTGTGGGCGACTTCGTTCAGTTCAATCTGGGCCATACCTGCTCCACATTCGGTTTTGCCTGTGGCGAAGCTGAATATTTACATGATGTTGAAGAACAACTTCGCTGTATTGCACAAGGCCGCCTCTTGAGATTGTGCAGCCGCATCATCAGTGCGTGGTCCGCGACGGCGAAGCCACCAGGTCCCCCTGTGGCCCGTAGGCAAAGAGTCGATCAGGGTCGAGGAAAATGTTGATCTTGGATCCCATCTTTCGTTGATGGATGCCGTCTTCCTGGATGACCATCCGGGTCTGCTCGAGATTGACGTGGATGAAGGTTTCAGATCCGTTGATTTCAGAGAGCTGCACCTGGCAGGGCACTTCCCTTTCACCCTCATGCTGCCTGGAAAGGAAGAGGTGGTTGGAACGGACCGCAAAGGTGTACTCGCCAGGGGCCAGGGAGGTCATGTGCCTGGCCAGGGGGACCTCGATGCTGTCCAGGAGCAGGGCCTTGTCACCGGAGATGGTTCCCGGCAGGTAGTTGATGGGCGGGTCGCTGAACACGTCAGCCACCTTGAGGGTGGCTGGATGATGGTAGACCTCGGGAGTCGGGCCGGTCTGGAGGATTCGCCCCTCGTCCATGACGATGACGTTGCCTCCCAGCATGAGCGCCTCGGCCGGTTCGGTGGTCGTGTAGACCACAATGGCCTTGCGTTCCTGAAAGATGTCCTGAAGATCGAGGCGGAGCTCTTCCCGCAGCTTGTAGTCCAGGTTGACCAGGGGTTCGTCCAGAAGGAGCAGGTCTGTCTCCTTGATCAGGGCCCGGGCAATAGCCGTCCTTTGCTGCTGGCCGCCAGAGAGCTCCACGGGCAGGCGGTCGAGGAGCTTGTCGATCTGGAGCATTTCGGCTGTCTTGCGCACCCGGGCATCGATCTCCTTCTTGTCCACTCTGGCGATCTTCAGAGGCGACGCGATGTTCTCGTACACGGTCAGGGAGGGGAAATTGATGAACTGCTGGTAGACCATGGCCACGCTGCGTTTGCGGACCGAAACGCCGGTCACGTCGCGGTCGCCGATGTGCACCGAGCCTCTGGTGGGACGATCCAGGCCGGCCATGACCCGCAGCAGGGAGGTCTTCCCTGCCAGTGTGCGGCCAAGGAGGACATTCCTGGATCCGGACTCCAGTTCCAGGTCGATGTCTTTGAGGTGAACCTCTTTGCCGATGATTTTGTCAATGTTGTTCAGCCACAGGCCCATACACGTCTTCCCTTGTTGAAACTGAGCATTTCAGACCTCCCCACAGGAGCACCCCGCCAAGGCCGCAGGGAAACAGATCAAGGTCGATCACCAGTGCAGCGCCGATACGCGACGTGGTCCCGGGTCACGTCGCCAAGCGGTCATGAATGGCCTTCATGGCCCTGAAAGCCGTGGCCACGGCCACTCCAGAGCCGGATTTGCTCCTGGTCCAGTCGTGGTGGGCCAGAATGGAGCCGGCAGCGTACAGGTTCTCATACACTGGTTTTCCGTTTGAATCAATCGGTTGAAAATGTTCGTTGACTTCGAGACCGGCCGCATTGACCGGGTGCCCCAGGGGAGCAAAGAAATCATGTCTGTGCCAGTCTGCCCGCGATTCGGGCTGGAAGACCGGAAGGTCGAGCAGGGACTCCCTGATCCTGGTCCGGTCAGCCGTGAGGCCCTGACCCAGAAAGCGGCCAGTGGCCAGGAGCACGGCACGGCTCTTGATGACCACCTGTCTCATCGGTTCCTGCACGGTGACCCTGAACCAGCCGTCGGAGTCCTGGCGGACCTGGGTGACCGTGGCCTGGTCAAAGGTGTGAACTTCAACGCAGGCGTCGAGAGAACGCTTCAGGGCCTCCTTCATCCGCAGGGCCGGGACCGAGGCCGGCAGGGTCGGGATTTCAAAAACCCGGACCTGGAGTCGTTCTTCAAGTTCGCGGTGGATGTCCTGGACTGACCCCATGCCCAGCACAGCCGGCAGCCCCACCACGCGGGCCTCTTGAAGCAGCGGTTTCAGGCTCTGGGCCAGCTGCTCCCTGGTCTGGGGCGCTTCCAGGGAGTGGGCCAGCAGAGCGGTGAACACTTCGGTCCGGGCCTCGGTGCCCGGGAAGGCCAGCCTGGCGGTGCGCAGGTTCGGCCACCCGGCCTGGAGGTTCGCGGCCACCAGTTTGGCGCTGAAATCCTTGAGCCCCTGAAAATCGATGATGAGACAGGGTGTTCCCGTGTGCCGTTCCCGGATGCCGGCCAGCATGGTCCGGGGCAGCCGGTAGGTGGGCTTGAGGGTGCCCAGGGGCCCCACAGCCATGAGGTTGGCGTCCTCCTCCCCGGTGTAGCCCAGGCCCTGACGCTCGAGCTCAGCTGTGAACAGGTTCAGGGACTCGGCGATGTCCTGCCTGGAGAGGCGGGAATAGGGATGACCGGGCAGGGTGTCCTTGAGGCCGGCAATGGCCTCCCAGGGCCGGCTGCAGGGACGGGGCCGATCAGAGGGCATGACGCCGAAGAGGTCGATCAGACCGCTGGAAAAGTCAGAGGCGCCGGTGGCTCCGACGACAGCGGTCTGCAGGCCGCTGCGGGCCCCGAAGAGGGCTGCGGCCATCCCGGTCAGCCCGCTGCCGATGATCGTGGTCTGGGTCTCAATCAGCTCAGCACTGCTCATGGTCGTCATCCGTCCGGTTCAGCTCGAGGCCGAAGAGGCCGCAGTGCAGGGCTTCGGACAGCTCGGCCTGGCACAGCTGGCCATCCCAGAGGACAGGCCTCTGTCCAGTCCATCTGCTGGACACGAACTTTTTGATTTCATCAAGACCCTGAGGCCCGGTGTACCGGTCGCGATCGACCATGGAGTTGGTCAGCCGGACCGAGCAGAAGGTGCCCTGGCAGGCCCCTTTGCCCAGCCTGCTGCGCAGACGGAAGGCGTTGAGCTCCGAGTGGACATCGTGCTCGTCCAGGGATTCCTGAATGTCGTCAAAATGGCTCTGGGGAATCATCTCGCATTCGCAGAGCACGAGGTCCCCCGGCCGGGCCTGCCTGGCCCAGGTCCTGGAGGAGCGTCCGGCTTCAGACCATTTCCCGGCCCGGGAAGAGGGCAGCTGGAGAGAGGCCGTCTGGCAGGCGGAGCTGACCCCGAGCCTGTCAGCCACCATGTCGGCCGCTTTTTCAGCCATGAGGCGAAAGGTGGTCAGTTTGCCCCCGGTCAGGGTGATCAGGTTGGGCCAGCCTTCCCGGGCATGATCGATCAGGGCGTAGCCGCGGCTCACAGAGCGGTCGCTGGATTCGTCCCGGGACTTGAGCAGAGGCCGGACCCCGGCGTAGGAGCGGACATAGCGGGTGGTTTCCAGGGAGGGAAACATGACCGCGCCCTGCTCGACAATGGTGTCCACCTCTTCGATGGTCGGCCTGATGCTCGTCAAGTCGTCGATCCTGACCGAGGTGGTCCCGAGAATGGACACGGTGCCGCCGGGAACGAGAATGTCGCCGTCTCCCGGGGGGCGGAGACGGTTGATGACCCTCCTGGAGAGCCTGGTGGAGGTCACGGCCAGGGTGCCCTTGGCATAGAGCATCTCCAGGCTCAGGCCGGCTTTGCCCAGGGTTTCCCCGGCCCAGGCCCCGGAGGCGTTGACCACGATCTCCGGAAAGACTTCAACCTCTGCACCGGTCAGGATGTGCTGCAAAAGGACGGTGGAGGGGTTCTCCCTGCTGTCCCTGCGCAGGCCGATCATCCGGTGATGGCTGAGGTAGGCGGCTCCGCCGTGGATGGCCTGGGAGACGTTGTCCAGAGAGATCTGGAAGGGGTCGATGCTGGCGTCGTTGACGGCAAAAGCGGCGATGACCTCCCTGGCCAGACCGGGTTCGAGCTCCCGGGCCTCTGACGGGTCGAGCGGATCGCAGGGCACACCCGCCCTGGCGCAGGCCTGGGCAAAGTCGGCCACATAGCCTTCGTCATCACCGGAGACAGCGACAAAGAGCCCTCCGGTGTCTTCGATGCAGTGGGGAGCGATGCGGCGGAGGATCTGGCCTTCCTCCTGGCACTCCCGGGCTGACACAGGGTCGCTGGCCACATACCTGGCCCCGCTGTGCAGCAGGCCGTGATTCCCTCCCGAGGCTCCGGCGTTGATGTCGCGCTGCTCGGCCAGGATGCAGGAGATGCCTCTCAAGGTCAGGTCCCGGGCCAGGCCGGTCCCGGTCACCCCGCCTCCGATGATCAGGACCTGCGTGCGCACTCACGTCCCCCGGGTGAATGTTTTCGAAATTGAAAAAACACGATTTGTGTATAACTTCTTAATTTGTATGAAAAAAAATTTTAAAAGATGTCTTATTTATGTCACAGATTCGGGATAATGTCAACCTGATTTTTCAAAATACAACACACAGACCTTTTTTGTTTTCGATTGTGAAGATTGCTCAGACATGGTAGAGGGTCCCAAAAGGGTGTCGGCACCGTCGAGCGGTGTGTGCAGACCATTGACAGGGGATGAGCAGATGACCAAGGCGGGGACGGGCGACAACAGACTCGATGTCAGGGGCCGGGCCAGGGAGAACGGCCAGAAGGGCCGATCCATTCAGGATCGGCACCGGGCCATGCTCAAGCTGGTGAACACGTTCGGGTTCATGTCCATCGACGATCTGGCCCAGCGTTTCTCCCTCACCCCGCAGACCATCCGGCGGGACATCAACGCCATGGCCGGGCAGGGTTTGCTCCAGCGCTACCATGGCGGGGCTGGAATGCGCTCCAGCGTGGAAAATGTGGCCTACACCACCCGGCAGATCCTCTGTCTCCAGGAAAAGAAGCGGATCGCCAGACGGGTGGCGGAGTTCATTCCAGATCGCGCCTCGCTGTTCATCAACATCGGGACGACCACCGAAGAGGTGGCCAGGGCCCTGCTCGATCACCACAAGCTGAGGGTGATCACCAACAACATGAACGTGGCCCTGACCCTGTCGGCCAATACGAGCTTCGAGATCATCGTGGCCGGTGGCCTTGTCCGCAGCCGGGACCGGGGGATCATCGGCGAGGCCACCATCGACTTCCTCAATCAGTTCAAGGTGGATTACGGGATCATCGGTATCAGCGGCATCGACGACCAGGGCTGCCTCCTGGACTTCGACTTCCGGGAGGTCCGGGCTGCCAGGGCGATCATGGACAACTCCAGACAGGTCTTCCTGGCCACCGATCACACCAAGTTCGGGCGCAACGCCATGGTCCGGCTGGGCCACATCACGGAGATCCACTCCCTGTTCACCGACCGGAAGCCGCCTGATTCGCTGGCCGCGGTCATGGCCAGGAACGACGTTGAGCTCCACATCGGCTGAGGCCCGTCTCCAGCCTGGGAACGACGATACGAATGAGCCGGGGATGAGCCCTTGTCCGGCAGGTGGCTCCAGGAATCAGGGCTGAGGGCGGTCAGCCACCCCCACAGCCTTGACAGCTGACCTGTTTTTGGCAAGGATCGTGGTCAGAATTGACTGGTCGTACGGTAAACACTTCAAGGAGGTGGCCATGTTTCAGAGAGCGGCATTGACCGTTGCAGTGGTCCTGGTGTGCGCGTCCTCAGCCTGGGGTCTGGAGGTTCAGGGGGTGTCCGTTCCGGAAGTCTTCCCGGCCGGGGAGCACGAGCTCGTGCTCAACGGGGCGGGGGTGCGCTCCAAGATGGCCTTTCTCAAGCTCTATGTGGGCGCGCTCTACATGCAGACCAGGCAGGAATCCGCCCAGGCGGTGATCCAGGCTGACGAGCCCATGGCCGTCCGACTGCACATCATCTCCAGGCTCATCACCAGCGAGCGGATGGAAGAGGCCACCAGGGAGGGCTTTGTCAAGGCCACCGGAGGCGACCTCTCGGGCATCGAGGAACGGGTCGAGAGCTTCATTGCGGTCTTCAAGGAAGACGAGATCGTGGAGGATGACGTCTTCGACCTGGTCTACCTGCCAGGCCAGGGAGTGGAGACCTACAAGAACAACGAGTTCATCTCCGTGACCCCGGGCCTGGACTTCAAGGAGGCCCTCTTCGGCATCTGGCTGTCCGACGATCCTGTCCAGGGCAGCCTGAAGGAAGCCATGCTCGGCCAGTGAACACAGGGGCGAAAAGCCCCTGGGTTCACTGAGAGAATGAGGGAAATTTCTTTCCAAAATGATCTTCGGCCGCTTTGCCAAAATGCCTGTCCAGAGCTTTTCCCGGTCATCAACAATGGTTCTCCAGGTGTGAGCGCAACCAGTGGCTGTGCTCAAAGACCCCTGAGATCCTCTTCGCCTGAGGCTCTCTTGATCAGCTTTGCCAGAGGCAAGCCCGATCTTGATCAAACTGTTTGTTTCAAGGTAGTCCTGAGAAGATGAAAGGAACACGAACTGATGGAAGGCACGTCGTTTTTTTCTCCAGTACAACCTCAATAATCCAGCTTTGCCAGAGATAAAGCCGGATTTGGAAAAGAGAATGATCAAGGTCCTCCTGGTTGGAATGGGCGGGTTCGTCGGGGCAGTCATGCGCTACACGGTGGCCGGGGCGGTCATGAATGCCATGGACAAGCCGCTCTTCCCCTACGGGACCCTGGTGGTCAATGTCCTGGGCTGCCTGCTCATCGGGTTTCTGGCCGGCCTGGCCGAATCCAGGCAGCTCTTCACCCCCGAGGTTCGAATGCTCGTGTTCATCGGTTTCCTGGGTGGGTTCACCACCTTTTCCACCTTTGGCTACGAGGTCTTCCAGTTCGCCCGGGACGGGCAGGTCTTCAGCGCCGGCCTGAACATCGGCCTGCACCTCGTGCTCGGGCTGGGCGCGGTCTTTGCCGGGGCCATCGCCTCCAGGCTGATCTGAATGGCTTGCACAACGCGAGACGATTGAACATCTTTTTGGGGAACAGCTTCCCAAAGGAGCCAGAGCATGGTCCTGCCTCAGGATGGTCGGCTGCTGAGGATTTACGTCGGTGAGAGCGACAAGCACAAGGGGCGGCCTCTGTACGAATGGCTCGTGCTCAAGGCCAGAGAGCACGGTCTGGCCGGGGCCACGGCCCTGCGCGGACTGCAGGGATTCGGGGCCCACAGCCGGATCCACACCTCGAAGATCCTGCGTTTGTCCGAGGACCTTCCGGTGGTGGTGGAAATCGTGGATGTCATGGAGAAGATCGAGGGCTTTCTGGATGTGATCGACGGCGTGGTCACAGAGGGCATGGCCACCCTGGAGAAGGTCACGGTCCGCTTCTACAGGAGCGGGGACCGGCAGCACAGGGGCTGACCAGCCTCAGCAGCCCTGCAGGCACCCACGCCCGGACAGGGGGGGTGCTGTCCAGCTCTTCTTGCCCTGATGACGACAGCGATCGGGCAGGGAGGTCGCCGCTCTGGAAACCTCAGTCCCGTTCCACGGTTTCCACGGCCGGGTAGATCACGCAGCGGGATGAGCGGCCGTCGATTTTGAGCTTCAAGGGCCTCTCCAGGCTGACATGGGCCACGTAGGCGCTGGACTCGTTGTGGGGCTGGGCGCTGAGCCACTCCCAGTCCAGAAAGTCCCCGCTGGATTCCTTGAGGGTGATGTACCCGATCCCCAGGTTGGTGATGTTGTGAAAGAAATGGGACCCCTGGGACGGCTCGGCCTGAAGCTTGCTGGATTCGGTTTCGACTATCGCCCCCACCCCTGAAATGTCCTTCCAGCTGACCGGGATGCCCAGCCACCTGTCGGCCGACCCCCACCGTCCAGGCCCGATCAGCAGGTACTTTCTCCTCTCCTTGAGCATGCTGGCGTTCCAGGTCCCGATTTCCCGGGCTATGGCTTTGGTTTGAGCCGGGTCAAAGGAGTCATGGCGGACATAGAGGATGTCCTGGATGTCCCGGAACTCGCCGTTGCCAAGGGCATTGCCCGAGACGCAGACCCCTGCGTTCAGCTCATCCTGGCTGATGGACACGTTCATGAGCTCGGCCCGGGCGCTCATGGGCCTGAGCTGGAGAAAGGCAAACTGGGGCCTGACCCGATGGCTGTTGGTAATGCTGACCGAGAACTCCAGCTCCACCGGGCAGCCCATGCCGTGTTTCCCGAGCTCCAGAATCTCGGTCAGGATCGGGGCCAGGGGCGGGTCGTCGTACTTGAGCATGCGGGAAAAGGTGAGCACGGGGTAGCCCCCCCTGACCATGGTGTCCCTGAGCCGCTGCTGATCGGGCAGGTATGAGGACGCCAGGCTGGACAGGGGGGAGTCGGCAGAGAGGTCGTGAATGTCGAGCTTGCTCAGGTTGAAGGTGTCGTTGATCCCCAGGACCTGGCAGGTCTCGTCCAGGTTCAGGGCATACAGGGACTGCTGGGCATTGTCCAGGATGTCCTCCAGGGTGGAACGCTGGGGCTGGATCTGGGGATATTTTGGGGAAAAGCGCAGGGTCCGCTCCCCTTCGACGACCATTTTCCCAAGCCCCATGGCGATGGTCACGATGCCGTCTTCAGGCTGCATCTTTGAAAAAGGGTAGTAGTTGTGCGACTGGGCCACCCCGGAGATGGCCGGATAGAAATGGTTGTTGTAGCGCTCCCCGACCAGCTTCTGGATGATGACCGCCATCTGCTCATCTTCGGTCCGCTGTCCGACCCGGCTGGAAAAGGCTTTCGGGCCCTGGAAATAGGTCGAGGCATAGACCAGCTTGATGGACCGGATGAGCTGATCCAGCCTGGTCTCCGGATCAGGGCAGTTGTTGGGGATCATGTAGGTCCTGTACAGCCCGGCATAGGCGTGGAACTGGGCGTCCTCCAGGAGGCTGGAGGAACGCACGGCCAGGGGGTAGCCGATCATTTCCAGGTAGCAGCGCAGCAGTTCCGTGAGCCAGTCGGGGAATCGGCCGTGGAGGAAGTGCTCGGCCACGGTCTCGTCGTCAACGTCCTCTTTGGCCAGCCAGCGCAAATCGTTGTCCTGGACAAAGGCCTCGAACCCCTCTGTGGTGATGACCAGTGTCTGGGGGATGACGATGTCCACGGATGAGAAGGTCTGGTGGAGCTCAGTGTGGTCTCTGAGCAGCGAGGAGACAAAAGCCAGCCCCCTGGCCTTGCCCCCCAGGGACCCTTTCCCGATGCGCAGGAAGACCGTGTCCGGATCGAAGTGCTGGGGGTCGAAATCGACCACGATGCCTTTCTGGCGCTGTTTACGCCTGGTTCGAATGGCCGAGACGAGATACTCCCGGTGACTCTGGGCGTTTTCAAAGTCCTGGCCCCGCAACGGCCGGAACTTCGAGGCCAGCACGGTCTCTGTCCTGGCAAAGAGCCACCTGGAAAAGTCGTTGCGGTTGCAGTGATGGATGAACGATTCCTCGGGGATGATCTGGAACTGCTGCTCCAGGCTCAGGAGGTCCTTGGCCCTGGAGATTTCCGTCCCGTCAGGCATTCGGAAGACGAACTCTCCGAAGCCGAGCTCCTTGATAAAAAAGGTGCTGATGTCTTCGATCAGGTTGGGGGAGTTCTTGTCCACAAAGGTGGCCGGGATCTCTGCGGCCTTGTCCGCGTTTGACGGTTCGGAGCTGGTCAGGAGCATGGGGATGTCGAAGCGCTCTTTCTTGATCGTCTTCAGGAAGTCGATCCCGGCCTCCCCATCCAGCTGACAGTTGCGCATGTACCGGACATCGGAGATGACCGCAAAGACATAGGGCTCGTAGTGCCGGTAGAGGGCCATGGCCTTTTCATAGTCTTCGGCCACCAGGATCTTCGGCCGGGCCCGCATGGTCAGCAGGCGGTGCTCTTCGTTGAGCCCCTCCCGCATCACGGCCTGGGTCTGCCTGACCAGCTCCTTGTAGAGGATCGGCAGGAGCAGGGAGAGATAGATCGGGGAGTCCTCGACAAAGATGATCACCCGGATGTCGGCGAACTCAGTGTCGTGATCCACGTTCCTGACGTCCTCGGCCCCCTTGATCGAGGCCAGGAGGATGTCGGTGTTGCCGGTCCAGGCGAAAATATGGTCGATCCCCGGGGGGCGGGTTTCGCCCACATAGCAGGCCCGGTCGGGAATGGAGCTGTGGGCCAGCATGATCACCGGGAGCTGCGGGTGGGTCTTCTTGATCTCCTGACCGAGCAGGAAGGCGTCCATGTCCGAGAGCCGGGGCATGGTCACGACCATGTCGTAGGAGTCGTTCTTCAGGGAGGTGAGGGCCTTCTCAGCCGAATTGACCCAGTTCAGCCTGGGCGGGTGGCTAAGATTCAATCCTCTGTATTCATTGATGATCCTCTCTGAAAGGCAGCAATCCTGCTCCAGGATCCAGGCATCGTAAGGGGTCGAGACCAGGAGAATCTCCCGGACCTTCCAGCTCATGAGCTCGTGGAAGATCTCAAAGCTGGCGTCGAAGTCGGACATGATCTGGCTCAGTTCAGTGGGCATAGGCTCGTGTCTCCAGCTTCAGCTGTCCAGGACAGCTCTGACCTTGGTCTGCAGGGCCTGGGCGTGCTCGTACCAGTCCCTCATGGTCTGATTGACCCGGACGATGTTCAGCTCGGTGTCCAGGATGCTCAGGCCGTCCTGGATGGCTTCGAAGACATTGTCCAGGAAGGCATGGCTCTGCCGGCGCTGATCTTCTGCAGGACCGTCATTCCGTAAGGTCTCGTCGGGCATGGCCCTCGTCTCCTGTTACAGACCGGTCCAGAGGAACCTGAGATCAGTCTGATGCCGGCTGCGCTTCGAGGCCTTTCCTGAGCTCGATCCAGTCCCGCATTTCAGCCAGGTGCGTGGCCAGCTCGTAGCGCCCGTTGGCAAAGACCCCGTAGTCGCCCCCTCCAGCCATGGCCGAGGCAAAGCGGACCGTGTTCGCGTCGATGAGCCAGGTCCGGCTCCAGAGCTTTTCAATGCCTTCGTCGAACAGGGACTGGCCCTGGGCCAGTCCGGAAGCCAGGCCCAGGTCCCAGGCTTCGAGCATCATGGTTGTGCCGGTCAGGGTGGCCTGGTTGGTGGTGGCGATGGTGTTGTCCAGCCGCTCGAAGTGGTTGGCGGTCCAGGACCCGCCATGGCACTGCGTGCAGATGGCCTGCATGGTGGTGCGTCTGGCGGCCTGCTCCTCCTTGGAAATGAGGAACTCGCTGGCCGGGCGGTTCTGAAAATCGGTGGGCAGGGGCAGGCCCTGGCTGTTCCTGATCTTGGTCGTGTCCGGGTCCTTGGGGTGGGCATGGGCGTAGATCAGCCCGAAGAGCCTGGTGGCCAGACGATTGTTGACCTGATGGGTCCTCTGGGCCACCACCTTGCCCTGAGGGGTCACGGTCAGGGACATGTGGCAGGCCGCACAGGTGGGGGCGGTGAAGTCTTCCCCAATCTTCCAGGGCACGGCCTCGAAGTCCCAGGCCGATTCGTGGGTGGAGAAGATGTTCCCGTGCTTGCTCGTGGAGTAGACCTTGTAGGCCGGGACATCGGGTCCGATGTGGCATTCCTTGCATGTGTAAGGCTTGCGGGCGGTGACGATGGAGAAATCGTGTCTGGTGTGGCATGCCGAGCACGATCCCAGGCTGCCGTCCGGGTTGAGCCTGCCAACGCCCTGATTGGGCCACCCTTTGAGCACAGGGAAGGTCATGGGGCCCATGACGGTCTTCCGCTGTTCCTGGCCCTGGACCTCGATTTTTGTCCCGTGGCAGTAAAGGCAGGCCTCCTCCGTGGTCAGCCTGTCCGGCTCGCCGAATCTGAGCCCGGCCTGCTCCAGGGTTGGCGGGCCGATGATGGACTGCTGCAGGTCGCTGAAGACCGGGTTGTCGATCAGGTTCCCCCTGGCCTGGGACATGATGTTCCTGGTGAACTGCTCCCGTTCCTGGGGGTGGCAGACGGCGCAGTCCTCTGGAGTGACCACGGTGTGGACCTGAAACCCGTTGTGGTTGAAGGTGTCGGCGTGGCTCTCGGGGTTGAGGGTGTGGCATTCGGCGCAGCCGACGCTGACCTCGCGCAGGGCCTCGGGCACGTTCCGGGCCGAGATCCGTCGCTCGAGCTCGGGCTTGGCCATGCCCATGGCCGGGCTGGAGCGGCTGTGCAGGCTCTTCTTCCACCCCTCGACAATGCCTGGGTGGACCGAGGCGTGACAGGCCTGGCAGGTTGTGCTCGTTGACGAGAGCTGGGGCTTGCCCTGGGCTGCCTGGACAGAGCCGGGCAGGATGAGGAACGCGGCGAAGAGCCAGCCAAGAGAGGCGATCCGGTGCATGGTGTCCTCCTGGGTGTTGTCTGTCAGCCCGGCCGCTGGCCGGCCTGACAGGTTCAGGGTTCAAGGTTGAGGGAAGAAAAGATCCCGACGTGTCGAGAAAACAGTCCACCGGCCTGTCTGATCAGGGACGAAACTCTGTTCGGTCACTGCACTTGAAGGCCTTCTTCCTGAAACCCGACACCCGAAACCTGAACACC
>CAZNIP010000067.1:0-16609 GCA_964573115.1 uncultured Desulfohalobiaceae bacterium | reverse complement strand
CCGTGAACTGCACCCCGACCCCGCAGGCCAGAGAGACGATGGCGTCATAGGTGTCGGCGCTGTCCCTGATTTCTTCCAGGTATTCGTGGTCGCACTGCCTTTCCAGAGTCCGTTCGTCGATCTGTTTCTGCTGACCCTGGTTGAGGAAGTACATCCTCAGGGTGGAGGCCAGGACGGCGACCTCCTTTTTCCCCCCGGCCTCGCACACGGTCACGCATTCGTTGCAGCCCAGGATCAGAATCCGATCCTTGTCCTTGATGTGTTCGATGATCTCTTCCACGGGTTTCTTATCGGCCACAATCATAATCCAACCCCATTGTGTTTATGCGGCTTTTCTCTTCAAGGCCGCTTTGATCGGATTTGGACCCAGGTTTCGAATCTGCTCGTCCATCTCGGTAGCGTACTGGGCAAAACGGGGACCTTCACTTGAAGAGAGATTGAACATCCGCACCCGATCGCCACCCATGCCAATGGCCTCCAGAATGGATTTGGCCTGCTCGACCCTCTTTCTGGCTCTGAGGTTGCCGGTCTTGAACCGGCAGTCCCCCTCCAGGCAGCCGACGACGCAGACCCCGTCAGCCCCTTTTTCCAAGGCGTGAAGAAGGTGAATCAGGTCCACTTTTCCGGTGCAGGGCACGCGGATGATTTTGATGTCTGCGGGGTACTTCAGTCTCATCGAACCTGCCAGGTCCGCTGCTGTGTACCCTCAGAAGTTACAGCAGAAGGCGACGATCACGGGCTGAAACGGTTCGCTCATAGCACCCCCTCCAGTAATGCGTCGATTTCACTGACGAGCTGCACATCCTCATACCAGTTCAGTTCGATGGCCTTGGCCGGACACTCGGCCGCACACACGCCGCAGCCCTGACACAGGGCCTCATCGATTTCACTCACGCCCTCCTCATTGATCCGGGGCACCCCGTAAGGACAGGCCCGGACGCAGATCAGACAGGCCGCACAGATGTCCGGGTTGACTTTGGCCGTGACCGCAGACAGGGTCAGCTCCTCCTGGGCCAGGAATGTCGTGGCCCGGGACGAGGCTGCCAGGGCCTGAGAAATGGCCTCTGAAATGAGCATCGGGCTGTGGGCGGTGCCGCAGACAAAGACGCCTTCGGTGCCCATGTCCACAGGTCTGAGCTTGACGTGGGCCTCCATCAGGTGCCCCTGGGCATTCCTGTCCAGCTTCATGATGGTGGACAGCTCTTCAGTGTCTTCAGCCACCACGCCGGCGCTCAGGGCCACGATGTCCGGAGACATCTCGATCTTCCGGTCCAGGATGGGATCGGTGAAGGTCACGGTCAGACCCTGCTCAGTCTGGCTGACCTCAGGAGGATCCTCAGGGGAGAAGCGGAAGAAGAGGACCCCTTTCTCCCTGGCCCTGGTGTAGTAGTCCTCGAGCAGGCCGTAGGTTCGAATGTCCCTGTTCAGGATGGCCACCTGGGCCTGAGGGTTCTGCTCCTTGATGTGCAGGGCGTTCTTGATCGCGCTCTGGCAGCAGACCCGGGAGCAGTTGGGGTTGTCCTCGTTCCGGGACCCGATGCACTGGATCATGACCACCTGGTTCAGCCCTTGAGCTCCCCTGTCCTCCAGGTAGCTGGCCAGCTCGATCTGAGTCATGACCTCATCTGCCTGTCCGTAGTGGTACTCTGTGGGCTGATACTCGTTGGCCCCGGTGGCCAGGATGGTCACCCCGTGTTCGACTTTTCGCTCGTACATGCCGGGACCGACCATGAGCTCAGTGGTGAAGTTGCCCTTGAACCCGGATGAACCGACAATGAGGGTCTCGGTCATGACCTGGATGTTCTCGTGATCCTGGACCTTCTGGATCAGTGATCGCAGGTAGTCCTGAATGTCGTGGCCTTCGATGGTCGTGGTCAGCTTTCTGGCCAGGCCGCCGAGCTGAGGGTCCTTGTCCACCAGGAAGGTCTCGAAGCCCTGGTCAGCGAGGCTCAGAGCCGCATTCATGCCGGCCACCCCGCCGCCGATGACCAGGGCCCTCTGGATGACCGGGATCCTCCGTTCATGCAGAGGCCCCAGTCTGGCCGCTCTGGCCACGGCCATGCGGATGAGCTCCTTGGCCTTGTCCGTGGCCAGATCCGGGGTGTCTCCATGGACCCAGGAGTTCTGGTTCCGGATGTTGGCCATCTCAAAGAGGTACTTGTTCAGACCGCAGGCTTCCAGGGTTTCCATGAAGATGGCTTCATGGGTCTTGGGGGTGCAGGAGGCGACCACGATCCGGTTGAGGTTGTTGTCCAGGATATACTGCTTCATCTGCTGCTGGGCATCCTCGGAGCAGGTGAACAGGTTCTGGGTGGTGAAGGCCACGCCGGGCAAAGTCTTGGCATAGTCTTCGACATTCTGGGTGTCCACCACTCCGGCGATGTTGATCCCGCAGCGGCAGACAAAGACCCCGATCCGGGGGTCTTCATTGAGGACGTCCTTCTCTGCGGGCAGTTCCAGGGTCTTGGTCCTGGTGTTTCTCGACTGGGCCAGCATCTTGCCTGCAGCGCAGGCCGCTGCGCTGGCTTCGGCCACTGAGCTGGGGATGTCCTTGGGGGCCTGAAAGATACCCGAGGCAAAGATCCCCGGCCGGGAGGTCCCTACAGGAGAGAAGGGGTCGGATTCCGAGAAGTTGTACTTGTTGAGCCTGACCCCCAATCGCTTGGCCATGGCCACCGTGGAATCAGAGGCCTCAATGCCCACCGAGAGAACGACCATGTCAAAGGTCTCTTCCAGGAGCTCCCCTGATTCGGTCACGTAGTGCAGCTTGAGGTCGTCGCTTCCCGGAACCGGGTCGATGGTGTGGATCCTGGACTTGATGAACCGGATCCCGTCTTCCTGAGCCCTGATGTAGTACTGCTCAAAGTCCTTGCCAAAGGTCCGGATGTCCATGTTGAAGATGGCGCAGTCCAGGTTTCCGCCGGAGTGTTCCAGGGCCACCCGGGCCTCTTTGATGGCGTACATGCAGCACATGGAGGAGCAGTACCCGTTGCCGCACCGGTTCGTGTCCCTGGAGCCGACGCACTGCAGCCAGGCGATTTTCTTCGGCTCCTTGTGGTCCGAGAGGCGCACCAGGTGGCCCATGGTCGGGCCGGATGCGCTCAGGAAGCGCTCGAATTCGAGGGAGGTGACCACATTGGGGTGTGTCCTGTAGTGGTAGAACTCATCGAGCTTGCCCGGATCATAGACCGCGTTCCCGGGGCAGAGGATGACCGAGCCGACGTCGAGCTCCAGGGTCTGGGGCTGCTGGTCGTGGACAATGGCCTCGGCCAGGCAGGCCTGGACGCACTGGTAGCATTCGCAGCAGTAGCCGCAGTTCAGGCAGCGGGCGGCCTCGGCCCGGCCGGTCTCGTCGTCGTACCCCAGCTCGACCTCGTTGAAGGTGCAGGTCCTGTCCTCGTCCGGGAGCTCCGGCATCATGGCCCGCTCCAGGATTGGCTCACCTTCAGGGATGGGCCTGCAGGCAGAGACGTCCTTTTCCGGGAGGGGCTCGCGTCCGGCGTGGAGGTCCTGGCCGTCCAGGTACCGCACGATGGACTCGGCCGCCTCCCGCCCTGCAGCCACAGCGCCGATGGCCACCCAGGGTCCGGTCTGCAGGTCGCCGCCGGCAAAGACCCCTTCACGCCCGGCAACGTAGGAGATGGAATCCGTTTCCACCGTGCCCCAGCGGGTGAACTCAAGGCCGGTGATGTCCTCCAGGGCCGAAAGGTCAGGCCGCTGACCGATGGCCGCGATGAGCTGGTCGGTTTCGATGTCGAACTCGCTTCCAGGAATGGGGATGGGTCGCCGCCGTCCGGAGGAGTCGGGCTCGCCGAGCTCCATTTCAATGCAGCGCAGAGCGCTGATGTGGCCGTCTTGAGTGATGATTTCCTGAGGGGCGGCCAGGTAGAGGAACTTGACCCCCTCGCAGGCCGCGCCGTCCACTTCCTCTTTCAGGGCCGGCATCTCGTCGCAGGTCCTCCTGTAGACGATGCTCACCTCCTCAGCCCCGAGGCGGACCGCTGAGCGGGCCACATCCACGGCCACGTTCCCGCCGCCGATGATGGTCACCTTCTGGCCCACCTCGGACGTGCCGGTGAGGTTGGCTTCCCGGAGAAAGTCAACGCCCTGGCGGACGCCTCTGGCCTTTTCCCCGGGGATGCCCAGCTCGATGCCCCGATGGGCCCCGATGGCCAGATAGACGGCCTCGAACCCGTCCGACAGGAGCTGATCAACGGTCAGCTCAGGTCCCAGCGGGGTGTTGGTCTTGATCTCCACCCCCAGGTTGGTGACGACCTCAATCTCTCTGTCCAGGATGTCCCGGGGCAGACGATGGGCCGGGATGCCCAGGCGGAGCATGCCGCCGGTCTCGGGCTGGCTTTCGAAGATCGTGGACAGGATGCCTCTTCTGGCCAGGTGGTAGGCAGCCGAGAGCCCGGCAGGGCCGGAGCCGATGATGGCCACTCTTTCATCCCGCCTGGGGGCGCAGGGGATCTCGATCTCCCGGGGATCGAACTGGTCCGCGGCCAGCCGCTTCAGAGACCGGATGGCAATGGACTGGTCCACCTCGGCCCTGCGGCAGGCGTCCTCGCATCCGGCCGGGCAGATCCGCCCCAGGATGCCGGGCAGAGGGAGCTCCTGCATGATGATTTCCAAACACTCCTTGTACTTGCCCTCCTTGGCCATCTGCACGTAGCCCTGGACATTGAGCCCGGCAGGACAGGCCAGCCTGCAGGGGGCCTTGTCCCCTTTTTCGATGGCAAAGGCACCGGGGATGGCCTGGGGATATTTCTTGTAGGTGGCCTTGCGCGTGGACAGACCCTGATCGTACTCATTGGGGAGGACAACCGGGCAGACCGTCTCGCACTCGCCGCAGCTCGTGCACTTGGCCAGATCGACGTACCTGGGTTTTTGCAAGACCCTGGCCCTGAACCGGCCAGGTTCGCCCTCAACCATCTCCACTTGGCTGTTGGTCAACAGCTCAATGTTCAAATGCCGGCCGACCTCGACCAGTTTTGGGGAGATGATTCACATCGCGCAGTCATTGGTGGGGAAGGTCTTGTCCAGCTGGGACATGATCCCCCCAATGGCAGAGGACTCTTCAATCAGGTAGACATAGTACCCGGAGTCGGCCAGATCGAGGGCCGACTGCATCCCTGTGATGCCTCCGCCCACAACCATGACCGACCCGACAGGCGCCTGGGCCCTGTCAGCGGGTTCAGGCCGTGTGGCCACAGATTGGTTCTGCTGCATGACGTTCACCCTCGTATGTCATGAATGATTTCAGGGAGCTTCTGCTCCCAGCCCATGGTCGAAATGAGCACGCCCCCAAAGCCTTCCTGCCGGAGCTTGCCGATGGTTTCAGCCGCGATTCTGGCGCTCTCCCTTTCCCGGTCAGGAGATTTCTGAAGCCTTTGGATCAAGGAGCTCGGAATATGGATGTGATTGAGGTTGCGGTCGATGTAGCGGGCCATGCCCACGGACTTGAGAAGCAGGACAGTGGGCACGATTTTTGACTTGGAGTCGTCGGCCCTTCTGAGAAACTGGTCCCAGGAAATGGTGTCGAACACAGCAGGCGTGGTGAAGAAGCTGGCCCCGGCTTCGATTTTCTGGTGCAGCACGTCCACTTCAGGTCCTTCCAGCATGGGGTTGATGGTGGAGCCGACCAGAAAGTCGGGACTGCCCTGAAGCTCGATGCCGGCCATATCCCGACCGTGGGCCATTTTGGCGATCCCCTCCAGGAGCTCCATGATCTCGATGTCGTAGACGGCTTTGGCCTGATGGTGGTCTCCGAATCTGGTGTCGTCTCCCGTGACGGCCATGACGTTTCTGATCCCGCAGGCCGAGGCGGCCAGGAGGTCGGCCTGAAGGGCCAGTCGGTTGCGGTCCCTGCAGTTGACCTGCATCACCGCCGGCAGGCCGCGGTTCTGCAGCAGGATCGAGCCTCCCAGGGAACTCATGCGCATCACAGCGCTGTTCATCTCAGGGACGACAAAGGCGTCCACCAGACCCTTGACCCTGGATGCGCTGGAGGTCATGGCCTTGACGTCAACACCTTTCGGAGGCTCCATTTCAGCCAGGATCACGAATTCGCCGCTTTCGATTTTCGCTCTCATACTGATTCTCTCACCTCCCTTCCCGGCCTGGCCCGGCAGCGTTGCGGACACTCTGACAGCAGGCGTGGTTTGTGTGCAGAACGATGTTTCTAGGGGTTAACATTTTATAATACGATTTACATTGATATGCCCAAAGCGTCAAGAATGTTTTTTGGGTTTGTGTCTCATTTCACGACATCGCCGGATGACCATGAACCTCCTGACCATCCCGATCGAACGCGGCTTGACCCATTCAGCGACCCGCCTTGCAACTGCACATGATTTTGATTACACTTTGCCATCTGACATCTTTTGCGCTTTTTAATAATAATATCGAGGTCTTGCATGAAACTTGCAATTGCGGGCAAAGGCGGGGTGGGCAAGACGACCCTGACGGTCTGGCTTGGCGACTATCTGCAGCGACAGGGGGAGGACGTCTGGCTGGTGGACGCCGACACGGCCCTGTCCCTGGGTTCGGCCCTGGGGCTGACCCAGGACGAGATCCCGACCCCCCTGGTTCAGCAAAAGGCCCTGGTCCAGGAGCGGGTCGGCACCGGCGGATTCATCAACATGAACCCCAAAGTGGACGATCTGGTCACCAAGCTCTCCAAGGACGTTCGGGGCATGCACCTCCTGGTCATGGGGACCATCGCCGGTGCCGGCGGAGGCTGCGGGTGCTCGCCCAACGCCCTGCTCAAGGCCATGCTGGCCCACTTGATTCTTTCCCGAACCCAGAGACTGATTGTGGACCTGGAGGCCGGTGTGGAGCATCTGGGGCGGGGAACCATCTCCAGTGTGGACGGGCTGATCGTGGTCAGCGAACCCAGCATCCGGGGGCTGCAGACCGCTTCTCAGATCAGCCGCTTCGCCCGCGATCTCGGCCTGAAGCGCCAGTGTCTGGTCCTGAACAGATGCGAAGAGGGATTCAGTCCTCCGGAGGACATCGATCTTCCGGAGATCGGGGCCGTGATTCCGCCCCTGGCCTCCCTGGCCAGACAGCAGCAGCAGTCGGCCTCGGTCCTGGACCTGCCGGAGCAGGGTCAGCTGGACGCCATGTGCGCCACCATCCTGTCCAGATTTGAAACCACGGCGGCCTGAACCCTGACTGTTACTCTCCCAGCTCCAGTCATCAGGGGTTCAGACGTGATACACCAAGAAAACAAGCGAGGTTTGAAATGACCATGTCCATAGCTCTGTCCGGAAAAGGGGGCACGGGTAAGACCACCCTGACCGGAATGATGGTCAAGTATCTGATTCAGAAAGAGAAGACGCCCATACTGGTTGTGGATGCGGATCCAAACTACAATGTCAATGAGGTCCTTGGGGTTGACGTCACGCAAACCCTCGGAGATGTGCGGGAAGAGATGAAACGGGGGGACGTGCCTTCGGGCATGACCAAGGACAGGTTCATGTCCATGAAGCTGGAAGAGGCCGTGATTGAAGAAGACGACTTCGATCTGGTGGTCATGGGCCAGCCGGAAGGTCAGGGCTGCTACTGCGCGGCCAACACCCTGCTCAGCGACTTCCTGCGCAAGCTGTCCGTGAATTACGACTACGTGGTCATGGACAACGAAGCCGGGATGGAGCACATCAGCCGTCTGACCACGAGCAACATCGATGATCTGGTCATCGTCTCCGATCCCTCAAGAAGGGGCCTGCAGGCCGCCGAACGGATCAACCACCTGGCTCAAAACCTGAAGATCGGGGTGGAGAACCTCTATCTCATCCTGAACAATGTCCGGGAAGAGCCGTCTGAACAGATGCTCAAGCTGGTCAGTGAGGCCGGGTTGACCCTCCTGGGCACGATCCAGGCCGACCCGACCATTCAGGAGTTTGATCTTCAGGGCCGCCCGACGTACGAGCTGCCCGAGGACAACCCGGCCCTGCGTTCGGCCTTTGCCCTGTTCGACAAACTTTTTGCCTGATATCCCCGAAGGAGATGACAAGGGGCCACCTGTCTGATACGTCGCTTCATATGCCCCACAATCCTGCTCGAGACGCTGTTCTGCCTCCAGGCACGCCATGCCGGGGCAAGAAGCCGGCCTGTCCGGCTTCTGCCCGCCCGCCTGATCGCCTCTCTATTTACTACCTCCAGGGGAGGGTTCCTCCTGGCCTGTTCGCCGACCGCGACTGTCTGGGAACCTGGGAGGAAGGCGAAGCGTCCTTTGTCTTCTTTTCCAGGCCGGCCCTGGAGAGGGTCCAAAAAAGGATCGAGGGTCGATCCGGGCTCAGCCTGGTGGATCATTACCAGATGAGCTATGCCGAATGGCAGGGCGGCAGGGTGGCCCGGTTTTCCATCGGCCCGTTGACAGTGATCCCGGCCTGGGAGGCTGAGGCCCTGGAGTCGGATGAGGGGCCGATTCTCCACGATCCCGGGGTGGTCTTCGGCTCCGGCCTCCACACCACGACCAGGGACTGCCTTCTGGCTCTGACCAGGGTGCCTCCGGCCCGGATCGGCAGGACCGTCCTGGATATCGGAACCGGAAGCGGTCTGCTGGCCATTGCCGCGGCCAGGCTCGGCTGGAGGCGTGTTGTGGCCCTTGACCTCAACCCCCTGGCCGTCAGGACCGCTCAGAGGAACGTCCGACTCAACGAGCTTCAGCATCGGGTGCTTCCGGTGGTCAGCCAGGCGGTTCCGCTCCCCTGCGGCGACCCGGAGCTCATCGTGGCCAACATCCACTTTGATGTCATGCAGGAGCTGGTGCAGCTTTCCGTGTTTGCCAGATGCCCGGCCTTCATCCTTTCCGGCCTCCTGCCCTCTCAGATGGAGGTCATCAAGGCAGGCCTGAGGAGGAGCGGCCGGACCATTCAGGAGACATTCAGCGAGGACGGGACCTGGCAGACCTGTCTGGGGTTGTGATGTCAGCCCGGCCTCTGGCCGGGCTGAAGGTCGAGGGTTGAGGGTGGATGGTTGAGGGGAGAAAAGATGCTCGAGGTATCGAAAAAAGCTTCGACTCGGCCAGTTTGAACAGGGGAGTAACTCTGTCCAGGGACTGCACTTGAAGGCCCTCTTTCTGAACACCGGCACCTCGTATGAAACTTCGGAAGAAAGAACCCCTCAGCCTTCGGCAGCTCCCCTGAGTACAGGGGAGCAGTCAGAGGAGCCAGCCCGAAAGTTTCTGCCATGATCAAACCGGCTCATGAGAGCCGGCGGCCGGGCTGAAACCTGAAAACTCGTGATTGAGTTTCATACGAGAACAACCAAGGTATCGGATGGACTGTCGCTGTGCTGACCGGCACACCTGACATGGAGGAGTATGAAGGAAACGTCTTTGACCGGGAGCTGGGTTCGAGTCCTGGACCTGCAGCCGCCTTCCATGGAGGACAATACCGGGGACGCGGACCGTCTTCTGCGGGCGCTCCGGACCGAGCTGAGGGTAGAGGACATCAGCCTCGACCTGGAGCTCCTGCAGCGTCTGCCGGATCATCTTCGCCAGGGGGGCTTCAAGGTCCAGTGCACCCTCTTCAGTGCGGGCCGGGGCTGCGTCCTGACCGGTGTGGACCCCGGACCATCGGCACCTTCCCCTCTGGGGCTGGCCATCGACCTGGGGACCACCAGGTTTGTGCTCCAGATCCTGGACCTGGCCAGCGGTCAGATCCTGGCCAGAAAATCCTTTGACAATCCTCAGATCTCCATTGGCCCGGACATTCTGACCCGCATCCACCATGGCAGCAGCCCTGATGGCCGCCAGGAGCTCAAAGAGCTCATTGTTGACGGCATCAATACCGGTCTGGATGAACTGAGCCGGGAGCAGGGTTTCGAGGCGGAACAGATTCGAAACATCGCTGTGGCCGGAAACACAGCCATGACCCACCTCCTTCTGGGTCTGCACACCCAGGCCATGATCAGGGAGCCCTATATCCCGGCGGCCAACGAGTTCGACCTCTTTGCTGCTGCAGATCTGGGGCTGCAGGTCCACCCCCAGGCCAGGGTGTACTGCTTTCCCAATGTCGGCAGCTACTTCGGCGGAGACCTCCTGGCGGGCATCGTCTTTTCCGGGATCACGGAACAGGATCAGATCTGCATCATGGTTGATGTGGGCACCAACGCTGAAGTGGTTCTGGGGAACAGGGACTGGCTCATCGTGTGTGCCGGTGCTGCGGGCCCGGCCCTGGAAGGGGGGATGAGCTCCATCGGAAGGCAGGCCGGACCGGGCATCATCGACCAGGTCCACATCGATCCCGAGACCTTTGCCTTCGAGATCCACACCATAGGCGACCTGCCGCCGGAGGGCATCTGCGGCTCAGGGGTCATCGACCTGGCAGCGGAGCTCTTCACGTGCGGACTGCTCGACTTTCGGGGCAAGTTCGTCCCAGCCCTCTCACCAGAGCGGTTCACAGAGATCGATGGCATTGAGTATCTGGTCCTGGTGCCGGAGGAGGAGTCAGGCAACGGCCGGAGCCTGCTCTGCGGACAGCCGGAGGTGGACAGCCTGATTCGCTCCAAGGCGGCCATGTTCACGATCCTGGAGACCCTGACCCTCTCGGTGGGGCTTGGATTCGATGATCTTCGGACGTTTTACGTGGCCGGAACCTTCGGCCATTTCATCAATCCCAGATCGGCAGTCTCTCTTGGCATGCTGCCGGATCTTCCTCTGGACAGGTTTCAATCCCTGGGGAACAGCTCCCTGGAAGGGGCGACGCTCCTGCTTCAGGATCCGAAGATCCTTGACAGGGTCGGGAGGGTCAAAGAGAAGATCACCTATCTGGAGTTGAACGTGAACCAGGAGTTCATGAACAGGTTCAGCGCGGCCAAGTTCCTGCCCCACACTGACCGGGAGAGGTTCCCTTCGGTCAGCACGGTCTCTGGTCATGCCGCCAGGTCGGAGGGCTGAAAACAGCGGCGATGCTCGACTCTGAGCGTCACGAGCACGCGCTTCAGCCGATGTGACCCGGGGACAGCCCCGGATCTGGATTCTGAAACCGCGACATCCCGGCGCTGCTGTCCGCGGCGCTGTCTGCGTTCGAACAAGGGAGGACTCTATGCCCAACGTCTCATTTCAACCACACGGCCGGGAGATCGAAGTCGATCAGGGAACGACCGTCATCCGGGCCGCCCTCGATGCCGGAGTGCACATCAACGCCTCCTGCGGGGGGACTGGCGTCTGCGGCAAATGCCGGATCCTGATCGAGGACGGCGAGGTCGAAGGGGGCATCACGGAAAAGCTGAGCCAGGACGATGTCCAGGCAGGCTACCGGCTGGCCTGTCAGGCCACAGTCGTCGGCGACATCACCGTTCGGGTCCCCATCGAATCCGAAGTGGACGCCAGCGTTCTGAACCTGCCGGCCACCCCGAGGCGGACTGCGCACATTCAACAGGTCGACCTTCAGGACTTCAAGGAGAAAGGGCTGTTTCTGGCTCCGGTCGAGCTCAAGTACCTGGAAATGCCCCCGGCTTCGGCCGAAGACAATTCACCGGACGTGACCCGGCTGATCAACCATCTCAAGCTCAAGCACGACGAGCACCAGCTCACCGTGGACCTGCGGGTGCTGCGCAAGATCGTGGACGTCATCAGGCAGGAGGACTTCAAGGTCACCGCCACCCTGGCCCGGCCCGTCCGGGAGGGGAGCAAGACGGCCATCGTCAACGTTCATCCCGGCGACACCACCAGTTTCAACTACGCCATAGCCGTCGATATCGGGACAACCACGATCTATGGTCAGGTCCTGGATCTGAACTCTGGAGAGGTCCTCTCGGAGTACGGTGATTTCAACGCCCAGATGAGCTATGGCGAGGACGTCATCAACCGCATTGTCCACGCTGAAAAGGGCAACGGCCTGGAAGAGCTCAACAGGGCCGTGCTCAAGACCGTCAACGCCATCATCAAGAAGATCGTGGCCGATGCCGGGGTGGACGAGGACTCCATCTCCACGGTCACCTTTGCCGGCAACACGACCATGACTCAGCTCCTGTTGAAGCTCAACCCGCGATACATCAGGCGGTCCCCCTATGTTCCGGCCTGCACCCTCTTCCCCCCGTTCAAGGCCGGAGAGATCGGGATCGAGCTGGGCAACCACGTCCAGGCCCTGGTCTACCCGGCCGTCTCCAGCTACGTGGGCGGGGACATCGTGGCCGGGGTCATGGGGTCGCTCATGTACCAGGCCGAAGAGATCACCCTCTACGTGGACATCGGGACCAATGCCGAGATCGTCATCGGCAACAAGGACTGGATGGTCTGTGCGGCCTGCTCGGCCGGGCCGGCCTTTGAGGGCGGGGGCATGAAGTTCGGCATGCGGGCCGAAAAGGGGGCCATTGAGGATTTCTCCCTGGATCCGGTCACCCTGGAGCCGATGGTCCTGACCGTCGGCCAGAAGAAACCCAGAGGCATCTGCGGTTCCGGATTGATCACCACTGTGGCGGTCATGTTTGAAATGGGCATCCTGGACAACCAGGGCAAGTTCAATCGTGATCTGGACAACCCCAGGATCAGGGAGGACGACGGGATCCCCGAGTATGTCCTGGCCTGGGCAGAGGAGACTGACATCGGACGGGACGTGACCCTGCAGGAGCCTGACGTGGACAATCTGATCCGGGCCAAGGGGGCCATCTACAGCGGGTGCATGACCCTGCTCAACGAGGTCGGGCTGTCCGTGGGCGATCTGGACCGGATCCTCATTGCCGGGGGTTTCGGCAGCTATGTGGATCTGGCAAAGGCGATGACCATCGGGCTTTTGCCCGAAATGGACCCTGAAACCATCACCTATGTGGGCAACGGATCCCTGATGGGGGCCAAGATGAGCTCCCTGAACAATCAGATTCGCCGGGATGTGGTCGAGGTGACCAAGAAGATGACCAACTTCGAGCTCTCGGAAACGACCTCGTACATGGACAACTACATCGCTTCCCTGTTTCTGCCGCACACCGACCTGGAGCTCTTCCCCAGGCTCAATGCCCGGCTCAATGAAAGAAAGGCATTGCAGGGGCAGTCCTGAAAAGGGCAGTGGACGCCCTGAGGTGAAATATTTTGTAGTACGAAATTTTATTTTATAACACTATGCAAGCAACTTTCATTCATTCGTAGCAAAAAGCCCCTTTGATCTCTGTTTTGGCCTGTGACCCCGAAGGTGCTCTCCTGCATCCAGCAAAACCCAGAGATCATGGACCAGGAAAGAAATCTCGTTCAGCCTCGTAGTTGACAAAACCTGAATTTACAGCTAGGAAAAATTAATTTATTAAGTTGTTGAAGTACATACCAAACTCGATTTCAACCCCTGAGGGCCAGGTGGTGGAGAGTTGAGTTTCAGAACAGAGGGGGTCAACACAAGATCGGCGTGGTTGGCTTTGGTTTTCCAAGTCAATTTTTAAGCAATAAGGAGTGAATATGGGCTTTGAAATGGTCAAGGAAAACTATACCGGAAGCATAAAGGGAGTCACTCTCGGCCAGGGCGATAAGGCAGTCACCGTGGGAGGGGAGTCATGCCTTCCCTTTCACCAGTTTGAAGGCGAGATCGGCAACAAGCCCAAGATCGCCATGGAAGTCTGGGACACGGAGCCGCCCGAATGGCCGGAACAGGCCAGGGCCCCTTTCAAGGACTGCTTGAACGACCCGGCTGCCTGGGCCAAGAAGTGCGTGGAGGACTACGGGGCAGACATGATCGTGCTGCAGCTCAAGTCCACCGACCCCAACGACCAGGATGCCAGTCCTGCAGAGGCCGTGGCCACGGTCAAGAAGGTTCTGGACGCCATTGATGTGCCGCTCATCATCTGGGGAACGGCCAATGTGGACAAGGACGCCCAGACCTTGAAAAAAATCGCCGAGGACTGCGAAGGGGCCAACCTGGCCATCGGCCCGGTCGAAGACGCCAATCACAAGTCGATCGGGGCAGCGATCATGGGCTTCGGGCACACGGCCATCGCCTCCTCCCCCATCGACATCAACCTGGCCAAACAGGTCAACATTCTGCTCGAGAATCTGGGGCTGCCCACGGACCGGATCATCATCGATCCGACCACTGGCGGCCTGGGATACGGAATGGAGTACTCCTACTCGGTCATGGAGCGGATCAAGCTCGCAGCCCTGACCTTTGGGGACAACAAGCTCCAGCTTCCGGTGATCAACAACCTGGCCAACGAAGTCTGGAAGTGCAAGGAGGCCAAGGAAGGCGTTGACGAAGCCCCCACCCTGGGAGATCCCGAAAGGCGGGGTGTTCTCATGGAAGCCGTCGGGGCCGTGACCTACCTCATGGCCGGGTCCAATATCCTGATCATGCGCCATCCTGAAGCCGTCCGCATGACCCGTTCCTTCATCGACCTCATGGTCGATGGCGGCAGCGCCATGGATGTGGCCGGCATCACCAAGCTCCTTTCAGACGTGGACGTCGACTACGCCTCCCACGCCCCGGAGCTCGACCTGAGCATCAAGGACGAAGAGAAGAAGGCCGCTCCCAAGAAGGAGGCCAAGGCTGCACCGGCCAAGGAGGAGGCCAAGGCTGCACCGGCCAAGGAAGAAGCCAAGCCGGCCGAGGCCAAGGCTGAGCCGGCCAAGGAAGAGCCCAAACCGGCCAAGGAAGAGCCCAAGCCGGCCGAAGCCAAGGCCGAGCCGGCCAAGGAAGAGGCCAAGCCCACCCCTGAAGAAGAAGCCAAGGCCAAGGCCGAGGCAGAGGCCAAGAAGGAGGCCGAGGAAAAGGCCAGGGCTGAGGCCGAGGAAAAGGCCAAGAAAGAAGCCGAAGAAAAGGCCAAGAAGGAAGCTGAGGACAAGGCCCGACAGGAAGAGGAGTCCAGGGTTCAGCAGCAGGATGACGACTTCAGGGCCCTGGAGGAAAAGCTGAAAAAGAGCAGGGCCTCAGCTCCCAAGAAGGCGGCCAAGAAAGAAGAGAAGGCTGCCACAAAGGCCAAGCCGGCTGCCGCTGGCGAAGCCAAGTCCACCAAGCCAGTCACGGAAGAGATTCTTGAGAAGCTCAATATCTTTCATCGACGCTTTGAGTAGGCACAACGTCAGGGTCAAAACCTGAAACAAGGAGTGAGATATGTCCAGACTCGTCGCATTCGCAGGAATTCAGGGCGGCTACAATGTTGTTTCCAAGGCTGAAGGGGAGCTCAAGATGGCCTTGGAATCCTTTGAAGCCAGTTCCAAGGTCGGATTTCCCAACACGGCCTATTACCTCCCGGTGATCTACTCCCTGACCGGGATCAAGGTGGAGACCCTGGAAGACCTCCAGAAACCCATGGATTTTGCCCGAAAGCTCCTCCCGCCGCACCTCAAGGGCATCAATCACCTGCCCTATCTGGGATCTCTCCTGGACGCGGGCATGGCCACCCTGTTCGCTTTCGAGATCCAGGAAGCCCTGCGGTACCTCCGGGAGCCGGATTTCTACCTCCCCACGTCCGAGGACATCGACGAGGACAACAACAAGATCTGGCTCGGGGCAGCCGACGACGTGATCATGCGCAAGCGCGGGGTCGAGTTCGTGGACGGGTCCGCCCCCGGTTTTGCAGCCATCGTGGGGGCCGCTCCGGATGCCGAGACCGCCAAGATGATCGTCGAAGGCTACCAGCAGAAGAACCTGTACATCTTTCTGGCCGCCAACCAGAACGGGACCACCTGCGCTGAGCAGCTCATGGAAGCCGGGGTTCAGATCGGCTGGGGCACCAGGATCGTGCCCTTTGGTCCGGACATCTCCTCGGCCATTTTCGCCCTTGGTTTCGCCAATCGGGCGGCCATGTCCTTCGGCGGGGTCGAGCCAGGGGATTACCGGAAGATCCTGATGTACAACAAGAACAGGATCTTCGCCTTTGTCAACGCCCTGGGCGATGTGAACGCAGAATGGGCCGGGGCCGCAGCAGGGTGCGTGAACTGGGGCTTCCCGACCATCGCCGATACCGACATCCCGGAGATCCTGCCCACCGGTGTCTGCACTTACGAGCATGTGGTGGGCAATGTCCCCCATGACGAGATCGTCCAGAAGTCCATCGAGATTCGCGGTCTGAAGGTCTCGGTCACCCAGATCGACATCCCCTGCGCCTTTGGCCCGGCCTACGAGGGAGAGCGGATCAGGAAGGCCGATCTGCACTCCCAGATGGGCGGCGGCAAGACCCAGTGCACCGAGCTGTGCAAGATGGCCGACATGAACCAGATCGAGGACGCCAAGGTCGAGGTGGTGGGCAAGGACGTCACCGACCTCAAGGAAGGCGACACCCTGCCGCTGGGCATCTATGTCCAGGTGGCCGGCCGGGAGATGCAGGAGGACTTCGAGCCCATCCTGGAACGCCAGATCCACCATCTCGTGAACTACATTCAGGGCGTCATGCACATCGGACAGCGGGACATCTCCTGGATTCGGGTGGGCAAGCAGGCTGTGGAAAAAGGGTTCACCCTCAAGGACATCGGGGTGGTCCTGCACGCCAAGTTCCACCAGGACTTCGGCAAGATCCTGGACAAGGTCCAGGTCACCCTCTACACCAAGAAAGAGGATGTGGACAAGCTGACCCAGAGAGCACGGGAAGAATACAAAACCCGGGACGAACGGGTGGAAAACATGCGGGACGAAGACGTGGAGACCTACTACTCCTGCACCCTGTGCCAGTCCTTTGCCCC
>CAZNIP010000066.1:0-16860 GCA_964573115.1 uncultured Desulfohalobiaceae bacterium | reverse complement strand
AAAAGCGACCTGCCATCCAGATCTGTGGTCTCTGTGCGCTCTGTGGTGAAAACTCAGGTTTCATGCGCATGCCCGTGGCCAGGTTGAATCCGGCTTTTTTCTGTCGATGGCGGTTCTGGTCATGTGTTTTTGCCCATGGCCCATTGCCCGGTGATGGTGCTCAAAAGCACATGACTGGCATGACTGTTCCGCGACATCGGACAATGAGTTGACATGACTCGGATGGAACATTTATCTTGAGAGAAGATGAAAAGCGTCATTGTGCTCAGGGGCGTTCAAAAGGCCAACTCTGCTCATGACGCCGACGCATCATTTTGGGACAGGAACCAAAGAAGGGAGGAGAGCATGTCCTGGATGCAAAAGAAATGTGTAGTTGTGCCTGTGGATTTTTCTGAAGACAGCTTTGCAGCAGTCGATACCGCACGGGAGTTCGTTGATGATTCCAGTCACCTGCACCTCATTCATGTCACTCAGCCCTGGACCGAGCATGAGATTGGAGGGTCCTGGGGACAGGAGTCAGAGGATGAGCGTCTGAAGTCTCTTGAGCAGTTCATTCAGGATAAGCTCAAGGGGGCAGGGTATGCTGACGCTCAGATTGCTGTCCGCATGGGCAGCCCTCCAGTTGAAATTGTTCAGTATGCCAAGGATTCCGGGGCTGAACTCATTGTCATGCCCTCCCACGGCAGGACAGGGTTTCAGCACTTTGCCCTTGGCTCAGTAGCCGAGAGGGTCCTTCGAAAGGCCCATTGCCCTGTGCTGGTCTTGAAAAAGGATCATCAGGACGAACAGAGTGGCAAAAAGATCATCAGCTATGACTGATGCCGCTGAACACATGGAGGTTTTATGGGCGAACAGGCCACTCTCGAGCTCCTTGAGTTCAGGGAAAAGCATGTCCAGCTCAAGAAGCAATGGGAGCTTCTCTATGAGTCTCTGACAGGCGTTGCTTCAAAACCCCTCACGTTCACCGAGCTCAACCTCCCTGCTTTTGAACTCGACCCGAGCGGGTATCGCTTTACCTGCGCCTTTACCGAAATCACACTGTTTTGTGAGTTTCAGCAATTCTATACAGACGGCATCCTCAGATTCGGCTACCAGGCCAGAAACCGGGACGGCCAAGTCCAGGACGTGGTCACCGACCGGATTTTTTTTGATACTGCTGGCAATGTCGCCCTGACCAAGGATGGCCTTCAGGATGGATCGAGGATTTCCGGGTCGACTGCGTTGTCCATTGTCATGCCCAGGCTTTCGAACGCCTTGAAATCATACATGGACAAGCTGATCTGATCGAACTGTCTGCCAGATTTGAGGTTGTGGGCTGAGCGGATTTTTTCGCCAGTTCTCCTCTGAGATACCTCCCCTCCCCTTTTCGGCATTTTTTGTCATCCACAGATCACGGGCGTCAGTTTGTTGGCCACTGATGCCCGTGCAGTCGATTGAACAGGGCTGAAATGACAACCTCTGTCTTCTGGATTGACAAAATATGTCTCTTTTACGTGTCCCTTGAGGAAACGGTCTTCATAACAGCGCAAAATGATATGATAAAATTTAAGTATATGGTTTTTTTATTTATTTGTATGAAACGATCGTACAACGTCTCGATTTTCCGTCCATCCAAGCCTTCTCACCCTGGACCTGCCATCCTGGACACAGCTGGCATGCAACTTGCCAATTTGTGGTTATCCAATCGCTAAGGGCAAACCTCTCGAAAGGGAGGGGCGCAAAGGCACCGGCCTCAAACCTGACCGGAATGTGGCAGCGGGCCTGCCGAGCGGATGCAAGACCTTCTGGTGCTTGACATCCGACTCATCAAGCACACGAGGAGGGTAAGACGATGTCCACATCTCGCCACGCCAGATCCATGCTTTCTTCTGCCGCGCTACTTCTCGGACTCTTCTTCCTGTCTCAGATGAGCAGCCCGGATGTCGTTCTGGCCCAACAGGATCAGGCTCTGACGGCAGACACGGTGCAGCGGGTGACCTCCCTGACCAGGATCGGCACCTACCCCCTGCCTTCCCAGGAGCTCCGTTACCTGTTGACGCACGAACCGGAAACAACAGCAACAGATGAAGGTCGTTTCCCGGAAAAGATGCACGAGCTTCAAGGACCTGGTGGACCTTTGCTCAGGCTCGTTGCTCAGACCTCTTCCCCAAAGATGCATGGCCCTGCAACCGCATCTCAAAAACATACCCGACCGGAACTGGCCTCCTCCACCCCTGACCTGGCCTTTCCTGAGAACGTCATGCAGAAGGTCAGTCACCTGACTCACATCAGCCAGATGATCCCCTACACCGGGGTGAACACGATTGTGGCCATGTTCGACAGCTTGACCAGCAACTACTATCAGATTCAGGATGAGGGACCCTTTCAGGCCCACGTTCGATTTTTCAAGACTTCTCCCCTGGGTGTCGAAGCGAAGCTTGAACCATTGAACCAGACGCAGGAGTCTTTCCAGTCAGAGCTGGTGCTCGAATTCAACTATTGAAGTCTGCAACAGGAAGACGCAGAGAGGCCGGGCATGGGATCCCATGCCCGGCCTCTCTGCGTCTTGGGAAGAGCTTTGGGTGGAGCGGTGCCGCGACATGACGCTGAGGTCATATCGCGGAGATCAGATCAGAAAAGGGTCAGCAACGCCGTTCCCACTGGAGTGTTCAAGCGGCAGGAAACCTGGGGGTCGTCAAGATCAGGCTTGTCGGCAATGATTTCTGCTGAGGTGCTGCTGACCTGTCGCTGTTTCAGATTGAGCTGCCGGACGATGGAAACATTCTGGTCTCTGACAAACGACAGCAGGGTGTCGTTCATGCGAAGCTGGTTCGTGGTTTCCCGTCCGAGCAGACAGTAAATCAAAGAGTGCTGAAAGATCTTGTTGACTTCGATCAGATAGCCCCCTTTTGACCCCTGTTCAAAGTCAAACTCGGAAAAGACCCTTTTGACGATCGGTTTTTCGGAACGGATCTGATCGTTGCTGAGCAGTTCGATTTTGACCTGTCCGTTGAGAATTCGGGACAGAAAACGGCTCAGGGATTTCAGGGTGCAGTGATGAAACTCGGTCTTGCCCAGGCGCTGAACTGCGTTCAAACAGGCCTCTTCCAGATCGACATTCTGGGTTTCGAACTCCGAAAGGACCGGCAGGAGCTGCTGCAGAGTCAGGACGCCCTGGGCCACGAGCACCTCCCCGAGTCGAACGTGATTTTCGGCCTGGACGGCCAAGAGCTGGTCCACTCTTTCTTTTTCCAGAAGTCCATTCTCGGTCGCGATCTGGCCGAAAAACTGATCCGTCCGTCGCTGTTCATCCAGGATCCACTGCACGTCCTGAGTTGACAGGAGACCGGAGTTCAAAGCCAGGAGACCCAGAGGCTGGTTGAGGCTCTTCTGGGCTTCGAGGCCATGATGGAGTTGGGTCCGGGTGATCATCCGCTTTTGAAACAAGAATTCGCCCAAGAATCGACCAAGCATGGCTCAGCTCCATTTCACTGACAGATTCGATGGCAACTCCCCCGCTGCATGAGGCTTGTCGAGAGATTGACGGTCATGTCCTGAGCCCGTATGCTCTTTCAGCACCGCGCCTAAGTTATGCAAATATTGGACCATATTGTGCTTTCCGCCCTTCTTCAGAACATGGTCACTGGATCGACCCTGGGCCTTTTTGCCGGTCTGGCACCCGGTCCCATGCTGACCCTGGTCTTGTCCCAGACGCTGCGGTTCAGTGCACGAGAAGGGGTCAAGGTGGCAGCAACCCCGCTGATCACCGATCCACCAATCATTGCCGCAGCCTGGCTCCTTTTCAGTCAGGTTTCCGATATTGAGCCTCTGCTGGGGCTCATTTCCTGTGCAGGAGCCATGTATCTGGTCTTCCTGGGATGGGAGGCCTTCCAGGTTTCGCCCCAGGACATCCGCATGACGGATCAGCTCCCAAAATCGGTGTTCAAGGGCGTCTTGACCAACCTCCTCAACCCTCATCCCTACATGTTCTGGTTCAGTGTGGGCATTCCCCTGCTGGCTTCCCCGAATCATCAGCCCCTTTCCGGCGCCGTGTTTCTGCTCTGTTTCTATACCCTGCTGGTTGGAAGCAAAATGAGTCTGGCCCTCATTGTGGACAGAGGCAAGTCTCTGATTCAGTCCAGAGCCTATCTGGTCGTGATGAGAGTCTTGGGAAGCGCCCTCTGGGTTTTCGCCCTGCTCTTCCTGGTCAAGGGCATGCGCCTTTTCTTTTCCCTCTAACCAGGGGACCGGTGAGAGCTCATGGCCACGGAGAAGATTGAAAAAGCCAAAGAGATTCAAGACCGTCTGAGGTCACAGGTCGTGCTTGAGGACGACTGGAGAGAACTGAACCTCGTTGCTGGGGTCGATGCCAGTTATGACAGGCTCAACTCCACTGCCTGGGGCGCAGCCGTGGTTGTGGACAGACAAACTCTGCGGGTCGAGGATCAGGCCCAGGCAGCCCTGCCGTGTGATTTTCCCTATGTTCCCGGATACCTCTCCTTCCGGGAGGTCCCGGTGCTGCTCAGATGCCTGGAGCAGCTGTCCATCAAGCCTGACGTGATCCTCTGCGACGGCCAGGGCCTTGCCCATCCAAAACGATTCGGTCTGGCCTGTCATCTGGGGGTGGAGTTGGACATCCCAACTGTCGGGGTGGCCAAGTCCCGTCTTATCGGCGAGCATCGACCGGTGGAACAGGAGCGGGGATCGCTGCAGCCGCTGGTGCATTGCGGCGAGCAGGTGGGCGTGGTCCTGCGGACCAGGACAGGCGTCAGACCGGTCTTTGTCTCCCCTGGACATTTGATGGGCATCCAGGGTGCTGTCCGGCTTGTGCTCGAGTCAGCCCCAAAGTTCCGACTCCCGGAGCCGGTCCGGCTGGCGCACAGGCTCTGCTCCACTCAGGGGGGCCATGGCCTGACTGAGAAGGGGCATGGCCAAATCGAGCCGGGCACCCTCTGAGCGAGGGTGCCCGGACGACTGAGGTCGGCCCTGTCAGCGGCCGGGCTGATCTCAGGGTACGTCCGTCCCCTTTTCCCGGGCATAGGCGATTTCAAAATCGACGACTTCCCGCCCCCTGGCCAGGGCGTCGCCCTCAGTCTCACCAGCCAGGGCAATGTGCTTGAACTCCTCGCCCCTGGCATTGAGAATGACCAGAGCGAAGTTCGAGCAGTACTCCTTTCTGGGGACAACCTTGATCGTGTAGCCTTTGTAAGGCGTACCGGATTGATGGTCCATAGGCTCGGCCCTCTTCATTCCTTTGGGGGGACATCGCCCTCTTTGGGCACGATGCACAGAAAGACAAACGGATCATGGCTCGTCTTGGTGAAGCTGTGCCTGGAGTGAGGCGGGACATAGGCAAAGGACAGCGGACTCAGGTCCCGGCTCTGGTTGTCGATGTCCAGCCTGGCCTGTCCCCTGAGCGTGATCACGTAGTGAGGCCATTCGTGGTTGTGCAGGGGAACCTGGGCCTGTCCTTCAAGGGTGAAGCAGCGCATGACATAGTCGTCCCAGTTCTTCCCCGGACCGAAGACGATCTGTTTGGTCACGCCATCCAGGCCAGGCATCTCAATGCCTGGCAGATCCTCCAACTGACCGATGGACAGAGATTGGTCGTTCATGCGCATCTCCTTGGCTTGTTCAGGAAAAAACCTGGTGCCTGAAGTGTCACAGCCCTCTGTCAGCGGGCTGTGACACTCAATTGAACATCTTTTTCAGGGAGTCCTGGAGACCTTTCACGCCTTCCTCGATGGCCTTGGTGCCCTCCTGCACCGGGCCCTTCTTTTCCGTGGCCCCCGAAGTTGGCTGAGAGCCTGAGGATGACTGTTTTTGCCCGCCTTCCAGGACTTCCAGGGCCGAGAGACAGGGGTCCTGGTCCTGCTCCCCACCAGAGGCCAGGGCACCGGCCAGGCCAGCCGGGCCGAAGAGGGCAGCCCCGCCCAGCCCCTTGGTGATGGTGGTCACGGTTTGAGCTGGGTCAAGGGCCAGCTTTGGCCTGGCCAGTGTTCCGCCGAGCTTGAAGTTCTTGGTCAATTCACCCAGGCTGAAGCTCAGTTTTCCAGTCATCCCGGTACCCAAGCCCTCCTTGGGCTTGGGGGCGAGGGCCACGTTCAGGGCCTCTGTCTGGAGGTTGATGTCGCCGTCCCCCCTGACCGTCATGACCGGGGTGTCAAGGACCATGACCGCAATATCCGCCAGTCCGTTCTGGACATCGAGCATGGTGATCATGCAGTTGACCCTGACCTGGTCCGTCTTTTCCTTGACCGGGTTGAGGAGCCTGAACATGCCGGCCCGGAGATCAGCGCCGATCAGGTTGAGGTATTGATTGTCCACGGTGCCGTTGGACACGGCCAGCTTGATCTTGCCGTCCAGACCGGCCATGAGGGCGGCGACGCTCTTGCCCTGGCCTTGAAGGTCAATGTCCGTCTTGAGCTGTCCGGAAAGGCGGTTCTTGCCTTTGATCTCTCCAACCAGACGTCCCAGGTCCACCTTGTCCACATTCAGGTTCAGAGCGGTCTTCAACCCCGAGGTGATGGCCTGAGCCTCGATCTGGCCCTGCAGCTTGCCACCTCCGGCAGAGGCCTGGAGAGGGGTGACCGTCAGGCGGCCGTTTTTCAGCCCAAGCTTCATCTGGACATCCGTGACTGATGTGGACGGGAGGACGATTTTCCCGGCCTGAAATGAAATCTGGGCGTTGACACTCTGCAGCCCTTCCAGCGGCAAGGGATCCGACGGGAAAACCCGGCTCTTTTTCGAGCCGGCTGAATCAGCCTGATCTGTTTTTGCCTGAGCTGATGTGGCCGGCCCTTGCTTGCCGAGCCAGGTCAGATCGATGGTCTCAGAAGTCAGGTCCAGGGTCAGGGACGGTTTGGCTCCGGCCAGGCTGACGGTGCAGGATCCCTTGAGATCGCTCTGGCCATGAACCACCTCAATGTCCCTGAGGGCGAACACCTTGGCCGAGGGGTCCGAGATCTCGGTTTTCAGGCTCAGTGGGGTCTGAAGGGGCAGGTTCTGGCCCAGGGCGGCATTCAACCTGTCCGGGGCAGTGACGTCAGCCCCCAGGGTCAGGGCGATGCCCTTTGGAGTCATGGGGTCCTGGATGTTGCCCTCGATGGCCAGGCTGCTCCCTGGACCTTTGAGGGTCACATCGATGGGCCAGGCGAGATTCGGGTCTGTCAGGGCCTTGATCGATCCCAGGCTGCCGGTGAGGCTGAAATCGATGTCGTTCACCGTGCCTTTGAGATCCATTTCAATCGGGCTCTGACCGGAGGTGCTCGTGGCCTGGAACTTGGCAATGGACAGCGAGGACGTCTGGCCGGTCTGGCCGTCTTTGTAGGTCAGGCTGGCCTCCTGGACCCGGAGGTCATAGACCGTCAAAACAGGAAGCCCCCCTCCGCCGGCTTGGGGTTGGGAGGGTTTCTGCTCCTGGCCTGTGGCTTTCATGACCAGATTGGACTGGCCTTTGGAGCTGGTCTCCACCAGGATGTCCGGACGAATGGCCACCAGCCTTTTGACCTCCACATCTCCGCTGATCAGGGGGAGCAGGGCCACCTGAACCTCGAAGCGCTCAATCGAGGCCATGTTCTCTTTCGAACCCCACTCGGCATTGGCAAAGCGAACGTCTTCAACCACCAGGGCGGGACTCAGGCCGATGTTGAGGTTGATGTCCCCGCCAAGGACCAGCTTCCGCCCTGTGGCTTCAAGGGCTGCCTCTTCGATTCTGGGTTTGAGGGAGTTGAAGTCGTAGCTGGTCAGGACAACGTAGAGGGCGATGACTGCCGCCAGCAACAGCCCGACCAGAATTCCCGCAATCCAAAGGATGGTTTTGCCTGTCTTTGCCATGATCGATTCCTCCTGTGTCCGTGTCCTGCCACAATTCAATTCCGGCGCCGGTTGACCCATTCGGCCACATACGCTTTGGCCTCAGGTGTCGAACGGCGACTGATGTCCTGAAACACATCCTGGCACTGTTCAAAGGTCAGAGAACCGGCCAGGCTGACGGCAGAGATCTCATCGTCAAGATGGGGCGTGGTGTCCTCCCCAGCATGTTCCTCCTTGTGCACGATCTTGTTGTAGACCAGGCTCTGAGCTGCAAGAAGGTCGGCTCTTGGCCCCTGTGCCCCGGGGCGAAAAGTGTAGAGAAAGGTCAAGACATCCCCTGGAGCCAGGATCTGACGTCGACCCGTGCGGGACCTCACCAGATCCTCCATCACATAGATGGGCCTGACCCGGATGGCTCCGCTGCTTTGCCTTCGAAGCTCCCTGATCAGGGCCGCATGGATGAACCCGGCCTCGACGTAGAGGCTGGGCTCGCTGGTGAAGAGGTTCAGCACTTCAGCGGCCCGCATGGTGTCCCTGAGCAGCCCCTTTTTGGCGTCGGCCCGGCTGAAGGCCTGGACTGAAGAGATCAGACCGGGGAAATCAGACCTTCGGGAAGCCTGATAGAACTCGAGCAAACGGCCGGTCCACTCCTTTTCCGCTGCATAGACAGCCCCGGTGACGGATTGGGGTTCGAGCTGATCAGGGCTCCCGCCGCTGACGAAGAACTCATGGATGCGGATCAGCTCGTCCATGAAGGGGTCGATCTGGAGGATCGACTTGCCCTGGGCATGGAACGCTCTGAGCATGTGACAGGATTGATGCGCGTAGACCGGAAATTCATAATCGGTGAACTCCAGATAGGCCTCGATGTCCAGGTCCGAGTGGAGCATTTCCTGAAATCCCGGCGTATTCGGTTCCTCTAGGACAATGGTGGCAAAGGGTTGCATGGCCTGTTCGGCAAAAGGGAGAAACTCCGGCCTGTAGGTGGTCATGCCGACATGGATGACATCGTCCAGGGAGGGGGACGGGTCGTGGGGCCGGCTTGTTCCCGATGGGTTGAGTTGTTCCATGGTGTTGTTCCACTCTCGGGTTCGGGTTGGGCCAGGAGATGAGGCCTTGAGAGGGCTCCTGGCGTTCAGTCCGCATCAGCTCAGCAGATCGGCATACTCGGGGACGACATCCTTCACAAATCCTCGCATGCCCTCCATGGTCTTGTCATGGACCAAAAGCTGTGAAATGACCTCAAAAGGCAGCGTGCCGATGTGAGCTCCAGACAATGCGGCTTCGCGAGTCTGGCGGGGGTTTCGAATGGATGCTGCCAGGACTTCGCATGTGAAATCAAATTTTTTCAGGATCTCGACGCACTGGATAACGAGATCGATCCCGGACACGATGCCGTTGTCATCGGTCGCCTCTCCCTGGTCCAGGCCATAGGCCGGGAAGTAATCTGTCTTGTCAAAGTCGATCTTGTTGCGGGTTCGCAGGAGATCGTCAATCCGCCCGGCAAAAGGGCTGACCACCCTGGCTCCGGCTTTGGCCGCCAGGAGAGCCTGTTCCGGAGTGAAGACGAGCGTGCAGTTGACCGGGATGCCATCGTCAGCCAGGGCCTTGATGGTCCCAATCCCATCATAGTGGGTCGAGTCGTCCCTGGAAAAGGCCGGGTTGACCGGAATCTTGACGTAGACGTTTCCAGCTATGGGATTGAAGGTCTCAAAGAGGAATCGCCCTTCTTTCTCCATCTGCTGCCGATCGGTGCCGATCACCTCCAGACTCACCGGGACATCATGGGCCACTTCAAGGATGGATTGGATGTATGAGCGCATGTCCACGTTGTCTCCCCGCTGCTGTCTGATGGTGACCGCTTTTTTGATCAGCGAGGGATTGGTGGTCACGCCGTCCAGAATCCCGTAAGAGCGGGCCTTTTCAATATGTTCGATGTCCGCGCTGTCGATGAAGATCTTCATGGTCTGAGCTCCTCGTGGTTTGAGTCCGGCGGTGAGATCAAGAAACAGGTTATCGAATATTAAGAATAGTTTTCGTTCAGGGTGAAGTCAATTCAGGCCAGAAGAACGGCCAGGATTCCTGCCAGAAAGATGCCGTCAAAGGTTCCTGCCCCGCCGATGGAGAGCATGGGGGCCTGAAGGTCCCTGAGGGTTCTTGGATCCAGGAGCTTGAGGACATCGGCCCCGACCAGGGTCCCCAGACTCCCGGCAATGTAGGCCACCTGGGCGGTCTGGCCCTGCGGGGCCAGCAGCCAGGCCGCCAGGACAGCCAGCAGCGGGGGGATGAGAAACGGAATGCCGATGCCCACCCCGGGAACGGGCCGGGCCAGCCTGTAGGTCGCTCCCGCAATGAGGACGACGCTCAGGATCAGACCCGGAGAAAGGCCGATCCTGGCAATGAAGTAGATGGACAGCAGGCAGGGAATGAGGCAGCCCCCGATGTTCACAGCCACGGTCTGGCTGGTGAACCGGGCGATGCGCTGGTAGCGGTCATGCTGATAATGCCGCCACAGGCCCTTCAGCGGGGATTGAATGTCAGACAGCCCGTGCTCGAGAGGTCTCGAGTAGACCGGAAGGTTGATCATTGATCCGAGCAGGGTCCCGAAGAGGACAAGAAAGACCTGGTTCGTTGTCAGGCCGAGCTTGGTAAAGGCCACAGTCAGGGCTCCGACCTGGACCAGGGCAAAGAGAAAGATCACAGCGGCGAACAGGATACCGAAAATGAGGATCAAAAAAGGGGAAAAGAAAAATGGCGAACGCATCAGAAACCTCGTCGGGGATGGGTGTCAGGGAGAAAGTCGGCCTTGACCTCAATGAGGACATGAATATAAAATCCATTGCTTTTGAAGTCAAAACTTATTGAAATATCGGGGAATGGCGTGCCCTTCTGCTTCCTGGGGCCCTCTCCGGGAAGTTTTACTTTCAAAGCCATTTCAAGTAGCATTCCCGACTATGTCAGAGCATTATTTTTTCAACCGCATCCTTGGCCTTGTGTGCAGCGTTTTTGATGCATACTCAGCCGTGCTCTTCCTTCCGGACAGCAAAGATCAGTTCCAGCTTGTCTCCTTTTTCAGTCTCGGGGACAACATCCTGACCAATTCGTGCCTCCGGCCCGGCCAGGGTCTTGTGGGCTGGATCCTCAAAAACAATGAACCACTCCTGCTCAACGACTTCGACCGTCAGGGGGACGGGCTCGGCTACTACAGTCCTGAGGCTGAATCCAAGATCAAGGCCTTCATGGGCTGTCCCCTGAGCCAGGGGCAGGGCGCCCTCTGCCTGGACAGCAAGAACACCTACTCCTTCAGCGGCAAGGATCAGAAGATCCTGCATCAGTTTGTCCAGCTCATCGAGGCCCTGCGGGACGATGTCTATCAGCAGCGATTCAACGAACAGGAGCAGAACTTCTACACCTGTCTGAAGATGATCCGGGCCCTCAAGAGCAAGACCCCGAAGTGGTCGGCCTTTCTGGACAATCTCCTCAAGCTCCTCAGCGAACATACCCGCTTCACCTACACTTTTTTCGCTTCCAGGGATGAAAGGGGTGAAGGGTTCTTTCTCGAAGGATGGAATCGCCCCCTGTTCTCGACTGCAGAGAATCACAAGCGGAAATTCAACATCAACAGCGGCATGATCGGCTGGGTCTTTCGCCATCATACCCCGATCAGCACAGCAGACAAGGACACTGCTGCCCTGGGGACTCCGGTCTTTGACAAACGCTATAAGGCCCCCAATTTTCAAAGCGTGATCTGCCTGCCTCTGGTGGTGCACATGAGAACCAGGGGGGTGCTCGTCATTGCAGATGAGGGCAAAAGACCCATCTCCAGGGAGCTCAAGAATTTTCTGCTCATCATTGCCGACCAGCTGGCTCTCTTTCTGGAAAACCTCTACCTGAGAAACAAAGTCCACCAGCTCGAAGACCGCTGAGCGGTTGACCGGTATCCTCTGCCCCCCATTTTCACAAAGGGTCGCTCACATGATTTTCAATCGCCTATTCAGCTTTCTGGGAAAAAACCTGGCCATGGATCTGGGAACGGCCAACTCCCTGCTCTACACCCCCAAAGACGGGATTGTCCTCAACGAACCCTCGGTCGTGGCCCTGGACAGCCGGACAGGCAGGGTCATTGCTGTGGGCAAGGAGGCCAAGGAGTTTTTGGGGCGGACTCCGGAAAAGATTCGGGCCATCCGCCCTCTCAAGGACGGAGTCATTGCTGACTTTGAGGTCACCAAGGCCATGATCGCCTTCTTCATCGGCAAGGTCATCAAGGGGTTGCAGCTCGTCAAACCCAAGATCGTGATCTGTGTGCCCACTGGGATCACGCAGGTGGAGAAACGGGCCGTGGTCGAATCCGCCAATCAGGCCGGGGCCCGGGAGGTCAAGCTCATCGAGGAGCCGATGGCCGCGGCCATCGGGGCCAAGCTGCCCATCGACAAGCCCATGGGCAACATGGTGGTGGACATTGGCGGCGGCACGACCGAAGTGGCCGTCATCTCCCTGTCCGCCGTGGCCTATGCAGAGTCGGTCCGGGTGGCCGGGGATGAGATGAATGAGGCCATTCAGCGGTATGTCCGGGACGAGTTCAAGCTGCTCATCGGAGAGAACGTGGCTGAAAAGATCAAGATCCAGATCGGCACGGTGATCCCCTTCAAAGAGGCCAAGACCATGCGCGTGGCCGGAAAGGACATGGTCGACGGCAGGCCGAAGACCATCACCCTCAGCGACGGTCAGGTCCGGGAAAGCATCAAGGAGCCGGTCAACGCCATCCTCATGGCCGTCCGCAAGGCCCTGGAAAAGACCCCTCCGGAACTGGTCACCGACGTGGCCAACAACGGACTCCTCCTGGCCGGAGGCGGGGCTCTGCTCCGCGGCCTGGACAGGCTGATCAGCAAGAACTCCGAAATTCACGTCCTGGTGGACGACGATCCCCTGACCACAGTGCTGCGCGGCACGGGCAGCGCACTGGTCAATGAGAAGACCATGCAGAATGTCTTCATCAACTGACCAGGAACCCAACCGTCATGTCCGATCTGGATAGCTCATCCCTGCTCCCCCGCCTTGTGGAGGTTGTTCACCAGGCTGGAGAGATGGTCCTCAAAGGCTGGTCTGCAGCAAAGGAGGTCCGTTTCAAAGGCCGGATCGATCTGGTGACCGAGACCGACGTTGCGGTGGAGGATTTTCTCCGTGTCCAGCTGGCTCAGCTTCTGCCCCAGGCCGGATTTCTGGCCGAGGAAACCGCCAGCCGGACTGAGCTGGGCACCATGACCTGGGTCGTCGATCCGCTTGACGGAACCGTCAACTTTGCCCACCAGCTTCACCATGTGGCCATATCCGCGGCCCTGTGGCATCACGGGGCCATTGAGATGGGGGTCGTCGCCCTGCCCTTGCTCGGGGAGACCTTCACGGCCATCAGAGGTCAAGGGGCCTGGCTCAATGACGACCCGATCCAAACCACAGGGACGACAGATCTTGAGCACGCCCTTGTGGCCACAGGCTTTCCCTACACCATCCAGGACGAGCTCGATCAGGTCATGCCGTGTTTGCGGGCCGTCCTCTCCAGGTGCCGGGGTGTCCGCAGGCTTGGTGCCGCAGCCGTGGACCTGGCCTACACAGCCTGTGGGCGCCTGGACGGTTTTTATGAAAAGGGGCTCAAGCCCTGGGATACCGCAGCAGGCTGGCTGCTGGTGGAAGAGGCCGGGGGCAGGGTCAGCCGTTTTGATTCACCCCAACCCTACAGCCTGGATTCGGGAACGATTCTGGCCTCTAACGGCCCGCTGCATGCAAAGCTGTTCGAGCTCCTTGACAGGGGCCTGGCAGAGGTCCACCCTTCTTCAATAAGCAGAGACGCCTGAAAAGAGTCGGCCCAGACGCCAGAAGGCCAGGAGGGCCGGTGTGAGCAGGTGTTCAAAGGACTTGACCAGGTAGTCGAACTCGTGCTTTTCCACAAACAAGCCTTTTGAGACCTCTGCTGGATTCGGGGCCGGAACCTGGTCGCACGGCCCGGTGGAGAAAAGGGTCACGAATTCGTGGCCGGACACGTGACCGGGCTTGAGCTGATTGACAGTCCGGAGTCTTGTCAGGGTCACGCCAATCTCGTCCCGGAGGTTGCGCAAGGCCGCTTCCAGGCAGGACTCCCCTGCCTGCACGTGGCCGCTGACAGACACGTCCCAGCAACCGGGGAAGATCAACCGTTTCTGGCTCCGCTGCTGGAGGTAGAGCTTCTTGTGCCTGTTGTAGAGCAGGACGACCACCCTCCTGTGCAGCAGCTTCTGGTCGTGGACCAGCGTGCGCGGAAAAACGGCCATGGGCCTGTTGTGCCGGTCCACCACCTCGAGGCGGATGTCGTTCCTGGGCGGTCGTCGCTTTCGGGCCATGAAAACCTCTTCGTCCTGGTGCACGTCTCGGCAGGAGATTGTTTAGCATGGTCCGCCTGAGATGTCAGCCGGACCCCAGGCATTGATCAGGGCTGATCATTCAACGTTGTCAAGGAGAACATCCATGCCATTCATCGATCAGGTTGAACTGCAGGGGAAACGTGTCCTGGGCCGTTTCGACTTCAACGTTCCGATCAAGGACGGCCAGATCACCGATGACAGCCGAATCCGGGCTGCCCTGCCGACCATTGAGCACATCATCGAGCGCGGCGGTTCCCTGGTGGCCTGCTCTCATCTGGGCAAACCCAAGGGCAAGAGGGATCCTGCCCTTTCCCTCCAACCTGTGGCTGAGCGCTTGAGCCAGCTGCTGGACAGGGACGTTCAGCTGGCCAGCGACTGCATCGGTCAGGAGGTCGAGTCAGCGGTCCAGGGCCTGCGGGAGGGTCAGGTCCTGCTCCTGGAGAATCTGCGCTTTCATGAGGGAGAGACGGCCAACGACCCCGAGTTGAGCCGAAAGCTGGCTGAGCTGGCTGATGTGTACATGAATGACGCCTTTGGGGTGGTCCATCGCAAGCACGCTTCGGTCTTCGGGGTTGCCGAGCACATCAAAACGTCCTGCGGGGGCCTGCTGCTGAAGAAGGAGATCGAATACCTGGGCAAGGCCCTGGCCAGTCCCGACCGACCCTTTGTGCTCATTGCCGGGGGGGCCAAGGTGTCTTCAAAGCTGGGCATCCTGACCAATCTCCTGGACAGGGTCGACAGGGTCATCATCGGCGGGGCCATGGCCAACACCTTTCGCTGGGCCCAGGGCTATGCAGTGGGGCGCTCCAAGATTGAAGAGGACCTCAGGGGCGATGCCCTGGCCATTCTGGACAAGGCCCGTCAGGCTGGGGTCAGCCTGTACCTCCCGGTGGATTACGTGCTCGGCGAAGGCGTTGACGCGGCCAAGCTGAGCGGAGTCTTTCCCTTTCAGGACGTCAGCGAAGAGCTGATGATCCTGGACACGGGACCGGCCACCCACGCCCTATTTTCTGAAGTCCTCAAGGATGCCTCCACAGTTGTCTGGAACGGACCCATGGGGGCCTTCGAGAACCCGACCTTTTCCCAGGGCTCTGTCGGTCTGGCCCACACTGTGGCCAGTCTGTCCGCGACCACGATCATCGGGGGCGGCGACACCGACGCTTTGATCCACAAATGCAAGCTGGAGTCCCAGGTGTCTTTCATCTCGACTGGTGGGGGCTCCTTTCTCGAGTTTCTGGAGGGCAAGGAGCTGCCCGGTCTCAGCGCGTTGGGTATCGGGGGCTGAAGGCCGAGGGTTGTGGGTTGAAGGTTGATGGAAGCAAAATGTTCGGCTCTTCACCTGATGACACCCAACGAACACATGACAGTCGTGCTGGACACGTCAATTTTGAATGGAGACGGTAGCTATGAAACTGCTGATGGCCGCCAACTGGAAGATGCACAAGACCCTGAGCCAGGCAGCTGAAACGGCGCGGGAGCTGGTTCAGTTGACAGAGACCGAACTGCCTGAAAACCGGGAAGTCCTGCTCATCCCCCCTTTCACCTGTCTGCGCACTGTGGCGGATGTGCTCAGGAACCGTTCGGGGTTCAGCCTGGGAGGCCAGAACTTCTACCCCGCCGAGCAGGGAGCCTTCACCGGGGAGATCTCTCCGGACATGCTCAAAGATGCCGGCTGCTCCGCTGCCCTGGTCGGACACTCTGAACGCCGGCACGTTTTGGGGGAGAAGGACGAGCTTCTGGCCAGGAAGGTCAGTTTTGGCCTGGGCCAGGGCTTGAACATCATCCTCTGCATCGGGGAGACCCTGGAACAGCGGAAGAACGGCCAGCTGCAGGAGGTCCTCAGGCAGCAGCTGCAGACCGCCCTGACCGGACTGGAGACTCCGGACATCGCCCAAAAACTGTGCGTTGCCTACGAACCGGTCTGGGCTATCGGCACAGGCGAGGTGGCCGGATCGGACGACATCGCCCAGGCCCACAACCTTGTCCGGGACAATCTGCGCTCCCTGTTCGGCTCCTCCGGAAGGGACATCAGAATCCTCTACGGCGGGAGCGTCAAACCGGACAACACAGCGGACATAATTTCTATTGACAATGTCGAGGGAGTGCTGGTAGGTGGTGCAGGCCTGCACGCCGAGAGCTTCAGTCGGATCGTGCTGGCCAAAAATCAATGAATACGGAGGCCTTGTCCCGTGAACACCTTAGTACTCACCATTCATGTCATTGCCTGTATCTCTCTGGTCCTTCTGGTGCTGCTGCAGTCAGGCCATGAAGGCATGGGGGTCATCTTCGGCGGCTCCAGCTCCACCTTTTTCGGCAGCACCGGAGCGGGTGGCCTGCTCTCCAAGCTGACCATCACCATGGCCGTGATCTTCTTTGTGACCTCACTGACCTTCACCTACATCGATGCCCAGAAACACACCAAGCCCCCGGAATCGGTCATTCTTGAAGACTCCGGAGCCTCGTCCCAGGCCGGGCAGCCGGCTGCGCCGGCAGAGCCTGAGGCCGGGTCGAAAGCAGGCGGCGACAACGAATAAGCTGGACATTCATGAATCGATCGGCTAAAATTTTTTATTACGATATCGTGCCGAGGTGGTGGAAATGGTAGACACGCAGTGTTGAGGGCGCTGTGGGCAAACGCCCGTGGGGGTTCGATTCCCCCCCTCGGCACCACCAA
>CAZNIP010000065.1:11102-17680 GCA_964573115.1 uncultured Desulfohalobiaceae bacterium | reverse complement strand
ATGCAGCCGCAGAAGTCAGAATACAGAATTCAGAAGACAGAAGAATCAAGGAGTTCCATGCAGCAAATCACGGCGGCATACCGCTGCATGGACTTTTTGCACTGGCGTCTTTCCTGATCCTGCCGGAGTGTGAATGCGGCTCTCACTGTCCAACCTGAAGCAGACCCTATTCGAATTTCGACCGATCGTGGCCGGATTCCTCTTCCTGGCAGCTGTTTTTCTGTATGGTCTCTACATCTATATGGTCCTGGAAGGGTGGGACTTTGCTGACAGCTTCTACCAGGTGGTCATCACCCTGTCCACGGTGGGCTTTGAAGAGGTGCACGACCTGTCCGATGCGGCCAAGCTCCACACCTCAGTCCTCATCCTGCTTGGAGTGGGCGGGTTTGCCTACCTGCTGGGTTCGTTCACCGAGGCTTTTGTGGAAGGCCGGGTTCAGATGTTCTGGGGGAAAAAGAAGATGCAGAAAAGAATTGAAGACCTTTCCGGTCACTACATCATCTGCGGATACGGACGCATCGGGAGCGTGGTGGCCAAGGAGCTGACCATGGAGGGCAACGAGACCGTGGTCATCGAATCCGACCCTTCGGCCGTTCAGGACATCGAAAAGGACAGGCTCTTCTACATCGACGAGGACGCCACATCGGACCAGACCCTGCTCAAGGCAGGGCTGACAAAGGCCAAGGCCATCATCACCACCCTGGACAGCGACGCCAAGAACCTCTATGTGACCTTGACCGCCAGGCAACTGGCTCCTCACATCACGGTGGTGGCCCGGGCGGAGAGCGAAAGCTCGATTCACAAGCTGGAGTACGCCGGGGCCGACCGGGTACTGACGCCCCATGTCCTGGGGGGGCTGCGCATGGCCCAGCTGGTGATGCGGCCCACCGTGACCAATTTTCTGGATATGGCCACCCGGGGCACGGATCTGGATTTGCAGATGGAAGAGCTGATCATCTCTCCCGGCTCTCAGCTGGGCTTCAAGAACCTCATCGAGTCCGAGCTGCGGCCCAGGTTCAATCTGATCATCATCGCCATCAAGAAGAAATCCGGGGAAATGATCTACAACCCCAGGGCCCAGGAAATCCTGAACCCCAACGACACTCTGGTGGTGGTGGGCCGGAAGACGGACCTCGAAAGCGTTAAAGCGATACTTTAAGGATTCACCGACATGGCCACCGATCCGCAGCAGAGGGCTGCCGAGCTCAGAAAGCTGCTCGAGCACCACAATCATCGCTACTATGTCCTGGATCAGCCAGAGATCACTGACGCTGAGTACGATGCCCTTTTTCAGGAACTCCTCCGGCTGGAGGAAGAGCATCCCGAACTTCGGGTGCCGCACTCCCCGACGCAGCGGGTGGGCGGGCAGCCCTCGGAGGCTTTCGCGCCCCGTGAGCACCGCCTGCCCATGTACAGCCTGGACAATATTTTTGAGCCCTCTGAATGGCAGGCCTATCTGCAGCGGCTTCACCGGCTCCTGCCGGGGGAAGCCATCCACTTCTGGGTCGACCCGAAGCTGGATGGCCTGGCCGTGGAGGTCATTTTTGAAAATGGGGTCCTGACGGCCGCAGCCACCCGGGGAGACGGGAAGACTGGCGAAGACGTGAGCCAGAACATGCGCACCGTGCGCAACCTCCCATTGCAGCTCATGGGGGTCGGCCCCTGGCCGAGCTACCTGGAAGTGAGGGGAGAGGTGGTCATCTCCGGCAAAGACTTTGAACGGCTGAATCGCTTTCAGGCCGAACACGGCGAAAGACTGTTCGCCAACCCCAGGAATGCGGCAGCAGGCTCGATCCGCCAGCTGGACCCCAGGATCACGGCCAGGCGGCCGCTGCGGTTCTTTGCCTACGGCATTGGCGAGGTCCAGTGGCCGTCCGCTCAGGACCAGGAGTGGAGGACACAGTCCCAGGTCATGCACGGACTCAAGAGCCTCGGCCTGTCCATCGCCCCGGAAGCGGACCTCTTTGAGGACCCGGATCAGGTTCTGGCCTATTTTCATGACCTGTCTGAGAAACGGTCCGGGCTGCCTTTCGAGATCGACGGCATCGTGGCCAAGGTCAACAGCCTGGAGCAGCACCAGCGGCTTGGGGCCACGTCCAGGGCCCCCAGATGGGCCATTGCCCTGAAGTTCAAGGCGATTCAGGCCGAGACCGTGCTCCAGAGCATCGAGATCCAGGTCGGGCGGACCGGAGTCCTGACTCCAGTGGCCAGGCTCAAGCCGGTCAGCATTGGCGGGGTGACGGTCTCCCGGGCCACCCTGCACAATGAGGATGAAATCCGGGCCAAGGAGCTCAGGGTCGGGGACCCGGTCCTGGTCCAGCGGGCCGGGGATGTCATACCTGAAGTCGTCCGCCCGCTGACCGAAAAGAGGACCGGAACGGAGACCGCCTTTCATTTCCCTGACCACTGCCCGGTCTGCGGCTCCGAAGTGACCAGGCTCCCTGGAGAGGCGGCCATCAGGTGCCTGAATCTGTCCTGCCCGGCCAAGCTCGTGCAGGGCCTGATCTACTTTGTGTCCAAGGCCGGGCTGGACATAGAAGGTCTGGGCAAGAAGTGGATCGAAACCCTGGTGGACAAGGGGCTGATCACCACCCCGGCAGACATCTTCCGCCTTCGCAAGCAGGACCTCCTGGGCCTCGAGCGCATGGGCGACAAGCTGGCCGGGAACATCCTCGAGGCCATTGAAGACGCCAGGCAGCGGACCACCCTGGAATCCCTGATCGCAGCCCTGGGCATCCAGCTCGTCGGACGACAGACCGCCTCGATGCTGAGTCAGCGCTTTGAGGATCTGCAGGCCCTTGCTGAGGCTGACCAGGACACCCTGATCCAGATCAAGGACATCGGACCGGAGATCGCAGCCTCGATCCGCTCCTTTTTCGCCAACCCCCAAAACCAGCGGCTCCTTGAGGAGCTCAAGGACGTCGGGCTCTGGCCCAGGTCAACCGGGGGCAAAGCTGCCAGCCACACCAGGCTCTCCGGGGTCAGGTTCGTGTTTACAGGCAGGCTGGAGAGGATGACCCGCCAGGATGCCAGGGAGCAGGTCCTCAGGGCAGGAGGGGAGGTGGGGGACTCGATCTCCAAAAACGTCGACTATGTGGTGGCTGGAGCAGATCCCGGCAGCAAGCTGAACAAGGCCCGCACTCTCGAAGTGACCGTATTGAGCGAGCAGGAGTTCGTCGATCTCCTGTCTGATGCGAACCAGAGCCCTTCGTCATCCTGACCACTGAACAGGGCAGCCGATGTGAGCCAGGAGCTTCAAACCAATGATCCAGCGCTGCCAGCGGCCGGGCTGAATGAGAAACCCTCAAATTCAGTTTTGCCGCTGGCCAAACTGACAAGGAGTGCACTATGTCAACAACTGACGTGATCATCATGGGAGCAGGGGGGAGAATGGGGTCCACTCTGGTGCAGCTGGCTTCTGCGGATCCGGAGCTCAGCCTGGTCGGGGCCCTGGAGAGGCCGGAGCTGCTCGGGAGCCTGAACAGCCTGGTCTGCCAGACCGGCTCCAGCCCGGACGAGGTCCTGCCGAGCTGCTCCAAGGCCGTGGTCGTCGACTTCACGCACCCAGATGCCACGCTCCTGACAGCTGCTGCCGCCGCCAGGCACGGCAATCCCATGGTCGTCGGGACCACGGGCCTCACTGATGCCCAGCAGCAGGAGCTGGCCCAAGCAGCCACTTCGATTCCGCTCTTCTGGGCCCCGAACATGAGCGTGGGCATCAATCTCCTCCTGGAATTTCTGCCCCAGCTGGCCCAGATGCTGGGCGTGAGCTATGACCTTGAAATCTCCGAGATCCATCACCGGCACAAGAAAGATGCCCCGAGCGGGACTGCCGTCAAGCTGGCCCAGGCCCTGTCACAGGCCAAGGGGTGGGATCCCGGCCAGTCACTGCGCATGTGCCGGGAAGGCATGATCGGAGCCCGGCCTGATGAGGAGATCGGGGTTCAGACCTTGAGAGGCGGGGATGTGGTCGGGGAGCATACGGTCCACTTTTTCGGGCCTGGAGAGCGGATCGATGTCACGCATCGGGCTTCTTCCCGGGAGACCTTTGCCCAGGGCGCCCTGAGAGCAGCCAAATGGATCAGGACCCAAAAGCCTGGAAAAATCTTCTCCATGACGGACGTGTTTGCTGATGCGGCCCAAAAAGGGTGAACATGCCATGCATCCCGGACACCTTCGCCCGGCAGTGGGGCCTGCAGCAGCCGCTCTCGGCCACGGCAAATGCTCGTTGAATGCGATGACCTCCAGGCTCAAAACCCTCAAGGGATGCTGTGGTTGATGAAAGAAGAGAGCAAAGCCGAAACCTCTGACCTGGAGCCTGGCTTGGCCTCGATCGCCGGGATCGTCGCCAGAGCCTTGATCCTCATCGGGATGACGCTGTTTGTGGTCACAACCGGCCGGCTCCAGGCTGCGGACCTCTCCTGGCAGTCCCTTGAGCCTGGCCTGGAGCTGACCAGGGTCACAGCAAGCCCTGGAGCTGACCATCAGGATCTGGTCATGCTCAAGATCGATCAGGCACGGTACGAGCTGACCCTGCTGTCCGTTTCTGAACAGGAGGGCCAGAGGCTGACCCTGCACGACTGGGTGCACGAGCATGACCTCCTGGCTGCGATCAACGCGAGCATGTTCTGGACGGATCAGAGCACCAGCACAGGGTTCATGAAGAACTTCGAGCACCTCAACAACACGACCATCCATCCCGAGTACAATGCCTTTCTGGTCTTTCACCCCAAGAACCCCGAGCTGCCCCCAGTCAGGATGGTGGACCGGGTCAACACCAGGGACTGGGAACGGATCCTGGAAGACTACCACACGGTGATTCAGAACTACCGCATGATCAGCAGTCGGCAGACCAATGTGTGGCAGGAGAGTTCGGAGGCCTTCAGTGTGGCCGCCGTGGGCATGACCATGCAGGGGGACATCCTGTTCATCATGAGCTTCATTCCCAGGATGATTCACGAGTTGAACGAGATTCTGCTCAGCCTGCCCCTGGAGCTGCAGATGTGCATGTTCGTGGAAGGGGGGGCCACTGCCGGAATGCATGTCCGGGCGGGGCCGATCGACCAGGGATGGCACGGCACAGCGAACAATGCCCTGTGGTCTGAGAACTCGGCGTCCTTTGTCAGGGTTCCCAATGTCCTTGGGGTGGTCAAAAGGAGATAAACCATGCGATTTCGGCTGGCCTTGATCATGTTGCTCAGTGGTTGTGCTCTGTTCCAGCCAGGCACGCTCCTGGCTGAGGACTTGAGCCGCAAGATCCAGGAGACCTACACCTCGATTCAGAGCTTCAAGACCGGGTTCAGGCAAAAGCTGACCAATGCGGCCAGCGGCGAGGTCCAGGAAAGGACCGGAACGATCCTCTTCCGCAAGCCCCGGAACATCCGCTGGGAAACCATCCGTCCGGAAAAAGAGCTCCTGGTTGTCCGGGACGACCTGGTCTGGGATGTCTTTCCTGCTGAAGGCGTGGCCTACAAGTACTCCCTGGAAGGCAAGTTCTCCTCCAAGACCATGCTCGAGTTTCTGACCGGCGAGGTCAGTCTGGAACAGGATTTTCAGGTCCTGGACCAGGGCCTCGAGGATGGGCTGCGCAAGGTCAGGCTGGTCCCCAAAAACCCTGAGCCCAGTCTGGTCCTGGCCTATCTGTGGCTCGACCCCCAGGACTTGACCTTGAAGAAAATCCTTCTGGTGGATTTTTTCGGCAACGGCAATGAGCTGGCCTTTGAAGACCTCAAGCTGGACGTGAACGTTTCTGACGACCAGTTCAGCTACACGCCGCCGGAGGACATGGCCGTCATCGACAACACGAACAGCTGAAGGATCGCTGCAGATCTCACGCTTTAGCCCCGGAAAAGACACGCCGGAAAAACCTGCCAAGCTGAGTTCGAGCGATCCTTGCCCCCATGGGTTCAGACAGAGGCTCTGGACGGACAGGAGCTTCTGATGCGCCTGGCCTCCGGCAAGATCAGGCACGGCGTGCGGTCCAGAGCCGGCACACTCAATCGCGTCATTTCCCTGCATCCAACCAGCTGCCCATGCCTCTCATCTGTCCTGGCCACATCAGGCCGCTCTGAACATCGGTGCGCACAAGATTCTCAACCATCTCATCCGCCAGCGGGACAACCGTCCCCGTGACCGTCATGCCAGCAGGAAGGGCCTGAACCTTTCGCCTTCAGGTTGAGGGGACAAGGATCCCGGTGGTGCGGCCATGTCGTGCGGGTTCAACCCCTTCGCGAACTTGACCCTGGCTGAGTCTCATAATGTAAATTATGTAAACTTTAATATCGACGACCTTGTGCCGTGGACCTGCCTCGCTTGGATCCGGGATCACCCCATCCTGCCCTTTTGCCCATTTCAAGAGGACAACAGCTAAACTTCATTCGATTCTTTCTCCTCTTTTCCGTCATCCCGGACTTGATCCGGGATCCAGTTCTTTTCTGGATTCCTGTCCCTGATCAGGTCAGGGATGACGTTCCTTCGCAGGAATGACTGAAAAAGACAGTCACCGCATGAGACGCCGAACGGATGTATCGATGGAGTCATAGGCACTCGATGAACAGGTAAATCATCCAGGCCGCAAA
>CAZNIP010000065.1:0-11002 GCA_964573115.1 uncultured Desulfohalobiaceae bacterium | reverse complement strand
TGTATCGATGGAGTCATAGGCACTCGATGAACAGGTAAATCATCCAGGCCGCAAACTTCAAGTGCGCGTCAGGCTGCGCTCAAAAACGCAGGTGTCACGACGTGCCACGATTGAGCAGAGACAGGCATACAGGGTTCAAGTTTACGTGAAATTGACATGTTTACTTTTTAATTGATGTTTATTTTTTGTTGACAGTTGGCCTGATCCAGGTCCTTTGATATACATGCCCTGTGGCCTTCAATCACCAGCCCAAAGGACAGCCCGACCATGATCACACCTCGCTTTGCCCGTCTGGGCCTCTGTCTGGCCATGGCTTTGATCTGGACATCAGGCAGCGCCATGGCCGAGTCCAAATCCTTTTCCGAGTTCCTCAAGGAGTACAATGCCATTGAAGTCCTGGACCAGGAGCTGGAAACCCGCCCTCCTTCACCGGACATGATCCTGCAGCGGGCCGAGCTGCACCTGCAGATGGACAATGGTGCCAGAGCCCTGTCCCTTCTTGAGGACCATGGCTCTTTTGCAGATTCCGCCCTGGAAGCACAGCGTCTGTGGCTCATGGCTCAAGCCCTGCGCCTGCAGATGAAACATGTCCAGGCCATGATTCACTTCAGTCAGGCAGCCAGAAAAATGGACCCTCAAGCCATGCAGAGGGCCTTTCAAAGCGAGCCTGGTCTGCAAACCTACTGGCAGAGTGTGGCCACCATGTGGATCTGGACAGCCGGAGAAAGGCAGGCCGCGACAAGTTCCGGACAGACCATGATCATCATCCGGGCCCTGAGTCAGGCCCAGAGCGTCTGGCCGGACAATCCTTTCTGGAGAAAGGCTACAGCCTCTCTCTCCGGGTCGGCTGATGAAGGAGGCGGCAGACAAACAAGGCAGGGCTTCGAGCAGCTGACCGTCCAGGAGCAGACCAGGACCGCCATCGCCCAGTGTCTGGCAGCGGCCGCCCTGAACCAGCCCTCCAGGGTCTCCGATGGTCTGGACAGAATCTCACTGCCGGAGGTTCGAAAGGTCTGGTCCCAGGTCCTCGATCGCCTGGTTGAAGGACGGGTTGCCACGCAGCAGCCTCTTGATGTCTCGACGTATCCGAAATTGGTCGGCCTTGAGGAAATGATCCTGAAACGGGTGGCTCATCTTGATCCCGGGGCCTGGACCCTTGCAGTGCCCTCGACACCTGCCTGGGAGGGATTTCAGGAGGAACTGGCTGCCATGCCTGTCCAGGAGGCTCTGAGCAAGACCTTTCAGGAACTGAAGTCATCACTTTTGAGCCCGGACTCCAAGCAGGCCCTGGTCGATGTCGGCCTGTCCTATGCCATCCTGGCCCAGGACATGGAGACTGCCGGACAGCTCTGGAACGAACACCACCACGCGGTCAGACCATGGTCCCTCAGGCTGGCGGCCGGCATCCTCGGGCTCGCTTCCCGGATGGACTGCCCCGAATCAGGGGCCGGAAGCCGTTGCCCGGTCGTGCTGCTCAAGACCCTTGTCTCAGCAGCAGGGAGGTCCGTCTCCGGATCTGAGCTCCCTTTCTGGCTGCAGCGAAGCGAGGCTCACAATCTCCAGCAGCTGGCCCGGAAGCACCCTCTGGACATGCTCCTGAACTACGCTGCCGACAAACAGCGCTGGGCTGCTGGGCGATCCCCCGAGCTGGCCAGAACAGTCGGCCTGCTCTACCCGGGTTCCGCCCTGGCCAACCAGGGCCTGTTCTTTCTGGCCCGGAATGCCCATGCACAATCCAACAGCCGGCTGGCCTGGAAGTATCTGCAGAAAATCACCCCTGAGGCCCTGAGCCCGCAGGACAGGGAGGATTACCTCCTGGCCAAGGCCGGGCTGGAGATGGAGCTCGGCCGGGAGGCCGACTCCATGCAGACCTACCAGACGCTCCTGGAGAAGGCCCCTCAGGCCATACCGGAGGACAAGAAGCTCAAGCTGGCTTTGCTGGCCCAGAGACGGGGGGATTGGGGCAAGGCCCAGTCCATGCTCGAGCAGCTCTGGGAGTCCAGGCAGAAGCTGAAACCTTCCCTGCAGGCCGAGATCCTGTTCTGGATCGCCGAAGGGGCTCAGAAGCAGGGGCAGCAGATCCAGGCCTTACGCCATTATCTCCGGGTGTTCTGGGAATATCCCGAAGAGCATATCTGGGCTGTGACCGCTCTGTACAGAGCGGCCCTGATCTATGAACAGAGAGGGGAGTACCGGGTGGCCAGGAAAATGCTGAACACCGTGGTGGACAGGGCGGACCGCAAGAGCCAGAAAGAGGCGGCCAGGCAGAGGATCAAAGGCATCGAGGGCCGCATGGCCGGAAGTGCTGATCAAGGTGACGAGCCAAGCTATCTCTTTTGATGATTTGTTCAGCCTGCGCCTCTGCTCGGGCAGAAAAAAATCATTTCGGACCCAATTCTTCCATCCTGCGCTGGAGCCTGGCCTGCTCGACTCTGAGCATGGCGGAATTCATATCCTGAGCCTCAATGGTGTAGGGTCGACCATACCTGATTTCGCACCTGGCCCCTGGCAGTGGGAGCTGAAACCTGTCCCAGGCCCTGTGGAAACATTTGGCCCGGGAGATGACCACCCGGATCGGAACCAGAGGCACCCCGGCCTTGTGGGCCAGGTAGACCGCGCCTTCCTTGACCACATGCCGGGGCCCTTTGGGCCCGTCCACGGTCAGGACCACGTCCTTTTCAAACTCCAGAAGCATGGCCAGGGCCTGCCTGACCGCCCGCAGCCCCCCCCTGGTGCTCGACCCTCTGGCCAGTCGATATCCCAGCCTTTCCAGGACCTGAGCCAGAATCTCCCCGTCCCTGCTCTGACTGACCACAGCGATGGCGCCTTCCCTTCGATGCAGGTAACAGGGGGCCAGGAGCTCATCATGCCAGAGGGAAAAGACGGCCGGACCCTGGCTGCGCAGTGCCTGACAGGACTCATAATTGAAAAGCGTGTACCTCAGGGTACTGCACCACAGGCTGACCGCGAAGGTCAGGGCCGGTCCCAAAAACGCCGGAGACATATCTTCAATGCTCCCTTGCACATATGAGAAAGCGCGAGTTCCCACTCACCCCTGAATGCCGCCGGACATCGATGTCCGGCGGCATTCAGGGGTTCAACCTAATTCAATCCAGGCCAAACCGCAATTTCGCCTTTCTCTCCCCCCGCACCAGAAGTGAGCGCAAGGAACCAGACGCCCATGTTTGAGGCAAGCCTTTGATTGGATTGACAACCCTGGAAGGGCGTGGCATAAATTGACCAGCGGTCAAAAAATGACCTGACATGAAGCAGCAAGGATCAGCCCATGGCCAGAAAGCAGCAGGAAAAATCCCAGCAGACCAAGGACGAGCTCATGGAGTCCGCGGTCCAGATCATCGGGGCCAAAGGTTTTTCAGCCACGACCATTGCTGAAATCACGGACAACGCCGGCTATGCCAAGGGCAATTTCTACCGCTACTGGTCCAGCAAGGACGACATTTTTCTGAACATCATGGAGCGACGGCTCAGGGAATACCGGGCCTCGAGACAGGAAGGCCTGGCCAGGGCCAGAAATGTGGATGACGTCATGCAGGTTGTGGTTGATTTCCTGGAAACCATTATCGATGATGAGAACTGGTCACGGGTCTTTCTGGAGTTCACCATCCACGCCTTTGGGAACCAGGAGCTGAAAGACAAGCTGAATCGAAGCAACTACCGCCTGTCCACTGACCTCTTTGCCCGGATGTTCACCCCTTTCACGGATGACGTCCAGGGACTGCACAAGCTCGGGGCCCTGGTGACCGCCCTTTTTGAAGGCTTTTTGATCCAGCAGGCCCTGGAGTCAAAGGTCCTGAACAAGGCGGATCTCAGATGGGCCTTTCTGATCCTGGCCAAAGACTGCATGACCAAGAACCCTCAGACTTCAAAGGAGCCGGCATGAAAACGAGCATGATGACCCGCACCCTGGTATGTGTCTGCGTCCTGATGGCCATGGCCAGTGGAAGCCTGGCTTCCGGATCGGCCATGGACAAGTGGCAGCCCGACTTCGACCCCTCCGGGGCCCAGTACACCTGCATCGTGTCCAATGTCTCTCACCCGGCGATCAAGGGAGTCTATGCAGGCATTGCCATGCGGGACCGTCTGTGGGAAGAGACCGACGGGCAGATCTATCTCGATTACAAGCCCTTTTCCATGCTCGGGGGGGAAGTCGAGGTTCTCAACCTGCTCAAAATGGGGGCCATTCAGGGCATGGGGGTCAGCTCTGTGGCCGCCACCAATCTCGGGCCGAGATTCGGGCTGGTCAACCTGCCCTTCCTGATCAATTCCTTTGACAAGCTGGACAGATTCGTCAACAGTGGCCCCCTCTTCGACCACTTCATGCGGGCCATGCTCCACCAGGGCATCATCGGATTGGACATCACCGGCTACGGCAATTACGGCTGGGCCTCCACCGTCCCGGTCACGAACATCGAGGAAGCCAAAAAGGTCAAGTTCAGGATCGCCGAGGCGGCAGTCAACCAGCTCCTCTATACCCAATGGGGCTTCAACCCCGTGGTCATGCCCTGGCCGGACGTTCCGGTCGCCCTGAAACAGGGGGTGATCACAGGGCTGGATCATACCCTGATCGTCTGCAGCTTGACAAAAAAGTTTGAAGTGGCCAACCATTTCACCCAGATCAACTATGCCCAGGGACTCTTCATCTGGATCTTCAACCAGGCCTGGTTCAACGCTCTGCCCGAGGACCTGCAGCAGATTTTTGAGCGGGTGGTGCACGAGGTCAGTGCCGAGATGAGGGCAGCCACCAGGACTCAGGAACTGGAACAGATTCAGAGTGCCAAGGACAGCGGCGTGGCCTTTCACACTCTGCCGGAGGACGACATGGTCACCCTTCGGGAACAGGGTCATGCCGTGCATGAAAAGTACGCCTCAGAGATCAACAAGCTCTATCCTTCGGACACCATCCGCCCGGAGAACTACCTGCGGGACGTCCAGGACTACATGAACTATGCTGTCAGCAGTGAATGAGCGAACGCCCGAGCAGAGCACCCCTTCCCCAGCACACAGTCTGGTTTGCGGCGGCAAGCGCATGGTCTGGCTCACCCTCTCTGCGGTGAGCCAGACGGGCCGTTCACGACAGACTGCTCGCTGGTGACCTTTCTTGAAACGACAAACACCTTGACCTCTCCTGCCCATTCCTGATGAGAGGTCTCTGAGACCCCACGTGGAGACATGCGCTCATGGTTCAACGGGCCTTTCGCAAGCTTGACGCCATCCTGAGCTTTTTCGAAGAATGGACCCTCTTCGCCACAGTGATCGTCGCCCTGATGTGCCTCTTTGTGAACGTCGTCCTGCGCTATGGGTTCAACTACTCACTGGCCTGGTCAGAAGAGCTGGTGCGGGAAGTGATCATCTACACCACCTTCATCGGCTGCAGCGCGGCCATCAAGAGGCGGTCGATGATCAAGATCGACGCCTCTGTCCAGATTTTTCAGATCCTGAAACGTCCCCTGACCCTGTTCAGCAACCTGGCAACCATGGTCTTCGCCCTGCTGCTCATCGTGTACGGGACGAAGATGGCCATGCTCATGGTGACCACAGCGCAGAAAACGATCATCCTGCAAATCCCTCTGGTCTGGCTCTATGCCATCCTGCCGGTCAGCGGAGTGATGATGTTCATCCGCACCATCCAGGTCATGATTGAGGATGTTCAACGGCCCTGACTGATCACACGGTCTTCATCATGCCATCAATGCAACGTCCCTGGACCCGAACCGAATGCTCCGGAACGCAACCAGGAGCATAGGCATCTGCTTCCTCCAATTCCCGCATCCCAAGTGAAACACCATGGAATCCAGCGACCTGATCATCCTGCTCATCCTCCTCGGCTGCATGGCCACCTACATCCCGGTCTTCATGTGCCTCTTCTTCAGCGCCATGCTCGGATTTCTCCTCTTCACCTCCATGCCGGTCATGCTCGTCACCCAGACCCTGTTTCGCAGCCTGGACAACTTTGCCCTGGTCGTGGTCCTGTTCTTCATTCTCTGCGGCAATGTCATGACCTCAGGCCAGATCGTGGCCAAGCTGGTTCGCGTGGCCAATGCCCTGGTGGGATGGCTGCCCGGGGGTCTGGGCATGGCCGGCGTCATCGCCTGCGGGCTCTTCGGAGCCATCTCCGGCTCGACTGTGGCCACCGTGGTGGCCATCGGCGGCTTCATGATCCCGGCCCTCAAGGAAAACGGCTTCCATGAGCGCTACACCCTGGGACTGATGGCCACCTCGCCGAATCTCGGCGTGATCATCCCCCCGTCCATCAGCATGATCCTCTACTCCATGATCAGCAATGTCTCTCTGGAGGGCCTCTTCCTGACCGGATTCCTCCCCGGGCTGCTGATCATCCTTGGCGTCTGCGGCTACACCTGGATGGTCTACCGCACCGACCAGACCACCCCATCACCTCAAAACAGAACTGGTGCCCAGGATATCATCCCCGCCCTCAAGGAAGGCATCTGGGCCCTGCTTTTGCCGGTGATCATCTTCGGGGGCATCTTTTCCGGGGTCTTCACAGCCAACGAGGCCGCTGTGGTGGCCTGCGTCTACGCCTTTGCCGTGGAACTGCTCATCCACAAGTCAATGACCCTCAAGGACGTCAAAAAGATCACCGTAGAGTCGGCCATCACGTCGGCCACGCTCCTCATCATCGTGGCCGGGGCCACCTGTTTCGGCCGATTCCTGACTCTGGAGAACATCCCTGGCCGGCTGACCGAGATGGTCCTGGCCAATGTCCATTCCCCGGTCCTCTTCCTGCTGGCCATGAACATGATCCTTCTGGGCATCGGCATGTTCATGGACATCATTTCAGCCACCCTGATCCTGGGGCCGGTCTTCTTGCCCATGCTTCCGGCCTTTGGCATCGATCCCATGCATTTTGGACTGATCATGACCGTCAATCTGGCCATCGGCTACTGTACCCCTCCCATGGGGGTCAGCCTGTTCATCACCGGGTCCATAGCCAGACGGGACATCCTCTACATCTCCAGAGCCGTCCTCCCTTTTCTGCTCATTCAGATCGCCGTGCTCCTGTTTCTGACCTATTTCCCGGACATGGTGCTCTGGCTGCCCCATCACCTGGGCTTCAATTAAACTCCGAACCCGGCTGCAGGTTCGGAGTTTCACACCTATCTCAAGGTCACGGACCCATGGAGTTTTTCCAGGTTCCCGCCAAGGATGCCGGCTTTTTTCTCAGCTTCAAGCGACAAGCTCTCTATCTTCTCAAGCTCACGCCCGGGGTCGCCGAAAGGGAAATCAGAACCGAAAAGGAGCTTGTCCGCTCCAAAGCTGTGCACATAGTCAGCAATGATCTCCGGCGGGGCCAGGGCCGTGTCTGCGAAGACCATCTCCTCCTCCCAGAGCCCTTGGCTCTTCAGCCGCCCATACCCCCCGTTGAGCGCCCCGAGATGGGGAATGATCACCCTGACCTCAGGAGCCAGCCTGCGCACAAACCAGACCGTGTTCGCCCATTCCTCTTCTAGCACGACAGGAAGGTTGCACTGTGCAATGTGCCTGATGGCCTCCAGGCAGCGCGGGTCATCGTACCTGTAGACCGGTTCGTCAGGGTGACGATGCCATTTGATGCCCCGAATGTCCGGCGACAGGCGATCGACGGCAAAATCGTTCCAGATGAAGAGGTAGGGGATGACCTCCAAATTCTCTGCCTGCAGGGACAAGAGATACTCATGAGCCCGGTTGCGGCGATCAATCCAGGACGGCGAGTCCTCAAACCAGGGATCTGTCCGGTCGTAAACCTCCCCAACGGGAGGGAACATGACCGCGGCTTCGATCGGGCTGTGGTCAATGCTGTGCAGATAGTCGGAAAAGGACTGAGCCATGGACCTGTCCTGGACACCGCAGTGGACGTGAGCATCAATGACCCGAAACGTCATAGAGTTCCCCCCTTTGATCGATTTCAGAATGATGAAGGACCCCTCCACCTTCAACCTTCGAGCTGTCTGCAATGCCTGCCTCTTGATCCAGGAGCGATCCTGACTGTAGACTGAACAGCAGATGACCGGTCCCCTTTTCCAGGAGCCTTCAATGTCCCTACCCCAGCTCATCTCCTCCATGCTCGATCCCGGGATCTACCCCCATCCCGTGGACAAGGTCGAAGTGATCCAGACTCACATCTCCTATGTCCTGCTGGCCGGAGCCTTCACCTACAAGGTCAAGAAACCGGTGCAGCTCGGCTTCCTCGACTTTTCCAGCCTGGAAAAGCGACTGGCCATGTGCCGGGAGGAGGTCCGTCTGAACAGCCGGCTGGCGCCGGATGTCTATCTGGATGTCCTGCCCATCTTTCAAACCGACGGGCCAGGTGTCAGCTTCACACCTGTCTCACATGATGAACCCATTGAATACGCGGTCAAAATGCGGAGACTCTCTGAACGAGCCATGCTCCCTTTTCTGCTGCAGATCGATGGCGTTGACCAGGAGATGCTGGCCGCCCTGGCCAGGAAACTGGCAGATTTCCATGCCTTGACACCCAAGGCCCCTGCTGAGCTCACTCAGGATGCCTTTGGCCTGGTTGGCCGGAATTTCGAGGAGAACTTCACCCAGACCAGGGCGTTGATCGGAACCAAACTGGACACGACCAGATTCGAGATCATCGAACATTACGCAACGTGGTTTTTGCGGTCAAACAGGGCCCTCTTTGAGCAGCGGGTGGCTGAGGACAGGGTCAGGGAATGTCATGGCGATTTGCGCATGGAGCACATCTGCTTCGAAGACGATGCCATCATCATCTTTGACTGCATCGAGTTCAACACCCGCTTCAGATGCATTGACACTGCCGAGGATCTGGCCTTTCTGCTCATGGACATGGAGTATCAAGGATACTGGAACGAGGCGGCCACGCTCCTGAAGAGCTATCAGGAGCAGGCCCATGATCAGGGTATGCCCGACCTGCTGACCTTCTTCAAGTGCTACTACGCCATGACCAGATGTAAGGTCTTTGCCATCAAGAGCTCGGAAGATGAGTTCTCACCAGAAGATCGTGAACAGTCTTTGAAGACGGCCCTGGCCTATTTCGATCTGGCCTACGCCTATGCGATCAGGGTCGAGCAGCCGGTGCTGATCATCATGTGCGGCCTGACCGGTTCAGGCAAGAGCGCCCTGGCTGAAGCCCTGGCCTCCCGTATTGGCGGCCAGGTTTTCAAAAGCGATGAGATTCGCAAGGACCTGGCCGGGATCACCAGGACCGAGCGCCACGAAGCTCCCTTTGGACAGGGCATCTACAGCCAGGACTGGACGCAGAAGACCTATGCCTGCCTGCTGGAGCAGGGGGCGCAAGCGCTCCAGGACAGGACACCGGTTGTCCTGGACGCGTCCTTCATCGCCCAAAAGCATCGCCTTCTGGCCAGGCAAACAGCCTGGCGTCACCAGGCCCGCTTCGTGTGCGTTCAATGCCTCTGCCCCAGGGAGACGGCCATGGAACGGCTGTCGGACAGACACCAGGAGGCCGGGACGGTTTCTGACGGGAGACGGGAGATCTACGAAGAACAGGAGGCCGCTTTTGAGCCCCTGACTGAGCTCGAAGAGACAGAACAGATCAGGGTTCGGACAGATGAGCCTCTCGACAGATGCGCTGAGCAGGCGGTTCAGGCCCTGCTCGATCTGACCAGGGACTGACCAGCCCCCTCCCAATGGGGCCGGGGCAGACGCTGCGAGCTGTCCTGACACGAGCAGGCCCGCAGCTCCAGTAAGGAACTGCGGGCCTGCGTCATTGTTCAGACCTTTTCAGGGATGGCACTAGAACAGGCCGGAGACCTTTCCAGTCTCGGTGTCCACGTCGACCTTGGTGTAGGCCGGGTTGGAGCCTGTCCCGGGCATGAGGCTGATCGTCCCGGCGCAGGGGCAGAGGAACTTGGCCCCGGAATAGATGAGCACGTCCCGGATCGGCAGGGTCCAGCCCTTGGGCACGCCCTTGAGGGTCGGGTCGTGGCTCAGGCTGAGATGGGTCTTGACCATCATGGTGGCAAAATCGGCGTACTTGGGATCATCTTCCAGCATCTTGGCCTTCTTTTCAGCATCTGGAGTAAAGGTCGCGCCGTCAGCGCCGTAGACTTCCTTGGCGATCTTGTCCACCCTGTCCCTGAGCTTCATCTCCAGAGGATAGAGGAACTCGAAGTTGGACTCGTCTTCACAGGCGTCGATCACGGCATCGGCAAGCTCCAGGGCGCCGTCGCCGCCGTCGGCCCAATGGGTGGACTTGGCGCATCTGGCCCCGGCCGCCTCGGCAGCCTTGCGCACGGTTTCGATCTCCGCATCGGTGTCGGTGTGGAAGCAGTTGATGCAGACCACAGGGTTCATGCCGGACTTGCGGATGACATTGATGAGATGGACCATGTTTTCAATGCCTTTTTCCACCAGGCCGACGTTTTCCTTGACGTACTCTTCGGGCATGGGCAGGCCGGGGACAACCCTGGGACCGCCGCCGTGCATCTTCAGGGCCCGAATGGTCGTGGTCAGGACCGAGACATGGGGCTTGAGCCCGCTGTTTCTGCACTTCACGTTCCAGAACTTTTCAAACCCGATGTCGGCAGCAAATCCAGATTCGGTCACGTGGTAGTCAAACAGCTTCAAGCCGACCCGGTCAGACACGATGGATGACTGGCCCACCGCAATGTTGGCAAAGGGTCCGGCGTGGACCATGCAGGGCTGATACTCGGCCGTGCACATCAGGGTGGGGTTGATGGTGTTGCGCATCCAGGCGGTCATGGCGTTGCCCACCTTCAAGTCGCCGGTGGTCACGGGCTGGCCGTTCTTGTCAAATGCCACGGTGATGCCGTTGAGCCGTTTCTTCATGTCTGCCAGATCCTTGGCAATGGACAGGATGGCCATGCACTCGGAACTGACGGCGATACCGAATTTGGACTCCATGGTGAAGCCGTCCATGCGGCCGCCAAGCCCGATGATGATGTTTCGCAGGGACTGGGCGCAGTAGTCGATGATCCAGCCCATTTCCACGCGCTTGGGGTCGATGTTCAGCTGC
>CAZNIP010000064.1:0-17791 GCA_964573115.1 uncultured Desulfohalobiaceae bacterium | reverse complement strand
AAAAATTCTGGTTGTTGAGGAAAGAAGACTCATGCTCAGAAAAAACTGCCTGATTTTGCCAGACATGTGGACAGACACGCAACCAGTTTGAACAACAGGGAACTCTGTGCAGGATGCGGCGTTGACCCGGCTGTCAGATTCAGATGCGCTCAGGATGCCTGCGCAGAAGGATGATCTGAGCAGGACATCCTGCTCAGATCAGGGGAATACAGCTTGACTGAAGAAGGCTGAATAGGGATGATTGAAATGTTGAAGGAAAAGACCTCCAGCCCAAAGCCCCGACCTTCAATCGTCTGTCGAAGCGACCGGATTTTTTACCCCCATCACATCAGAGCAACCGGGTTGACGAGGAGAGCACGCATGGAGACCACGATCGGGAATGCAGCAGGTGAGATCTGGCAGTGTTTGAAGGCTGAGGGCCCGATGACCCTCAGTGGTCTGGTCAGGACAACGAAGCTGCCCCAGCCGGTGGTGCACATGGCCGTGGGCTGGCTGGCCAGAGAGGACAAGGTCGACTTTTCCCAGACCAAGAGAGGCACCTTTGTCTCCTTGAAGGAGGCTCATCAGCAGGGATGAGGCCATGGGAACGGTGAACGAACAGCTGAAGACGCATGCAGCCGGCTTTCGAGCCGCTGCAAACGGCAGGAGGAACGCACTTGCCTACACAGCACGACGGCCCCAGTCTCTTGCAGGAGATGGACCTCCATCTCTTCCGGGAAGGAAGCCATTTTCGACTCTATGACAGGCTGGGCGCCCACCTGAGGACACTGGACGGCCAACAGGGGGCCTGCTTTGGAGTCTGGGCACCCAATGCGGAATCGGTCTCGGTGGTCGGCGACTTCAACGGGTGGTCTCCAGATGCCCACCCCTTGCAGGTCCAGCATGACGGCTCAGGGGTCTGGGAGGGCTTCATACCGGGTCTGGTGCAGGGAGAGCGCTACAAGTTCAGGGTCAGGTCGAGGTACAACGGGTACTGGGCGGACAAGACCGACCCTTTTTCCAAGACCATCGAGTCCGGCCTGGGCAAGGCCTCGGTCCTCTGGGACCTGGGTTACGCCTGGCAGGACCAGGCGTGGATGGAGGCCAGGGGACAGGCCAACAGCCTGGACAGCCCCTTTTCCGTGTACGAGGTCCATCTGGGCTCGTGGTCCCGGGGGGAGGGGGGCAGATTCCTCTCCTACCGGGAGCTGGCCCCCAGGCTGGCTGGCTACGTGACCCAGATGGGCTTCACCCACGTTGAGCTCATGCCGGTCATGGAGCACCCGTTTTACGGATCCTGGGGGTACCAGGGAGTGGGGTACTTCGCCCCCACTTCGCGCTACGGCTCCCCCCAGGACTTCATGTTTCTGGTGGATGTCCTGCACCAGCACGGAATCGGGGTCATCCTGGACTGGGTCCCCTCCCATTTCCCGGGGGATGAAACCGGTCTGGTCTACTTTGACGGGACCCATCTCTTTGAGCACATGGACCCCAAAAAGGGGTTCCACCCGGAGTGGCAGAGCTACATCTTCAACTACGGCCGGAACGAGGTCCGGGCTTTCCTGATCTCCAGCGGGCTGTTCTGGCTGGACAAGTACCACATCGACGGCCTGCGGGTGGATGCCGTGGCCTCCATGCTCTACCTCGACTACGGCAAAGAGGACGGGGAATGGATTCCGAACGAATACGGGGGACGGGAAAATCTCGAGGCCATCGATCTCATCCGGACCTTCAACCAGGCTGTCTACACCCATTACCCGGATGTCCAGACCATTGCCGAGGAGTCCACGGCCTGGCCCATGGTCACCAGGCCGGTGTATGCCGGCGGTCTGGGGTTCGGCATGAAGTGGAACATGGGGTGGATGCACGACAGCCTGGAGTATTTTTCCAGAGACCCGATCCATCGCAGGTACCATCACGACAAGCTGACCTTCACCATCTGGTATGCCTTTACCGAGAACTTCTGCCTGCCCCTGTCCCACGACGAAGTGGTCTACGGCAAGAAATCGCTCCTGGGCAAAATGCCCGGGGACAGGTGGCAGCAGTTCGCCAACCTGCGTTTGCTCCTGGGGTACATGTTCGCCTCTCCGGGCAAGAAGCTCCTCTTCATGGGGGGGGAGTTCGGCCAGACCCAGGAGTGGTACCATGAAGAGGGCTTGCACTGGGACCTCCTGGAGACCCCTGAGCACCAGGGGGTGAGCCTGTGGCAGACCCAGCTGAACTCCCTGTACAGGCAGGACCGGGCCATGTACAGCGGCGACTTTAAGGCCTGGGGCTTCTCCTGGGTGGATTTTTCCGATCATGACCAGTCGGTGATCAGCTTTCTCCGCTGGGATGAGTCCCAGAAGGACTGTGTGCTCGTGGTCTGCAATGGCACGCCCGTTCCCAGGCTGGGTTATCGAGTCGGGGTTCCCCGGGACGGGTTCTGGACTGAGCTTTTGAACAGCGACGCCCATGTGTATGGAGGCAGCGGGTACGGCAATTTCGGTGGGGTCCAGGCGGTTCAGGTCCCCTGTCACGGACAGGAGCACTCCCTGGAGCTGACCCTGCCTCCACTTGGGATTCTGTTTCTCAAACCAGCAGAGAGATCGATGGTCGAGGGTTGAAGCCAAACAGAAGAAAAGATCCCCAGCTTCATGTGGGCATCATTGAAACAGAGGACATTGACCTTTTTATGCTCGAGTTGTTCTGAGACAGATCCTTCTCGTCATTCCTGCGAAGGCAGGAATCCAGACAAGGAACTGGATCCCGGATCAAAGCCTGCCCCGGACCCCGATCCGGGGTCCGGGATGACGGAAGAAGAGAAGAACGCATCGAATGAACTGACCTTGTTGCGGCATGCCACTACAAAGCAGAACCCTTTGGAGAGGAGACAGTGAAACCCATCTATCGTCTGGTGCTCCTGCGGCATGGGGAGAGTGTCTGGAACAAGTCGAACAGGTTCACCGGCTGGACTGACGTGGACTTGTCCGAGGCCGGGATCGCGGAGGCCCGACAGGCTGGTGAGCTGCTTGTGGATCAGGGTTACGGTTTCGATCTGGCCTGCACCTCGGTCCTCAAAAGGGCCATCCGCACCCTGTGGATCGTTCAGGACGTCATGGATCTGATGTGGATCCCGGTCCTTCGGTCCTGGAGGTTGAACGAGCGCCATTACGGGGCTCTCCAGGGGTTGAACAAGGCTGAAACAGCGTCCAGATTCGGTGACGAACAGGTTCAGGCCTGGCGAAGGAGCTACGATGTCCGGCCTCCGGCCCTGGAGGAAACAGACGAGCGCTATCCGGGCCGGGACCCCAGATATGCCGGGCTCGATCCGGCGGACCTGCCCCGAACAGAGTGCTTGAGAGACACTGTGGAGCGGTTTCTGCCGTACTGGGAGCAGACCATCGTTCCAGAGGTCAGAGCCGGCACGAGGGTGCTCATCGTGGCCCACGGCAACAGCCTGCGAGCCCTGGTCAAGCATCTCGAGAAGATGCCCGATGATGAGATCGTGGGTTTGAACATCCCCACCGGGGTGCCCCTGGTCTATGATCTGGACCGGGATTTGAACGTGCTGGGCAAGACCTCCCTGGGGGATCCGGACAGAATCCGTCAGGCCATGGAGGCGGTGCGGGATCAGGGACAATCTTCTCCGTCCTGACCCCGGTTCCGGGGTCAGGACGGAGAAGATTGTGGGTCTGAAACAGCTTTCTTCAAGGCTGTTTCAGAGATACGGGGAAAAGAGTCGGAAGACGGTGTTTCGCAGGTGCCGCAGCTGCTGAAAGGAATCGCCGGGCCCGAGGCTCATGACAGAGCCCCGGGCTTTTTTCTGGTTCAGGAGACCGTTGACGGACGCGGCCAGCTCCCGGTCGTAGACCTCGACGTTGAACTCGAAGTTGAGGTACAGGCTGCGGGGGTCCCAGTTGCCCGAACCCAGGAGGACCCAGGCGTCGTCCACGACCATGACCTTGGTGTGGTCAAAAGGGGGCGGGGTCTGGATGATGGTGCACCCGGCCCTGGACAGCTCTTCCAGACCAGGCTGCGACGCCCAGCCGACCATCTTCAGGTTGGATTTTCCGGACTGCAGGATTTCCACCCTGACCCCTCGCAGGACGGCAATTTTCAAGGCGGTCATCAGCTCCTGGTCCGGCAGGAAATACGGTGTGGCGATGCGCACCGATTGCCTGGCGCAGCTCAGGGCCCCAAGGAGCACTTTGCGCAGTCGGTCGAAGTCCTCGTCCGGTCCGTCGGCGATCCCTCTGGCCACGGCCTGTCCCTGAGGCTGAAGCTCTGGGAACCAGTCCGGACCGCTGAGCTCCTCCCGGGTCGTGAACACCCAGTCGCTGGCAAAGGCGCGCTGGAGCTCGGCCACCACCGGGCCTGTGACCTTGAAGTGGAGGTCCTGCACAGGATGAGCTGGCTTGTCCCCCAGGACATGACTGGCCCTGATGTTCATGCCCCCGGTAAAACCGGTCTGGCCGTCGACAACCATGATCTTCCGATGGGAGCGCAGGTTGTAGTAGCGGAATCGCCACGGTTTCCAGGAGCGCATGAACCTGGCCGCCTCCACACCTGAACGGCTCAGCTGTCCGACAATGGAAGGGAAGGAGTACCTGGCCCCCACATCGTCGATGAGCACCCGGACAGCGACGTCTCTCCTGGCGGCCCTGGCCAGGGCGTTTCGGAACTGCTTGCCCCAGGCGTCGTTGTCAAAGATGTACGTGGTCAGGGAGATGGACTGTTCGGCCTGGTCAATGGCCGCGAGCATGGCTGGATAGGCCTGGTCGCCGTTGATCAAGAGGGTGAACCGATTGCCCCCCATGAGGGGCAGGGTCGAAACATGGTCGGTCAGCTTGGCCAGGATAGCCATGTCCTGCCACTGGGACCCCAGCTCGGTGACCAGGTGGTGAGGAAGGATGGCCGATTCGGTCGGGGGCAGCTGCAGGGGGATCTGGTCGGCAAAGAGCTGATGGGCTTTGCGTTGAATGCGGTTGATCCCGAAAATCCAGTACAGGATGACCCCCAGCAGGGGGGCGAACCAGACCAGCCCCAACCAGCCCACTGCAGCCCTGGTGTCGTGCTTGTTGATCAGAATGTGCACTGCGGTCCAGGCCATGAGCCCGAAGGTGGCTGCTCCAGCCAGGAGGGTCGAGATGTTGGAGAGGGTCAAAAGGGTCATACACACAGCGGACAGATTACAGAAGACAGAGAACAGAAAGCTCTATGATGTGAAGTCCAACTGGAGAGTCAAGTGACATCGCCAAACTGTGAGCTTTTCAGGGCCTGGGCGATGTCTGCGGCCAGGTCGTCCAGGTTGCGGCTCATGGCCTGGGCCGCGGCGTCATAGCCTGTTCCGGTGCCTGTCCTGGCTGAGGACGTCTCGCGGGTGATCGTGGTGTGCCTGTCGTCATCCATGGATGCAACCCATCTGGCCACAAGGGTTGAAGACCCATCAGGACCGAAGTCGAACCGGAGCACCTGGACATGAACCCGGATGTCGACGTGCTCTGAAGCGGAGCGGGGTGAAAACACGACCCTGGTTTTGAGCCGGGCTTCGAGGTTTCGGGCCAGGACCCGGGTCATGTTGAGATCAAGCGGTTCAGCCCACTTGTCGAACTCAGCCAGCTCGAGCCTGTTCGGTCCAACCCTGGTGATGATGTGCGGGCGGTTCAAGTACTCCGGCAATTGGACTGTTTCCAGGCGGACAAGGGTGTTTTTCGGCAGGACCTGGGGCGTTGAGCCCTGCTTGACCGGCGACAGGATGAAGAACCTGGAAGGGGGGGTGGTGGCGCAGGCCCCCACCGTCAGGACCAGAAGGAGCAGGGGCAGGATGGACCATGGGCAGGTGTGCAAGGATTTCATGGGAGATCCCCCTAGCGGCTTTTGCCCCGAAAGATGGCTTCCGGATTGCGTTCGAGGGTGTCGGCCAGGGTCTTCAGCGACCGGGCGGCACTGCTGACCTCTCTGAGGGTCTTGGTCAGCTCATAGCCGATGGGCGAGTCGGACCCGCCCATGCCAGCCAGAGATTCGAGGGTTGCGCTGGCCTGGGTCATGGCCTCCTGCACCTGATTGAGGGTGGCGGACATGCCCTGGGCCAGTTCGGCTGCGGTCCCGTGCTCCAGGGAAAAGGTTTTTCTGAGCTGAACAAAGGCAGCTCGAGCCTCCCCGGCTGCCTGGGCAACGTCCCGGACAGCCTGGTCCAGACCCGATTCTGTGCTGGAGATGGCCGAGCTGGTCCGGTCCAGGGCGGCCCTGGCATCTGATTCGATGTTCCGGGTGCTGTTCTCAGCGGTCCTGGCTGCCCGCTCGAGGGAGGACAGGGCGTTTTCAGCGCCGTCCATCAGGGAGGGGATCCTGGACTTGAGGGCCAAGGCGGTCTCCTGCACGGTCTTCATGGTCTGGTTCAGGGAGGAAATGCTGTTGTGGAGCTTTGGGGAGTTGACCGTCTTTTCGATGCCCTCCAATGCGGAAATGAGCTTGTTCATCAGGTCGTCGATCGGCAGGCGCTCCACTGTGGCCGAGAGTTCCTGAAAACCGGACCGGGTGGTGGGGATTTCCACCGGGGTGGCCTCGTCCTGGACCAGATTGATCGGTGTGTCTGGCTCAAAGTCGAGCTCGATCAAGCACTGCCCGGTGATGTAGCTCTGGATGCCCAGCTTGGCCCGCAGGCCATTCTCGATCAGGGAGGTGAAGAGCTCTCCGGGGCTGGATGAGGAGCCGATCTGCTCGATCTGCCTGGGGTCGATCTCGATGGTCACCGGGATCTTGACGTCCTTGGACTGGGGATTGGCCTCCAGACGGATGTCGGTCACCCTGCCCACTTTGACCCCCCGGAAGAGGACCGGTGCCCCTTCGTTCAAACCGCTGACCGAGGTGTCGAAGTAGAGTTCAAACGGCACGGCGTCCTGAAACAGGGTCAGGTTGCCGAACAGGACCACAAAGGAGAGCAGGAGGGCGGCCCCTCCCAGGACAAAGACCCCTATCAGTGACGTGTTTGCTCTTCTGCTCATGGCATCGTCCGGTCAGCTGGCTTGCCTGGACCAGTCACGGGCACTCGGCCTTCCAGGTCAGGGTCCCCCCGTCGTCCCCCCCGGGTCAAAAATTCGATGATTTTCGGGTCCGAGCTCTGTTCCAGGAGCGTTGTGGGTGCGCCTGAGGCAGTCATGGTTCTGGCCTGGGCATCGAGGAAGACGGCCTGGGACCCGATGGTCATGATGCTGTCCAGGTCATGGGTGACCACCACTGTGGTCGTGGCAAGACCCTGCCTGAGCTCCAGGATGAGCTCATCCAGACGTCGGGCCGTGACCGGATCGAGCCCTGCTGAGGGCTCGTCAAAAAAAAGGATGTCCGGGTCCAGGGCCATGGCTCTGGCCAGTCCGGCCCGTTTCTTCATCCCGCCGCTGAGTTCGGCTGGATAGCGTCCTTCGTACCCTGCCATCCCGACAAGGGCAAGCTTGAAGCTGACGATGTCGGCAATCTCTCCGGGGCTCAGCGTGGTGGACAGCTCCAGTGGCAGGGCCACGTTTTCCCCCAGGGTCAGGGAACTCCACAGGGCGCCCTGCTGGTAGAGGACTCCGGACTGGCGCATGATCCGGTTCTGCTCCCAGGGTTCGGCATCCCAGAAGCTCTGTCCATGGATGGTCACCGTGCCCCCGACCGGCTCGAGGAGTCCGATCATGGCCTTGAGCAGGGTGGACTTGCCGCACCCGCTGCCGCCCATGATGATGAACACGTCCTCCCGGCAGATGTCGAAGGTGAGGTCGTGCAGGACCTCCTTGCCGGGGTAGGCCAGGTTCAAATCACGGACCGAGATGACCGGTGCCCGGTCATTGGTGCTCTGTGCCGGTTCGGAAGATGCTGTCATGGCTTCAGGTCAGTTGTGCCGCTGGCAAAAATGAACAGTGGGTATGCATTCAAAAAACAATCCCGCTCTTGAGCAGGGAGGGTCATCCTCATGCAGCCAGTCAGGTCGGCGAAGACATTTTTCCCCCAACCAGGTTTCAGGCCGGCCAGAGGCCGGGCTGAAACCTGCTCAGAAGCCCAGGGCATTGCAGATCACGGCAAAGAGCCCGTCAGTGACGATGATGGCCACGATGGACATGACCACTGAGGAGGTGGCGGCAAAGCCCACAGCCGAGGCGCTCCGTCCGGACTGCATGCCCTGCATGCAGCCGGAGATGGCCACCAGCAGACCAAAGACGACGCTCTTGCCCAGACCCACCCAGAGGTGGGAGAGGACGATGGCTTCCGTGGTCTGGGTCAGATACTGGTTGATGGAGATGTCGAAGAGGGTTACCCCCACGATTCCGCCGCCCAGGATGCCCATGAGGTCGGCATAGAGGCACAGGAGAGGCATCATGATCATCAGGGCCAGAATGCGCGGCAGGACGAGGAACTCCATGGGCGAGACCCCCAGGGTCTTCAGGGCATCGATCTCCTCGTTCACGTTCATGGTCCCGAGCTGGGCGGCAAAAGCGGCCCCTGTCCGTCCAGCCATGATCACCCCGGTCATGATGGCCCCCATTTCCCTGAGCATGGCGATGCCCACCAGGTCGGCGATGTAGACCTGGGCTCCAAAGGCCTTGAGCTGGACAGCCCCGACAAAGGCCAGGATGAGCCCGACCAGGACGCTGACCAGGGAGACGATGGGCAGGGCCTGGACACCGCAGTCCTGGAGGAGCTTCAGAAACTCGGAGCGTCGAAAAACGGCTCTGCCCCGGAGGAGGTTCGCAAAGGCCATGAAGGCCTGGTTGTGAAAGGTGAACAATTTTTTCAAATGGTTCCAGAAAGAGAGGGACCACTCTCCGGTGACCTCAAACAGGGTCTCGTCCTGATGGGGCTCTTGGTTCTGCTCAGGCGGGGCGGCGGACTCGCTCAGGGACAGGAGGCGCTGGATCCCGGCCGGCAGGGCCGAGGTGTCCAGGAGGCAGCCCTGTTCAGAGCAGAGCCTGTGGAGCTTGTACACAAAGGACAGCAGGGCCGTGTCCCAGCGGGCCAGGTTGCGGCCGTGAAGAGAAAGGGCCATTCCGGGCTCTGACCCGGTTTGAGCAAGCAGGGTCTCAGCAGAGGGCGGTTTCCGGGCCAGGGTCCACTCCCCATTCAGGGACACGGAGACCCTGCCCCGGGAGGTCTGCTCCAGGGCAAAGCCGGGCTGGTCAGCATCAGCGGATGTGGTCATGAATAACGTACATCGAATCAGGAGGTCGAGAGTTCACCGGGATGGTCCAGATCATCCTGCTCCGGGCGGATGGTCTGGCCATGGACGTTGAGGCCACGCTTGACAGGTCAGGCCTCAATCCTGTTGCCAGGACATGCGGCCTGGCGTACTCTGGCTATCACAGGCCGCTGAGCGCTTTACGAGTTCAGGATGGAACCGTGGCAGAGCTCCAGCATTTGGGGCACTGATGTTCAGTGGTTCTGAGCATGGCCCAGAGGGCATAGACCACGGTGACCAGAAAAAGGGGCCAGCAGCAGAAGGACAAGACGATCAGCAGGCCGATCATCACCGTGGGGCCGATTCTGGTGCCCTCGATCCTGGACAGGCCGGAATACCCGCAGCTGACGCAGCGGATGGCCTGTTTGCGGCTGAGGATGGACATGGGACTCCTCCTTGTCTTGGTCATGAACATACCAGCTCCCATGGTCCGCTGTCCATGGAGCAATCTGGAGGGATGATGAGCGTGTGGCAGTTGGGCAAAGTCTATGCCTTGATGGTCCCGGTGTTTTTCATTCTGGACATGATCTGGCTCGGACTGGTGGCCAGAGGATTCTACCGAAACAGGCTGGGGGATCTGCTCAGCGACAACGTCAACTGGGCGGCGGCGGTCATCTTCTATCTGCTCTTCCTCCTGGGTCTGCTCGTTTTCGTGGTGCTGCCGGCAGCAGACAAGGGGGGTCTGGGGTCATGCATCCTGCGGGGGCTTTTCTTCGGGCTCATCACCTATGCGACCTACGACCTGACCAACCTGGCCACACTCAGAGGCTGGCCCGTCTCCGTGGCTGTGGTGGATATCCTGTGGGGCATGGCCCTGTCGGCCATGGTGGGGATGGCCGGATACGGTTTTGCCAGGTGGGTCTAGGAGACAGGAGGCAGGAGGCAGGAGTCAGGAGACAGAAGACAGCCCTGCCTCTGGCTGGGCTGACAGGTCGAGGGTTGTGGGTAGATGGTTGAGGGCGGAAAAAGGCCACGACTTGTCGCGTGATGACACTCAACTCGGCCAGTTTGATCAAAAAAGAAACTTGACTCCAAAATCAAGTTTCATACGAGAAGACAGAAGACAGGAGCCAGCTCGGCCGCTGGCCTGGGCTGACAGGTCGAGGGTTGAGGGTTGAGGGAAGTGGCAGGGCGACCAGGTTAGAGAAAAATGCTTGATGCGCTTTTCCTGACGTCAGTGCAAAAAGTCCATGCAGCGGTTTCCCGGCGTCAATTGCTGTATATAATTCATTGATTATTCTGGCTTCTGAATTCTGTGTTCTGACTTTTGCGGCTGCATCTTGAGTTTTTGCAGCCGCATCTTTCCTGTTTCCTCTTGAGCATTCTGCATTCGCCATTCAAAATTCAGCATTCCGAATCCCCTGATGCATCCACACACCAGGGCCGCTCCAGGACGATCTGGAGGTCGTTGATGTGCCCTGACCTGAAGCCGGCCTCGCACAGGGCCAGATAGTAAATCCACATCCGCTGGAAGCGCTCGTCAAAACCACATTTTTCAAGTTCGGACACCCGGTCCAGGAAGCGTTTCCGCCACAGGGCCAGGGTCCTGGCGTAGTGATGGCCGATGGCCTCCACATGGCTGATGTTCAGGGTGGTGTGTTTCTGGAGGACGTCACTGATACGGGCCAGACATGGCAGGAGCCCTCCAGGGAATATGTACTTGCGGATCCAGTCCCCCTCCCATCTGTAGCCCGGGTAGCGCTGGTCGTTGATGGTGATGACCTGAATCACGGCACGTCCGCCGGGTTTGAGGGCCCGATCCACCGCCTTGAAGAAGCTCGGGTGGTACTCGTGGCCAACCGCTTCGAGCATCTCGATGGAGACCACCGCGTCAAAGGTCTGCTCGATGGTGCGGTAGTCCTGGACGCTCACAGAGGCCGAGCCCTGGAGTTGGCCCTGGTCGATCATGTCCCGGACCCAGGCGGCCTGATTCTCTGACAGGGTCACGGCTGAGACCGCACAGTCCCTGGACACGGCCTCGAGCATGAAGCTTCCCCACCCGCAACCGATCTCCAGGACCCGGTCACCAGGCTGGAGTCGGGCCTTGTCGGCAATCATGGCCAGCTTGCGCTGCTGGGAGGCTTCGAGATCCTGACTGCGGTCAAAGACAGCGCAGGAATAGGTCATGGACGGATCCAGGAAACGGGAGAAGAGCTCGTTGCTCAGATCGTAGTGGGCCTCGATGTTGTCTTTGCTGCCTTTGAGAGAGTTCCGCCGGCTGCGGAAGCCGAGGATCCTCTTCAGCAGGCCGTCGAGAAAACCCGGCAGGTGCAGGGTCGATTTCAGGTCCTGGTTGGTCAGGAAGAGACTGAAGACAGCCACGAGGTCGGGGCTGGTCCACAACCCCTCGGTGTACGCTTCGCCAAAGCCGATCTCCCCGCCCAGAGCCGCCCTGGAGAAAAAGGACTCCTTGAGGATCTGGATGGACGCCGTGACACCGGGGCCCTGTCCGGCAAAAACATGCTTTTTGCCCTCAGGATCCCAGAGAATCAGATGGCCGCGCCTGAGCCTTGACAGATAGGCGAACACGATCCGCCGCCAGACTCTGGTCACGACTTCTTTCTCCTGGTCCGCAGGGTCATGGGGCTGATGGGCTCAGGCTTGGTGTAGGTGGGGAGCTTGCGTCCAAGGGACAGTCTGGCCGCCTGGGCCAGGATTCTGGGAAAGGTCAGCCGGGCAGCCAGGGGGTGCCTGAGCAGCGTGGTCACCAGGTTGCGGCTGTTGAGCTCCATGGCCGGTGCAGTCTGGGTCAGGCTGGCCTCAAAGACCGTCTGTTCATCCTTTTCCAGTCTGATCTGGACAGCGAGCCTGGTCCAGGGATCGTCGAACTCGAACCGGTACGTGCCGGTACGGTCGAAAAACGGGGAGACATGAAAGGCTTTGGCCGCATGGAACCTGGCCGGGAAAGGCCCCTCGTTGTCCTGCACGAGCAGGGGGTAGACGTGCTTTTCCCCGAAGGTGTTGTTCACTTCAGCCACGCAGCAGGTCAGAGAGCGGTCTGGGGCGAAGACGAAGTAGAAGCTGACCGGATTGAAGACCGAGTTCACGTACCTGGCTGAGGTGGCCAGAAGAATCCTGCCCACGTCTGAAGCAGCGGTCCCGTGGCCGGTGAGCAGGTCCAGGAGCTTCTCCCTGATGGAACCGGGTTCGTCCTGGAGGTAGTCCCGGTCAAACAGGGAGACCACCTGATGCCGGTTGAGGCCGAAGAGACGTACGGAGCGGTCCAGGTCAGGGAGTTCGTCCAGATCGAGGAGGTAGACGTACAGGTCATACTGGAAATGGTGCGACTTCGGCAGGTGGCGGGTGTGCTCGACTCTGGCCTGGATGATGGAGGAGACCATGGTTCCTCGTTCACGGTTCAAGGGTTCAAGGCATCCTGAGGTTCACAGCTCGATCCCGAAGGCCTCCCTGGCCACATCGGCTCCAGACCTGGCCCCATCCTCGTGAAAGCCGTACCCATGGTAGGCCCCGCAGAACAGGGTTCTGGAGTGGCGGTTGAGCTGATGCAGCTCCTTCTGGGCCTCAAGGGCCTCGAAAGTGAATTGGGGGTGGTCGAAGACGACCTCTTCAAGAACGCTCTCCTGGACCGGGTCGGTCCTGGGGTTGAGGCTGACCACGTAGTCCTGCCCGGCCTGGAACTGCTGCAGCCGGTTCATGTAGTAGTGGACAGAAACAGGCTCCCAGGGAGCCATGAAGGGCTCGCGCACCGAGTTCCAGCAGGCCCAGCCTTTCTTCCACGGAGAGAGCATGGAGGTGTCGGTGTGCAGGATGACCCTGTTCCTGGCATAGGTCCAGGGTTCCAGGCAGGCCCGCTCGTGCTCGGTAGGGTCTTCAATGATTTCAAAGCTCTGGTCGGCATGGGCCGCCAGGACAGCTGCATCGAACCGGGTCTCCCCCTGCCCTGGGGCGGTGACCATGACCTGACCGTTGTCCCTGCGCACCTTTCGGACCGGGGTCCCGGTGTGGATGTGGCCTGTAAAACCGCGGGCAAAGGCCTGGACATAGGTCTGGCTCCCGCCAGGCAGGTAGAGCCACTGGGGGCGCTTGGAGAGGGAGAGCAGGCCGTGATTGTCAAAAAAACGCAGCAGGCTCAAGGCTGGAAAATGGCGGACGTCACGTTCCGTGGCCGACCAGATGGCCGAGACCATGGGTAGGAGATAGGCCTGGGCCAGGAGCGGCGGGAACGATCGCAGCTGGAGGTAGTCGTGCAGGGAAAGCTGTTCGATCTCGGTGGAGCAGACGTCCTTCTGGGCCTGGGAGCAGAACTGCCTGATGGTCAGGAGCAGCCGCCAGAAAGATGGCCTGAACAGGTTGGCCTTTTGGGCGAACAGCCCCCTGAAGCTGGTGCCTGAGTAAAACAGGGACTTGGCCCGGTCATAGAAGCTGAAGGACATGTTCGTCGGGGCCCGGATGATTCCGAGCTGGTCCAGGAACTGGTTGAGAACCGGGTATGTCCGGTTGTTGAGGACGATGAACCCCATGTCCACGCACAGACCGGCATCCGGGCCTTCCTGAACCTCGTGGGTATGGGTGTGCCCTCCGAGCTTGGGGGCCTGTTCAAAGAGGTGGACCTGGTGACGCCTGCTCAGGAGGTGGGCGGCCATGATACCGGAGATGCCGCCCCCGATGACCGCGATGTTCAGACCCTGGGCTTCTCGAAGGGGTTGGGTCACGCTGATGCTCCGAAGAGGATTGGGTCACAGGTTTCAGCGCTGCCGACGGCAGCGCTGAAACCCGTCTTGCAGATGTTCAGAGACGAAAAGGTGTTTGGTGCTCTTGAGTGATCGTATGAATGATTGTCACTTCATGCCAAAGTTCGGCCTGGATGTAAAGGATCCTCCACCGGTCGGCCCTCCCTGCGTTCCTGGATTGCCGAGAGAATGGCCTGGTGGTTGGTCTTGTTCAGAGGATACTTCAGGGCCACGGCGATGGCCAGGATGTTGAAGAGGCAGGGCACCAGGGCGTAGAGGACTTTCAGGGTCAGGACGACCTGCGGGGACTGGGGCTGGTCAGGGACGTAGCCGGCCAGGCCGAGCAGGGGCAGGGCCAAGCCCATGCCCAGGGCCGAGGACATCTTTTTGGCCACGGACCAGATCCCGATGTACTGGCCTTCCTGGCGCTTGGAGTGCAGGAGCTCGTCGTAATCGATGACATCGGCCTGCATGGCAGAAGGCAGGGCCAGACTGGCCCCGAAACCGACACCGGACAGGCCCACCAGGAGCCCGTAGAGCAGGACGTCGCCCCGACCGAGGAAGAAGACCCCCAGGAAAGCCCCGGTGTTCACGATCATGGCCCCGATCCAGGCCTGCTTCTTGCCGAAGATGTGAGCCAGCTTGACCCAGAGCGGCAGGCAGAGGATGCCGATGACAAAGTACTCCAGGAGGAAGATCTCGGCCGAGGGCGCCCCCAGGACATATTGAACGTAGTAGAGTATGAGCGTGGCCGGGAGGTTGCTGCCGATGGAGGCGATGGTGAAGGCGGCCAGGAGGATGAGGAACGGCTTGTTGTCCCTGGCCCGAAACAGGCTGGGCCAGAAAGAGCTCTTTTCCGGGATGGTGCTGGTCATCTGCTCCTGGACAGACAGAACGCACCACCACAGGGTTCCCACAAGCAGGGGGGCGTAGATCAGGGCAAAGATGGCAAAGCTGGTCCGCTGCTCAGGCCCCTGGGGGTCGATGTTCAGGGCCGAGGAGATGATCCAGGGCGAGGCCACGGCCAGAAGGGTCCCCAGGACCATGAAACCATCCCGGAGGGCGAACAGCCCGGTTCGCTGGTCGTAGTCAAAGGTCAGCTCAGGTCCCAGGGACTCCCAGGGGACCTCGACAACGGTCCAGAAGAGCGTCAGCAGGATCAGGGAGATCCCGAACCACCATGTGGCCACAGCCGACGAGGTGTGGGGCGGGATGTAGAGCATGACCAGAAAGAGGCTCAGCCCGATGGCCCCCAGGGCCATGAACGGCCTGCGCCGCCCGAATCTGGAGATGGTCCGGTCTGAGATGAGCCCCACGGCCGGATCGGTCAGGGCATCGACGATCCTGGCGGTCAGAATGATCCCGCCCAGAATGGTCATGTTCACCCCCACCACGTCGGTGTAGAACTTGGGGATGTAGATGAAGAGCGGCACCCCGACAACGGACAGGAAGAGTCCGGGCAGGCTGTAGGCCAGGCGGATCCGGCGGGAAAGCGGTGGTGTCAAGCTGTTGTCCTGATAGACCTGGCAGCAGCAGGTGTTGGTGGATGAGGGTGGAGACATCGCCGTCCAGCCGGTTCTTGCCAGATTTGATCCCGGAACGGTGGCCAGACCAGCAATTACATGAGGTCTGCGGCCTGGTTTGTCAATGGCCCCATTGACCCTGAAAGGTGATTGCCATAGCTTGAGACCAGGAACTGGCGAGGCAGAAGCATCGGCTGTGAGGCAGGTGTGGACGGGGACTTGTGAGGTGGGCGATCAATGATCATCAGTGTGGTCAACCAGAAGGGCGGGGTGGGCAAGACCACGGTGGCCGTGAATCTGGCCCAGGGCCTGAGGGGTCGGGGATACAGCGTGATCCTGGTGGACGGGGATCCCCAGGGAAGTGTCCTCCAGTGGCAGTCCATCGGGGGCAACGATGCGGTCCCGGTCCTCCATCATCCGGATCCGTTCACGCCGTCCCTGAAAAAGAGGCTGCTCAGGGACCACGGCCTGGCTGTCGTGGATTCCCCGCCGGCCCTGGGCGACATGGTCCGGTCCATTCTGGCCCTGTCCGACCTGGCCGTGATACCGGTGGGCCCCAGCCCCCTGGACATCTGGTCCTCCAGGGAAATCTTGGACCTGGTGGGTGCTGCCGGTCACAGGCGGCCAGAGCTGCAGGCGGCCATGCTCATCTGCAGAAAGATTCCCCGGACCAGGCTGGGGCTGGAGGCCCGGGAGGCCATGGAGGCCTACGGGGTGAACATCCTTGAGACCGAGATCTGTCAGCGCATCGCCTACGTGGAGGCCATGTTATCGGGGCAATCGGTTCTGGACTACGCTCCGTCGAGCGAAGCGGCCAGGGAGATGGCCAGCCTGTGTTCGGAAATCGAGGCTCGCATCAGGAGGACGGGATGACCGGAAAAAGGGATCTGGTGGCTGCAGCCAGAGATCCGCTGGCCAACAAGCCCAGGGTGTCCGGACCCACACAGAGTTCGGCCAAGGGACTGGGAAAGGTTCTGGGCTTTGTGGGGGCCTTTGCCCTGGGTCTGGTGGCAGGCGTGGCCCTGGCCAGGTTGAAGCTCTAGTCTGGCTGCCCCTCACGGCGCGAATGCCGTGATGCCCGCAACGTGCAGCCCCTTACTTCACGGCCCGGATTTGCGGCGATGAGGCCGCCCGGTGCCGGCCGGCCTCTTCAAACCAGGAAGAGGCCGGGCAAGGCTATGAGAGGCCGCAGAGCCTGGCCAGGGCCACTACGACCATGCCCACGATGATGGCCCCGACAAAGCTCTGCCCCTTTTTGGCCACGATCAGCGTCGGCAGGGCCGCCCAGAGGAAGATGTTGTCCGCCCTGAGGTCGAGCTGACCCTCCCTGAGGATCAGCGAGGGCAGGAGCATGGCTGCGAGCACGGCAGCCGGGATGCATTCCAGCCATTTGGTCAGGGCCGGGGAGAGGTTCTTCGAGGACAGGGTCACGATGGGCAGGACCCTGGGGATGTAGGTCACGGCCATCATGCCCAGAATGGTCAGGAAGATCGTCGTCTGGTCCATGCGTCAACTCCGAGTCCGCAGGTGGCAGCCAGGACGGTGGCCAGGATCACGTTGAACTGGTCCAGTCCGGCCAGAAAGAAGACGACCGAGAAGAGACCTCCGATGACAGCGGCACTGAGCCGGACCAGAGAGGTGACCTGCCAGACCAGGAGGACGATGAACATGGCCGGCAGGGCGTAATCGAGCCCGATGGGCGTGATGTCCGTGATCAGGGTGGAGGCGATGAGCCCGAGAAAGGTCCCGGCAAGCCAGGCCGTCTGGGCGATGATGTTGACCGAAAGGATGCGGGGTTTGATGAGCTCACCGCCTGGAAAGCGGCTGGCGTGCAGGGCAAAGGTCTCGTCTGTGAGCTGAAAGGCGAACAGGGCCTGCAGCCAGGACGGCCAGCCCCGGAGGTAGGGGGCCAGGGCGGCGGACATGAGCAGGTGCCTGAGATTGACGATGAAGGTGGTCAGGATGACCGAAGCCGGGCCAGTGCCGGCGGCAAAGAGGCCGACCGCGATGAGCTGGGCGGAGCCGGCAAAGACCAGCAGGGACATGAGCAGGGTGTTCACTGAGCTCAGCCCGGTCTTCTGGGCCAGAACCCCATAGGCGAACCCTATCGGCAGGTATCCGAGAATGATCGGGACGGTCTGCTGAAAGGCGTCTGCCAGCCAGGGCGCTTTTCGTGTCGGCAATCGCATGGCTGTGGGCAACGTTGTGAACGGGCGAGTCTTGTCCGATCGAGCACTGAGGACGAGGACACAGCTTGGTGTCAACTGACCAAAGTGTCAAGGTTTTTCGTTACGGCCCAGAAGCTTGGAGTGGTCAGTGTCTGATGAGCGTTGGTGATCAATGCGTACCCTTTCAGACAGCAACAGACCCAGGCTCGGGGCCAGGCTCATCCAGGGCGGTCTGTGTTC
>CAZNIP010000063.1:0-18011 GCA_964573115.1 uncultured Desulfohalobiaceae bacterium | reverse complement strand
AAACAAGCAAGGAGGACCCATGAAGATAGGCATGGTCGGGCTGGGCCGGATGGGCATGAACATGGCCAGGCGCATCCTGGAGCACGGGCACGCGGTGGCGGCCTTCAACCGAACCCCGGAAAAGACCAACAAGCTGGCCGGGCACGGGGCTCAGGCCTGCTTCTCCCTGGAGGAGCTCGTCCAGGCCCTGGAGCCGCCAAGAGTGATCTGGATGATGCTCCCGGCCGGGGAGGTCGTGGACCAGCACCTGGAAGCGATCCTGGAGCTGACCGAGCCCGGGGACGTGGTCATCGACGGGGGCAACACCTGGTACAAGGACGACATCCGGCGCTCAGAGGCTGCGGCAGATAAGAACGTCTTTTACCTGGACGCAGGCACCAGCGGCGGGGTCTGGGGCCTTGAGGTCGGGTACTGCCTCATGGTCGGTGGGGCAAGGGAAGCCTTTGACCTTGTCGAGCCGATTCTGGCCGCCCTGGCCCCAGAGGACGGCTACCTGCACTGCGGCCCCACCGGGGCGGGGCATTTCGTGAAGATGGTCCACAACGGGATCGAGTACGGGATGATGCAGGCCTATGCCGAAGGCTTCGGGATCCTGGAGGACTCGCCCTATGCCCAGAACCTGGACTACGCCAAGCTCAGCCACCTCTGGAACCAGGGCAGCGTGATCAGGTCCTGGCTCCTGGAGCTGGCCGAGCTGGCCTTTGCCGACAGCCCCAGGCTGGAGGACCTCCAGGGCTATGTCCAGGATTCGGGGGAGGGCCGCTGGACCGTGCTCCAGGCGGTGGAGACCGCCACCAACGCCCCTGTCCTGACCCTGTCCCTGATGGAGCGCTTCCGCTCCAGGCGGGAGAACACCTTCCCGAACCGGGTCCTGGCCGCCCTGCGCCAGCAGTTCGGGGGCCATGCGGTCAAAAAATCCGAATAAGGAGCGAGTTTGAGATGGTTGAACAACCCAGCAATGCCAACACCCCTGACATTGAAGCCGAGAGCCTGGACCCCGGCCTGTGCCGGCTGGAGCGGGTCCAGGACCCGGCCGTGATCGTCATCTTCGGGGCCACCGGGGACCTGACCTGGCGCAAGCTCTTTCCCTCCCTGTTCTCCCTGTACCGGAACGAGCTCCTGCCGGAAAACGTCTGCATCGTGGGCGCTTCCAGGTCCAATCTCTCTCACGACGACTTCCGGGGGTCCATGCGCCGCAGCGTGGAGGAGGAGTCAGGCCGGGAACCCCGGGACTGGGGCCATCTCTCCGAGCGGATCTTCTACCACCAGGTCACCTACGACGACCAGGAGAGCTTCTCCAGCCTGAAAACCTTCCTGGAGGAGCTGGACTCCACCTTCGCCACCCGGGGCAACCGGATCTTCTACCTGGCCGTGCCCCCTTCGGCCTACCCGACCATCGCCCACCAGCTGGGCCGTGCCGGTCTGGCCCGGGAGGACCCGGAAAGGAAGAACTGGGTGCGCTTCGTGGTGGAGAAGCCTTTCGGTTCGGACCTGAACAGCGCCAGGGAGCTGGACCATGCCCTGCACGCCAGCTTTGCCGAGCACCAGATCTTCCGCATCGACCACTACCTGGCCAAAGAGACCGTGCAGAACATCCTCATGCTCCGCTTCGCCAACTCCATCTTCGAGCCCATCTGGAACAGGCGGTACATCGATTCGGTGACCATCACCGCGGCCGAGCAGCTCGGGGTGGAGCACCGGGCCGGGTACTACGACCGCTTCGGGGTCCTGCGGGACATGTTCCAGAACCACATGATGCAGCTCCTGGCCCTGTGCGCCATGGAGCCCCCGTCCATCTTCGAGGCCGAGCGGGTCAGGGACGAGAAGACCAAGGTCTACCGCTGCCTGCGCCCTTTCCCCACCAGTGAGCTGGACAATTACCTGGTTCTCGGCCAGTACGGCCCGGGTCGGATCAACGGGAAAGAGGTCCGGGGCTACAAAGAGGAGCCCAAGGTGGACCCCGGGTCCCTGACCCCGACCTTCGCCTCGATGAAGGTCTTTTTGGACAACTGGCGCTGGCAGGGGGTGCCCTTCTACCTGACCTCGGGCAAGCGGCTGGCTGAGAAGCGGACCGAGATCAAGGTCCAGTTCAAGCACGTGCCCAGCTCCATGTTCCGGGGGGTCCTGGGGGAGGACATTTCGGCCAACCGGCTGACCATGGGCATCCAGCCCAGGGAGGAGATCCACCTCAGCTTCCAGACCAAGGTCCCGGGGCCCAAGGTCTGCCTGCGCACGGTCAAGATGCACTTCGACTACAACCAGGGCTACACCGGGCCGATCCTGGAGGCCTACGAGAAGGTCCTCCTGGACTGTCTGCTCGGGGACCAGACCCTGTTCTGGAGGCAGGACGGGGTGGAGCTCTGCTGGGGGTTCCTGACCCCGATCCTCATCGAGTGCGACTGCCCGGACCAGGGCAAGCGGCTGCATCCTTACGAGGCCGGGACCTGGGGACCGGAGGCGGTCAAGAACCTGCTTCCTTCCCTGCCGGGGCCGAACAGATGATGGGGACGGTCAAAGGTTGAGCATGGACGGAAAGGCAAGACCGACAAGCCAGGTGCTCTCTGTGGATTGGCCTTCAACACGCGTCGTGCGAGGAGATCGTGACATGAAGCTTTTCAGCCTGACAACCGCGGCCATGCTCATGCTGGCCCTTCCCGCCATGCTCCTGGCCGCGCCCAGGGCCGACCTGTGGGAATACTGGGACCAGCACGACCCGGACTCGTCGGTCGCTGTCGATCACAGCCCGTGGACGGCCTTTCTGCAGCGCTACGTGAGCCAGGGCCCCAGAGGGATCAACCTGGTCGACTACCAGGGGGTCACGGCCGGGGATCGCGAGAGCCTGGACAGGTACCTGGAGCGTTTGACCGGGATTGAAGCGACCTCACTCTCCAGAGCGTCCCAGAAACCCTACTGGATCAATCTCTACAACGCCCTGACCGTGCAGGTCGTCCTGGAGCACGAGCCGGTGGAGTCCATCAGGGACATCGACATCTCCCCGGGGTTCTTTGCCTCCGGGCCCTGGGGCAGGAAGCTGGTGACCATCGAAGGCCAGCAGCTGTCCCTGAACGACATCGAGCACCGCATCCTGCGCCCCGTGTGGCAGGACCCCAGGATCCACTACGGGGTGAACTGCGCCTCCATGGGGTGCCCCAACCTGCAGAGGGAGGCCTACACAGCGGAGAACACGGACGGCCTCCTGGACAAGGCGGCCAGGGAGTACGTCAACCATCCCAGGGGGGTGAGCGTCGAAGACGGCGACCTGGTGGTCTCCTCCATCTACGACTGGTTTCAGGAGGACTTCGGGGGCAGTGAGGCCGGGGTGATCGAGCACCTCATGCAGTTTGCCGAACCGGGGTTGAAGCAGGAGCTGCAAGGCTTCGACCGCATCGACGACGATCGCTACGACTGGTCCCTGAACGATGCGCCATAGGAGCCAATCTGCGCAGGATTTATGGGTGGCCCTCCAAGGTCACTGACTACGTTTTCTTTTTCAGCTTGTACTGGTGGTAGTGCTGGCAGAACGCCTCGTCACCCCTGAGATAGGCCTCATGGCTCCTGGTGATGATGTCGAAGGCTTCTGAGCATGACGAGACCAGGTAGACGAGGTCCAGGTCCTGGGCCTCGATGTACTGACTGTTCAAAAGGGCGTCGCGAACCCAGGTCAGCAGGCCGCGCCACAGGTCGCCGAGGAGGATGATCGGTTTGGAGTGGATGTGCCTGACCTGGGCCAGCTGCCAGGTGTAGAACAGCTCCAGGGCTGTGCCGATGCCTCCTGGAGCCACGACAAAGGCATTGGACAGGACGATGAAGTGGTCCAGGCGATCCGAAAAATGGTCGAACTCGGCCTTGATGTCCAGGTGGGCGGCATCCGCCTGTTCCCTGGGCAGCCGGATGTTCAGGCCGATGGAGTGCTGTCCGTCATTCTGCCTGGCCTGGTTGTATCCGCGGCTGGCGGCATCCATCAGGCCCGGACCGCCGCCGGTCACCAGGTCCATTCCAGCCCCGGCGACCATGCCGGCCAGGGTCTGCACCAGGTTGTAGGCGGCATCGTTGGGCTGGGTGCGGGCCGACCCGAAAATGGCCACTCGAAAGTGACCTTCGTTGACTTCCTGCTCCAGGATGGACATGAAGATTCTCCTGGGGATGATCGATTCTTGAACTTCCAGGCGATCTCGGCAACATGCTTGCCTTGTTGTGGCTGAGTTGAAAGGTGTTTGCAATCCATTTCTGACTCATTTTCATTTCATGCATTCTGTGGACATCGTCGCGAATACGGCGTCGATGCAAAGAGGCTCAATGGCGGTGTCCCGTCGCTGACTTTGTCGTGGAATTCTTGCGGCTGCATGTGGAGTTTTGCAGCCACATCGGGTATGTCGCGGTAAGATATGAATTCCTTATACACTGTCCATGATACCTGGAGGGCACGATGAAGGATTTTGACGTCTTTGTGATCGGGACGGGAACGGCAGGGGAGACGGCCGTGTCCGAGCTGCTGAAAAAAGGGGAGGGGCTTCGCATCGGCATAGCCGACGAGAGGCCTTATGGCGGCACCTGCGCCCTGCGGGGGTGTCAGCCCAAGAAGTTTCTGGTCGTGCCCGCCCATGCGGCCATGGAGGGCCGGGCCCTCACCGAGCGAGGGTTCCGTTCGGCCCCGCAGCTCGATTGGAAGGCCATGCACCGCTCTCTTCGTGAGTTCACAGACCCCGTCCCCCAAAACACCAGAGCCGGGCTGGAGGAGAAGGGTGTGGCCTGCTTTTCGGGGCACTGCGAGTTCATCTCCCCCGGGACTCTGCGCTGCGGTGATCAGGACATCTCTGCCGGGAGCTTCATTGTGGCCGCTGGGGCCCGCCCCCGAACGCTGTCCATCCCAGGGGCCGACTTGGCCGTGAGCAGCGACGGGTTCCTGTCCCTGGAGGAGCTCCCGGAGCGCATGGTCTTCATCGGCGGCGGCTATGTCTCCATGGAGTTCGGCTACGCGGCTTCGGCAGCAGGCGCATCAGTCACGGTGCTGCAGCGCAGCGAGAGGATCTTGAAGCAGTTCGATCCGGACATGGTCACGATCCTCCAACAGGCCTGCAGGACAAGGGGGGTGAATATCCGCACCCGGGTCAGCCCGGTGGAAATCCGAAAGAGTGACTCCGGCCATGTTGAGGTCATGCTCGAAGACGGCGAGGCGATTGAAGCCGATCTCGTCGTGGCAGCCATCAGCCGGAGCCCCAATGTTGAGGACCTCGGCCTGGAGAGAGCCGGTGTGGCCTTCGACCGCCACGGCATCGAAACAGACGATCATATGCGCACCTCCCAGGATCACATCTATGCCATCGGCGATTGCGTCCAAGGGGTGCAGCTCTCTCCGGTCAGCGACCTGCAGGCCAGGACAGCGGCCCGAAACATCCTGGACCCGGGCAGCGAAACCGCCGACATCGGCACATTGCCAAGCGTTGTCTTTTCCTATCCCCAGCTGGCCATGCTGGGAATGGACGAGCAGGCGGCCAGGGAGAGGGGAAACACCCGCATCTCCCAGGGTTCCGGAGCCGGCTGGCCGAACTACCGCCGCCTCAACGAATCCCACGTGGGGTACAAGGTCATCATCGACACGGAGACGGAGACCGTGCTCGGGGCCCATCTGGTCGGTCCGTACGCCGGGGAGCTGATCAACCTCTTCGCCCTGGCCATGAAGCACCGCATTCCGGTCAAGGACCTCCAGGAGCTGCCCTGGGCCTATCCAACCTACAGCGCTGACATCAAGTACATGCTGGGGTGAGCGCACCGGTCGTCCCGGCTGACCCTTGCCGCGACAGCTCAGACAGCGAGGCCACCTCGCTGCCTGAGCTGGACAGAGCAAAGGAGCAAAGGGACAGGCTAAATATTGAAAAAGGTGCTTTGCTCTGATAGGGTTTGGCTCACCACTGTGTTCTAAGTCTCAAGGAGAATGCGTATGGCCAGGATAGCCAGGTTTGTCAGGAGCGATCAGCCGACAGTGTATCATGTCGTCTCGAGGTCCGCCCTGCCCGGTCTGCCGATCAAGGCTGGAGACAAAGACTACCTGCTTCATCTCATCAGGCGGCTGGCAAAGCTCTATTTCGTCGATGTGTTGGGGTTTGCCTTGATGGGGAACCACTTCCATCTCGTGGTCCGGGTCTATCCGGGCTCGGAGCTGTCGGACCAGGAGCTTCACAGGCGCTACAAGGCGTATTACGGAGAGGAGCAGGAGATCGCCGGTGAACTCATGGAACGATACCGGGCCCGGATGACCAGCCTGGGGGCCATGGTCAAGGACATCAAGCAGGGGTTCACTCGCTACTACAACCGAAAATACAACCGAAAGGGGTACTTCTGGGGCGAGCGCTTCAAGTCCATGATCGTCCAGGATGGCCGGACTCTGGTCAACCTCCTGGCCTATGTGGACTTGAATCCCATCCGGGCCGGGGTTGTCACCAAGCCCGAGGAGTACAGGTGGTCCTCGATCGGGTATCACCTCCAGACAGGGAACAAGGGCAGCCTCCTCTCTGTGGACTTTGGACTCCAGGAGTGGAATGAGCCCGATCCCGGAGAGAGAGTGCGCCTGTATCGTCAGTTCGTCTATGAGACCGGAGCTGTGGATGCCGGAAAAGGGGTGGTCATTGACCAGAAGGTGGTTCATAAGGAGAGAAAGCGAAACTTCAAGCTCGGCCGGGCGGAACGGTTCCGTAACCGCTCCAGGTACTTCACTGAGGCCGGGGTCATCGGCTCGAAGGAGTTTGTTGGGGAGGTCTTTGAAAGAGTCAAGCACCTGCTCGGCTCCAAGGATGAGCGCAAGTTCACCCCTGTGAGCGGGATTGATGGCGTGTATTCAATGAAGAAACTCTCCAAAGCGGCGTGAAGGATGTTTTCAGGTCTTGCTTGAAGCCGTCTTTCCCGTCAGTCTTGCCGCTGGCTGCGCTGAAGGTCGAAGGTTGAGGGTTTGAAGGTGGATGGGAGACAAGAAAATTCGACCCTTCACGTGAGGACATCCAACTCGGCCAGTTTGATCGGTGAAGAAACTTCTGCATGTTGACTTCATTTTCTTGAATCCGACACCTGAACCCCGACACCTGAATCTGAACACCAGTGATGAAATTGCATACGAGGCCCCACTGAGCCACACCCACCTCACAACGAGATTCGAAAGGGAAGACCATGCTCAACAAAGCGCTGGTGAAGGTCAGCCTCAAGGAACCGACGGTCCGGGTGGCGGAGATGGTGGCCGCCCTGCGGTCCTTCGGCACGCAGGAGGTGCATCTCGTGCACGTGCGCACCTCAGGGGGCCGGACCCTACCGGAGAAGAAACGCGCCCAGCTGGAACGCTTCAGGGAACAGGCCGAGGCCCTGGGCCTGGCCGCCGAGGTGCACATCCTGGACGGGCATGCACCCACCCGCATTCTCCAGGCTGCCTGGCAGCTCGATGCGGACTACATCGCCATCGCCTGGGTGCACAAGGCCGTGCTGCGCCAGGCGCTGCTGGGCAGCATCGACGGGGACATCGTGCGCATGAGCGACTCGCCGGTGTTCATCTTCAAGCAACGCTTCCTGGGCCGCACCGAGAGCCTGGACAGCGTGCTCTACGCCACCGATTTTCAGGCGACCGATGCCAGGGTCATGCCTTACCTGAAAAACAGGGGGTTCCAGGCCAGGGCGCTGTTCATGCTGCACGTGGGCGAGCGCGCTCCAGACCCGGCCACGGACACGACGAGGCGCGAGGAGGTCCTGGCCAACCTGAGCCGGCTGGCCGCTGAATGCGCCCATGCCTATGAAAGGGTGGAAAGCCTCGAAGCGGTTGGTCCCGTGGGCCGAACCATCGTCAAGACGGCCAGGGCCACCAGCGTGGACCTGGTCATCGTGGGCAAGGTCGACAACCCCGACATGTTCAAGAAGCTCGTCGGCTCCGTGGCGGATCAACTGCCCCACCGTGCGCCGTGCAGCGTGTTCATCATTCCGGGATACGGACCGGGCAGTGGAGCGAAAAGCGAAGCCAGCCGGGAGGCCGCATGAAAACGCTTCTGCAACAGAACATCGTCTTCATCATCTCCCTGTTCATCGTGCTGGCCCTGGCCGCCGTCGGAGTGGCCGCGCCAGGGGAGCTGGACGCGTGGACCGCCTGGCTGCACGGGGCCATCATCGATCGCTTCGGCTGGTGCTACCTGGTGGCTGCGTTCTTCTTCCTGCTCTTCAGCCTGGTCTTCGCCTTCAGCCCCTACGGGCAGATCAAGCTGGGACAGGACCATGAAAAGCCCCGTTTTTCGCTGTTCGGCTGGTTCTCCATGCTCTTTGCCGCGGGCATGGGCATCGGGCTCATCTTCTGGGGCGTGGCCGAGCCCATGAGCCATTACCTGAACCCCCCGCCCTACCTGGCCGGCGAGTCGGGCGAAGCGGCCAAGTTCGCCATGCGCTACGCCTTTTTCCATTGGGGCTTCCAGCCCTGGGCCATCTACATCGTCATGAGCCTGTCCATCGCCTACTTCTCCTTCAGGCGCGGCATGCCACCGCTCATCTCCAGCTGCTTCTACCCGCTGCTTGGCCAGCGCATCTATGGCCCGGCCGGGCTGTGCATCGACACCCTGGCCGTGTTCGCCACGGTGTTCGGCATCGTGACTTCCCTGGGCCTGGGCGCTATCCAGATCAACGCCGGACTGGGCTCGGTCTTCCACTTTTCGGCCGGGTTCGGGACCACATTGGCCATCATCGCCGTGGTCACGGTACTGTTCATGGTTTCGTCCATGACCGGTCTGGACAAGGGCATTCAGATCCTCAGCAAGACCAACGTGCTCCTGGCTGTGATGCTGCTGGCTTTCATGCTGGCCGTGGGCCCCACCACCATGGTCTTCAACATCTTCACCTCCACCCTGGCCGACTACCTGTCCTCACTGTTCAGCATGAGCCTGTCCACCAACCCGTTTCGGGGCTACGAGTGGACACAGTCGTGGACCCTGTTCTATTGGGCGTGGTGGATCTCCTGGTCGCCCTTCGTGGGCCTCTTCGTGGCCAGCATCTCGCGCGGGCGCACCATTCGCGAGTTCGTCCTTGGGGCCATGCTGGCGCCCACGCTGCTCACGTTTCTGTGGTTCAGCGTTTTCGGCGGCGCGGCCTTCCATCTGGAGCTGCAGGAGGGATCCGGGATTGCCGCGGCCGTGGCCCAGGACGTGTCCACAGGCCTGTTCAAGGTGTACGCGTCCTACCCGCTCAGCAGCCTGCTGACTCTGGTCACGGTGCTGCTGCTGGTGGTGTTCTTCGTCACCTCGGCTGATTCGGCCACCTTCGTGCTGGCCATGATGACCTCGGGGGGCCTGGAGACTGTGTCGCCGCTGAAGAAGCTGACCTGGGGCGTCACCGTCTCGGCCACGGCGGCGGTTCTGCTCTTCTCCGGCGGGCTCGAGGCGCTGCAGCGCATGGCCATTGCCGCGGCTCTGCCGTTCACGGTCATCATGCTGCTCATGTGCCGCAGCCTGCTCAAGGGCGTGCGCTACGAATTCCGCCACGAGCGAGGAGGCAACAAAACTTAGAGTCATTCAGCTCCCCTCAGCTCGGCCTCAAGAGCAACATGGAGGTGCTTCGCGGGAGACGGACAAAATGGCGGCAGAGCTGCAATCGGGCTGGACATCACAGTGGGAGGCAGAAACAATGGACTTCATGCTGTGACATCGAATCTGAGAAATAGGAGTTTTGACATGCCGTACTTCTCCATTCACACGAATCAGACAGTTGAGCCGTCTGCACAGCAGGCCATGCTCAAGAGGGCTTCCGCAATGGCTGCGGAGCTCTTGGGCAAGCCGGAATCCCATGTCATGGTCTCCATGGATGACGGGGCCGCCCTCATTTTTGGCGGCACGGAAGAACCTGCGGCCTTTGTTGAGCTCAGGAGCATCGGGCTGCCCAGGGAACAGTGTTCGGGGTATGCGGAGAAGGTTTCAGATTTTCTGGAGAAAGAGCTCAACGTCCCCAGAAATCGGGTCTTCATCGACTTCACCGACCTCGACCGCGGCCTGTTCGCCCTCAATGGAAAGACATTGGCCTGAAGGCCAAACAGGCTCAGGTCGTCCATGGCCAGACCACGACAGGGGAGCAGGCCCAGCGTTTTGCCCCCCGACCACGAGGTCGACGGGCCGCTTCAGGCCAACGCGGTCAATGGACGGGCCCTGCCCCGGAAGCATGGCTTTCCCCTCAGGCCAGCGGCCAGCTCCCCTTGGAAAAGCGGAGCAGTCAGGGGAGCAGACATGGGAGCAGCTCAGAGGGGAGGTTTCTCCCTTGATCTAAGAGGCATTTGCTGCCAGCGGCAGGGCTGAAACATGACCTGCCCGGTCAGGCTCTGTCCATCCATTTTCGGGCAGGACATGCCTGCAGAGAACCTTTGACCCTGAGACCGAGACCATGAACCTGTGCCAGCGACTTGCAGCGAGCTTCAAGGAACGGGCCGAAGGTGTGACCGTGGATCTGGTCAGCATCGGCCTCGGCTACACTGCGGTGAGGACCTCCGACGGCGGGGTCGGCCTGTCCTTCACTTTTGCCGGAACAGGACCCGCCTGCACCAAGCTCGATCTCGAGGGACCCCTCGAGGGGACGCCGGCTTTGAACCTGCTCGACCTCCTCTGTTCACCGACCCCCCTGCACAAGGGACTCGGCCTGGCAACCCTCAACGCCCTCAATCACGCCTTTGCCCTCAGCCTCCCCGAGGACAGGGACAACGCCACCCTGTTCGAGCTCCTGGAGATCAGGCAGGGGACCCGGCTGGCCATGGTCGGCTCCATAGCTCCCCTGGTGGCCAGACTGCGCAAGGCCGGGGTCGAGGTGGAGGTCATCGATGAGGGCAAGGGAATCGGTCAGGCGGATCGATTTGCAAAGTCCCTCCAGGATTGGGCCGAGGTGATCATCATGACCTCGACCTCCCTGCTCAACGACACGGCCGAGGCCATCCTGGCCATGGCCGGTCCGGACGTCCGCTGCGCCTTTCTCGGCCCCTCAACCCCCCTGGCAGCCGAGCCGTTCGCCGACCTGCCGGTCCGGGTCCTGGCCGGGACCGTGCCTGTGGATCTTGAGGCCACGTTCCAGGCCGTGCGCCACGGCCGGGGCACGCCCGTGCTGCAGAGGTTCGCCCGCAAACCCTATCTGGACGTGCCCGGCACCAGGGCACCGTGACCCGGGAAACGCTCGACCATGGCCCTGCACGGGCTGACAAAGCGGCTCCAGAGGTCCTCGCATCCCGAACCCATGACAGGCTGAAAGCCCGCAAACCTGAAAGAGACGTCGACTCGAGCTTTCGGTCATTCGGGCCTGAGACAGGCCGCAATCAATGCCCCCCTTTTCTCCCGGCGTTCCAGGTCCAGAAGTTCATCATCCTCCTTTGCGGAGGGTGTCTCGCTGCTGCCACAGCTTCAGGGCCTGCCGGTACTGCTCCGGGGTGTCGATGTCCACCAGGATGTGCCGGTCAGGAACATCGACTGTCTCCACCCATGCCGCGTCCAGCACCCCCCGCAGCCCCCTGCTGCCGCCATAGGCCATGATGGCGGGAATCAGACTGGATCGAAGCAGTGGCGGGTGTCCGATGCGGCCGGCAAAGCTGGGGATGAAGGCCTGCGGGTCATGCCCACATACCGGGCCGGAGTCTGCAGGGCCTGGGCCAGCACCTCTCTGTCATGGGCATGGCCTCTGGTCAGAATGACGATGAACCCGTCGGGTCCGACCTCCAGGCTGCTGAAGCAGGACCGGTCATCCTGAATCAGCTGGAGCTGACTGGCTTGCGGCAGGCGCTCCTCATTCAGGAAATCGCCCCGGTCATCCAGGACCACGGTCCTGAACCCGACGAAGACGCACTGGGCTGCCGTGGCCCGGCCGACATGCCCGGCCCCGACGATGAACACGATTCCCGGGGAGCTCAAGGGTTCCACCAGCACGGTCACCCCTCTTTCAGAAACGGCTGAAGGAAGGCGGGACGTGGCAGCCCTTTTGACCGCCTCCTGGCGCATGGCTTCGGGCAGATCGGGAGGCAGGGCATCTGGCCCCAGGGTCCGGGAGAGGATGGCTGTGGATTCCCGGTCCCGGGATAGAGCTGTGCAGAGGACGCTGGACCGGCCTGCATCCCAGTTGTCGAGCAGGTGTTGAAAGAGGCTGACGTTGTCCTGACTGGGCAGGAGGTGCTCGATCAGGATGTCCTGCCTGCCCCCGCAGATCATGCCCAGCTCAGCGGCCTGCTCCCCGGTCAGGTCCAGCTGGAGCAGGGATGGGCTCAACGAGGTGTGGGCTGCCAGGGCGGCCTTGTGTGCCAGGGCTTCGGCCGGTCCGCCGCCCACGGAGCCCTTGGCTGAGCCGTCCCGGGCCACGGCCATGCGTGAGCCGACTGAACGGGGTGTGGATCCGCTGCTGGAGACGATGACCGCATGGACCACCGGCCTGCCGGATCGAAGCTCGGAGAGGGTGAATTCCAGGGTGTCGCGCATGGTGTGGTCTTCCGTTTTCAAAAGGCCTGCCGAGGAAGGTCTCCTCCAGGACAACACAGGGCCCAGATGCCCAGACTCTGGCTGTCAGTGTCCCTCTGAACCAGTCAGAATGCAAGGCGGCGGCGCTTTTCATTCCGCTTCAGGGGCCCCCTGTCCCGTCAGGCGCTGGAACACTTCCGCAACTGGTCAGGATTGTCCTGTTTTTTGATCTGGACGATGTCGACAGGGATGGGACATACTGTCAGCGTGATCCAAGGTCAGGAACAGTGTGCCCGCGAGGCGCTCTGAGAGACTCAACGCAGAGGGCATCATGTTCTGCTCACCGTCTGCTTGTTTTCCGGCCTGGAATGACAACCCCGGTCAGGGTTCACCTTCAACTCAAGATCACTGTCCCGTAACGCCAGGCATCACATGGAGGTTGGTCAATGCATTCTTCTGAATGGCAGGAGCTCCCACTCATTGTTCAGGGCCTGTCCGCCTACCCGGTTCCACTGACTCGTCTCCTGGACCGCATCCCGTTCAGTGTGGTCATCCTGGATATCCAGAAGCGCGTGGTGTTCCTCAACCGCTCCATGGAGGCTCTGGTCGGGGTCAGTCTGGACCAGGTGGCCGGCATTCCATGCTTCCATGCTGTCCGCAGCAATCTCTGCAGCAGTCGATGCCCTTTCAAGGCCATGGGACCGGATTCAGAGCCTGTCAGTCAGGAAGGGGACATCATCGACCGCAACAGGGAGAAGATTCCGGTTCGGGTGATCTTCTCGCCGGTTCTGGACATGGAGGGCCAGCTGGCCGGATGGCTGGAGTGCTTTGAGGATCTGCGCGCGCGCCAGGACCTGGACAAGAGCCGTTCCACGGCCTACAGCTTTGGCCCGCTGCTTGGGCACAGCCGGGAGATCGAGCGGTTGTTCCGGATGGTTCCCGGCATTGCCCAGACGGATTCGTCCGTTTTGATCACCGGGGAGACAGGAACAGGCAAGGACATCCTGGCCGAGGTCATCCATCAGCAGTCGGAGCGGTCCAAAGGCCCCTTTGTCAAAGTCAATTGCGGGGCCCTGCCTGAGACGCTGCTGGAATCAGAGCTCTTCGGGCATCAGAAGGGGGCCTTTACCGGGGCCACGGCCAACAAGCCCGGCCGGTTCAAGTTGGCCCATCTCGGATCGCTCTTTTTGACCGAGATCGGGGACCTGCCGAAAACCCTCCAGGTCAAGCTGCTCTCCTTTCTCGACGACCAGGTCATCTATCCCCTGGGCTCGACCAAGGGGGTTCAGGTCAATGTGAGGATCATCGCCGCCACCAACCGGGACCTTCAGGCCATGGTCAGAGAAGGTGACTTCCGCGAAGACCTCCTCTTCCGGCTCAATGTGGTTCGGCTGCACCTGCCTCCATTGCGGGAACGGGAAGGAGATGTCCGCCTGCTTTTGGATCATTTTTTGCAGCACTATATGCACAAGTTCAACAAACAGCTTGCCGGATTTTCAAAGGAATCCCTGCACACCCTTCTCAATTATCCTTATCCGGGCAATGTCAGGGAGCTGAAAAACATTGTCGAGTTTGCCGTGAACGTCTCCCAGGGCAGGGAGATTGAGCTCGACAACCTCCCCGGCTACCTGTTTGAAACCCTGAAGCAGCCTCAGCCGGCCGAGGTTGCCGACAGTCAGGAACTGAAGGTCTCAGACCTGACACTCTCACCCGATGGGCAGAGCTGGCCTGAGCTGGAGAGGCAGATGATTCTCAAGGCGCTCCTGCAGGCCAAAGGCCGAAAAAACGTTGCCGCGGACATTCTTGGCTGGGGCCGGTCCACTCTTTGGCGAAAAATGAAACAATATGAGATAGAGGCTTGATACGAATTGAAACATTTCAAGACAAGCTTGCCAGCCACTGTCCTCATCCCGATTCTGGGCAGCGAGGTGGCCCCGCGCTTCGATTTGAGCACCGAGGTCTGGATCGGCCGCGTCAACAGCGATGGCACGATCAGGGAAGAAGAAATCCTGGTCCTGCCTCACCCGTCTGCAGAAGACATGTGTCAACTCATTTTGAACCAGCATGCTGAGGTCGTGATTTGCGGAGGCATAGAAACAGAGTACTTCGACTATCTGCAGTGGAAGTCGATCACGGTCTTTGACTCTGTTGTGGCCCCATATGCCAGAGCCCTTGAGGCCCTTGTCAAGGGAGAGCTCTGCTGTGGCTTTATCGACCTCACCGCAGAACAGGCAGGCACAGAAACATGAGCTTGTTTGATCGATTTCCCATGCACTACGAGCGCTTTTTCGAGAAGCTGTTTTTTCTGCCCAAAGGGCACTTCGCGGCTGACAGGTATGTTCGGCTGCGGCGGACCATGGCCGTGCTCATGTTTGTGGTGACCATGATCCCGCTGTCGATCATGCTGGTCATCAATTACCACCAGTACCAGAGCACCTTGAAGCAGGAAACCGTGAACCAGCTCACGATGCTGGAAAACAAGACCAAGCACTCCTTTGAGCTCTTCCTCCAGGAACGGCTCAGTGCAGTCAAATACATCGCCCATGCCTACTCCACGGAACAACTCAAGGACGAGAAGCAGCTCAAAGAGATCTTCTTTGCCATGCAGGAGAACTTCTCCGGGTTTGTGGACATCGGGGTCATCGGCCCCACGGGGATCCAGGTCAACTATGTCGGGCCCTACAACCTGGAGGGCAAGGACTACTCTGAAATGTCGTCCTATCAAGAGGTCCGGGTCAAGGGCTCCTACATCAGCGACGTCTTTATGGGCTATCGGGGATTCCCGCACCTGGTCATCGCTGTGGAGAAAAGGATGCGGGCCGGTCAAAACCTCGTTTTGCGGGCCTCCATCAACATCGAGACCTTCAACGAAATCATCGCCTCCCTGGGGCTTGGACCCGAGGAGGACGCCTTTCTGCTCAATCACAACAGCGTTCTGCAGACCCCATCCAAGTTCTATGGGCAGGTGCTGGACGATTTTCCCATCAAGTTTCCCTCCAAGAGCTTTCAGCCAAGCGTGATGGAGATCACCGACCCTCAGGGCCGGGAGGTCTTCATGTCCTATGTGAACTTTTCCAAGCTCGAGTTCGTGCTGGTCTTCGTCAAGCTGCGAAGCAAGCTCTTCCAGTCCTGGTACGCCCTCAAGGGACAGATGATCATCGTTTTTCTGGTCAGCCTGGCGTTCATCGCCTTCATCATTTTTCAGCTCACAGGCCTGATGGTTCGCCGGATACGTCAGGCGGATGAAAAACGTGAAGCGGCCATTTCAGAGCTGGAGCACTCCCAGAAGCTCTCCTCCATCGGCCAGATGGCGGCTGGAGTCGCGCACGAGATCAACAACCCCCTGGCCATCATCAATGAAAAGACAGGCCTGATGCTGGATCTCCTGCACGGCAAGCCCGACATGGCCAAGCGGGAAAAGTTCATGGAGCAGTGCAATGCCATCATCCGCTCAGTGGAGAGGGCCAGGGGGATCACGTACAGGCTCCTTGGATTCGCCAGGCGGCTGGAGGCCCAGTATGAGATCCTGGATGTGAACGACGTCATCAGGGACGTTCTTGGATTCCTGGAAAAAGAGGCCCAGGACAGAAACGTGAACATCCAGCTCGAACTGGAACCGGAGCTGCAAAGGATTTCCTCGGATCAGGGTCAGCTGGAACAGGTCTTTTTGAACCTGCTCAACAACTCCCTGGAGGCCCTCGCCGACGGTGGTGATATTGTCATTCGGACCTGGGAGGAAGATGACGGGCGGACAGCCGTCTCCCTGGCCGACAACGGCTGCGGCATGCCCAAAGAGGCCATGAAACACATTTTCGAGCCCTTTTACACCACAAAGAAAGGCAAAGGGACTGGCCTGGGCCTGTCCATCACTTACGGAATCGTCAAAAAGCTTGGCGGGGACATCAAGGTTGAGAGCCAGGTCGGACAGGGAACAACATTCACCCTGTACCTGCCGAAAAAAATCAATGTTGAGGGAGGGGAGGACGATGTCTGAGCTCAAAGTGCTGCTCGTGGACGATGAAGAGGATTTCACCCAGGCTCTGGGGGAAAGGCTCCAGCTGCGTGACTACACCGTCAGAGTGGCCAGCAGTGGTGAGGAGTGTCTGCAGGAGCTGGAAAAAGGAGTGCCTGACGTGGTCATTCTGGATCTGAAGATGCCCGGCCTGGGCGGTATCGAGGTCCTCAAACGCATTCGAGAGGACTACCCTGGACTGCCAGTTCTGCTGCTCACCGGCTACGGCTCCACAGAGGAGGGCATCAAGGGCATGCAGCTCGGTGCTTCGGACTATCTCATGAAGCCACTGAACATCGAGGATTTGATCAGCAAGATTCACCAGGCTGTTGGCCAATAGGGGAGGACCCATGGCACCAATCGACACAGACGCCCATTTTTTCGGACGCGTGGCCGCCAGCTACACTCATGAAATCAAGAATGTCCTGGCAACCATCAACGAAGCCGGTGGGCTGATGGAGGACATCCTGTCCCTGGACCCCGAGAAGAAAATCGAACTCCTTGACAAGCTGCCTCGCTCCCTGGGCGTGATCCAGGAACAGATCGAGCGGGGCCAGCATCTGACCAGTCAGTTCAACACCTTTGCCCATGCAGCCGACCACGATCCTGCACACTTCGAACTCCACGACACGCTGGACATGATGGTCGACCTGACCCAGAGGCTGGCCAGGCGCAACAGGGTCACCCTTGAGGTCCAGGCCGATGTCCAGTCCAGGCTGGCCGTGACTCCAGTTGCTTTTCTCAAGCTCCTCTTTTCCAGCATCCTGTGGGCCGTCAATCAGTCCGCAAAGGACGACACCGTTCTTCTGGGGGCAGACCAACCCACAGATGCCGTGACCATCTTCCTGCAACTTCAGCATGTTCCGGAAAAAGACCCCCAGGATCATGAAACATGGCCAGGACTCGAAGGTCTGGCCAGGGACATCAATGGCTCGGTCCACTGGGACCCCAGTCAGAAACGACTCGTGATCTCTGTCCCCAAGAACTGAGCTTCCCGGGCTCTGAAACAAACTCAGGCTGTCGCGGGCTTCTGCATTGATTTCAGCAGTTTCTGTCAATCCCTGGACGTGAGTCCGTTCCCAGAGGCTCCTGCCTGATCAAACCGGCCGCGAGCTGGATCACCTGGGCCATCGCCCGGGCCATTCTGCCCAGCCCACATTCCATGACATTCAGGCCAGCCTGCCCTTCGACCTCTCCATGGCCCGCACGAACCGCTTTCCTGATCATGATGCAGAAGGCAGACGGGATTGTCTTCGTGCCTGCTGGGTGTACCTTCGGGGGAACTGAAGTCCCTCGTGTTCAGCGTGAACCAGGCCAGAGCCACAATGATCACCTGATCCTCAAGAAATGTCTTTTTGTCTCATAGCGTCTCAAAAGCACTCTGAAGCATGTTTCAATACGTTTCTTTTGTGTTTCCAGGTTGGGGTGCCTGAATTCGAACAGGGATGTCTCGAGCTGGTTTTTTTCAAAAATAATACTATATTTCAATGTTATAAAAAATAAACTTGCTGTCTGGCATCTGACGTGCAAAGATAGAGACACAATCATTGACCGGATCATGATTCGTTTCATGA
>CAZNIP010000062.1:0-18120 GCA_964573115.1 uncultured Desulfohalobiaceae bacterium | reverse complement strand
AGAGGAGCATCCTCGAAAGTTTCTGCCCTGATCAAACTGGCAGCTTTCAACCCAGAGCCCGTGACAGTATGAATACACTTTTATCATTTTAAATCAAAGAGATATATTCAGCTTTGCCAGAGGCAAAGCTGACTTCTGTCTTCTGACTCCTGCCTTCTGATTCTGCAGCCGCACCTATGACTCTCGCAGCAGCAGCACCGGGCAGGGAGCGTACCTGAGCACCCTCTCGGCCACCGAGCCGATCGATATCCTCTTCATGGCCGTTCTGCCCATGGAAGGCATGACCACGAGATCTGCGCCGATCTTTTCAGCGTACCTGACGATCTCCGCTCCGGGGTTGCCGGTCTTGACCATGATATGCATCTCCCGGAACCTGGAATCGGAAAAGGTCTCTGCAAGGTTCTTTTCCAGGTTCAGGAGCCTGTTCTCCTCGCCATGCTCGTCCCAGACAGCGGCAGGTTCCACAGGGCTCATGGGTCTGGCCACATGGATCACGTAGAGATGGGCTGAGTTGGGAACAAACTCCAGGGCCACGTCCACGGCCTGGATCGACCCTTCTGAAAAATCAACCGGAACCAGGACCCGTTTCTTGTCTCTCCAGGCCATACCCGTGCTCCTTTCAATCGCAGACCATCAGCTGCCGTTCATCAGAGGTTCTGTTTGTCGAAGCTTCAAGCCCTCTCAATCCATTCGGTCAGGGTGGGCGGTGTCAGGGTCTGGGGCACAGGCTGCCATTCGCACACGGCTGAGAGCTCCACGCCGTTCTGAACCACGGAAACCGGGCGATCCGCAGAGACCACGATGACGATCATCCCCTCGTTTTCCGCTGTAAAGCGAAGGGCTGAATTGTACCTGGCCCCTCTGGACGAGTCCTCCCCATTGACACAGCGGCCGTCAAGGAGACATCCGAACCGATGCAGCCGGAGGTCCTTGCCGATGTGCAGAGCCCCGTCCATCTTGGTCAGAGACTTGGCCAGATCGAGGACTTTGGGCACGGTCAGGGACAGGGGGGCGCTCAGCTTCTGCCCGGCGATGTCCAGGGGGGTCTCATTGAGATCGATCACCAGGGTGCAGCCCCATTTCTGCTCCTGGGCATTGTGGACGATGGCCGTGATGGTGTTGAACAGGGTATAGCTCTGGACCTTTTCCAGGTCGGACTCCAGGAGGGCCTCTTCCAGCTGGACCAGTTTGGCCCGTCGGGTCGTGGAGTTGAAATTTCCATCCGCGATGCTGCACACGCACTCGTCGTCCAGGTAGAGGTAGCCGTGGTTGCCCCTGAAGCTGGCCAGGATGGTGGACACGGGCAAGGCGCTGTCGGAAATGCCCACGATGTGCCTGCCGTCCGAGATGAGCTGCCGTGGGGAATTTTCCACGGCCAGGAGCAGCTTTCTGACATGCTTGTGTTTGGAGATGGAAGGTCGGCCCATTTCCGGGAACTCAACAGAGAGGTGCATCTCAGGGATCATCCCTCCCTCCACAAAGGCGATCCGGCCCCTGGCCCAGGCGCCCTCCTCCCTGGTGCTGGAAATGGCCAGGATCGAGTCGAGGATAGGGTAGAGATGGAGTCCGCTGTCAGGTCCAATGAGGATGTTCCTGCGGTCCACGATATAGTCCCGGACGGCATGAACGGCATACCCCTGCAGCACATAGCCCGAGGTGCCGATGTTGATCTCATTGCCCAGGATGATGTCCTGGACCATGAGACTGACCGCGTGCTCCAGCCACATCTGGGTCGGTCCGATGGAGCACATGTCCGGATGATGCTCGGTGAACCACATCTGGTAGGAAACAGCCTCGGACCGGCCTCCGTAGGCGATGAGACCGGAAAGGTCCAGCTTCTCCATATCGATGTGATTGTACCATCCTTGGTTGCCGGATGCCCTGGACGATGACCCCAGGAAGCCAGGGGCCAGAAAGATCTCCTTGAGCTTGGGTTCGTGGCCGCGGAGGAGGTTCTGGGGGTCGCAGATTCTCAACTCGTCGTCAGCGGAAAAGGCGAAGATCAGCGCCACCCTGCTGGGCTGAGAAAAATGAGACAGCCCCTGTCGCAGGCCATCCATGTTGTGATTGATGCACAGGTTCTTGTAGGCTTCTTTGACGTTGGGGGTCATTCATCCCTCGCTTGGCACACCCGGGGATCGCTTCTCAGCCAGGCTTTTTTGCGCGCTGAGGCCTGGTCATCACTTGAAGGAGACGGACATCAGGAGCTCGCATGAAACTTCATCACACCTGTCAGCGCGGCCAGCGGCCCCGCTGAGGCCTGGTCCAGCTGCAATGGACCTGCGAGGTGTGTGCTTCACATTCATTCCACTGGAGCCATTGGTTTATACCATAACAAACAGGCATTTTCAATGCCTTACGAAGGCTGATGATGACGGTTCACAGCAGGCGCCGATGCAGGTGTGCTTGAATGAGCTGGAGACTGGAAAACCATGTCGGTCCGGGTGTCCGGCTTGACTTGGCCGGGCATGTTTTCTATATGCTGACTGACGGTATCAGCTGTTTCAAATACTTTTCAGGCTCGCGCCGGTCCAGGCAGGCGACGGACCTCGTGAACGATCGAACGGACCCGGTCCCGAACACTCCTTTGACCCTGCTTTCAGGAGAGCGACCATGGACATCCTGGTAGCTTATGACGGTTCCAGCGCAGCAGACAAAGGCCTGACCCTGGCCCTTGAACAGGCCAAAGTGTTCAAGGCCACCATTCACCTCGTCACCTCAGCCGAACGGACCAGGTCTGAAAAGGACCTCCCGGAGGTCGAAGAGGCCGAAGAAAACCTCAAGCAAGCCCAGGCCAGACTCGACAGGGAAGGCGTTCCCTGCACCACGCACCTCCTGATCCGCGGCATGGCGCCTGGTGAAGACGTTGTTGAGTACGCCCGGGACAATGCCGTGGACCTGATCGTCGTCGGGGTGGAGAGACAGTCCAAGGTCGGCAAGCTGGTCATGGGGTCCACGGCCCAGTTCGTCATCCTCAAGGCCCCATGCCCCGTGCTCACGGTCAAGGCCTGAACCGTGTCCGCACGGACCCTCGAGCCGACGGCGCATGGACAAAGCCTGATCAGGTCTCCGGCTGAGCCGCGACCTGGATGCCTGTGGGCCCAACCCGGCTGAACAGCGACATCGCCGCCATGCTCAACGCCCTGTCCTCCCTCAGAGACCAGTTCCGCAACCTGAGCTGGTATGTTCTGGTCATCACCTATGTCCTGGTCTACTACAGCGGGATCGAGATCTTCATCCACACCCCGCTTGGTTACTACATCTTTACGGTCTTTCTCTGCCTGGCCGGGATTTACTTCGCCTGGCTCATCGGCGGGCGGCAGACCATGTTTTTCGTGGCCTTCTTCAACATCTTCTTTGTCTTCGTGTTTTCAAAGCTCCTCCTGGATCTGGGCATCATCACCTCGGCCAGGCTCTTTCTGACCCCATCGTTTCTCGGCATCTACGCCCTGTCTCTGGTCTTTCTCCTGCTCATCCTGATCAAGAAATCCCCGGCGGATCAACACCGGGAAAAACAGCTCCAGGCCATGGAGATCGAAAAGCAGAGCCGCCAGAACCTGGAGTTCATGATCGCCTCCAACAAGCTCAAACATGAGCTGGTGACCCAGGCCAACCTGGTCAAGGATGAGCTCCAGCTCCTGGAAGGCACATGGCGCTCAAACATCCATGACATCCTGAACGATCTTCAGCCGGCCAAGGAACGTGAAATCTACAACCAGATCATCCTCCCCTTTCAGCAGAACATCATCGAGCACCTGCGCCGCCTGGAAGACCAGCTGACCTTCGATCTCCAGCATCTGAGCCTTCCTGACCTGGCCGATGAGATTGTTGAACGGATCGAGGACCACAACCTGAAAAAGACCTTCGGGCTGCAGATCGACCTCAGGGATCAGGGGTGGAGGCAATCCAGCCGATCGACCTCCCTCGATCCGAACAAGCTCTGGGACATGCTCAGGAACGTCCTCCGGAACAGTCAGGCCGCCCTGGACTTTCGCTGGCTGCAGTCCTTGAGAGACAAACAGGCCGAACCTTTCGCCCCGGCGATCCGGATGACCCTGAGCCTGGACCTGGGTTCGGCCTGGATCACGGTGACTGACAACGGTGGCGGCGTGTCTGAGGAAACGGCAGAGATGATGTTCAAAAAGCCCGTGCTGTCTCGAAAGAGGAAGGGCAAAACCCATGGCCAGGGAACGCTGTTTGTCAAGTTCTTTGCCGACCGGATGAACATCAGGGCCCAGGCCCGAAACACCAGGGAGCTCGGGAGTCAGGGACTTCAAGTCACCTTTGAGCTCCCTCTGGACCCGCCCGGTCCCGATGAGAGAGCCTGGGCTGCACCAGGGCTCGATCGCTGAGGATGGGCGCCCGGCCTCCCGGGGAGAGCGCGTGCCCGGACCGGCAGCTCGAACATGTGACAGGCGGGCCCTTGAAACGGAGCTTCGCAGCGGACACCCTCAACAAGCCTTCAGCGCTGCCGCCAGCCGCGCTGATGAAAGGTCGATGAACATGTCAGGACATACCCCGGAACCCTCCAGCTGCATGCTGGCCCTGGTGGACGATGAACCCAGGATCCACGAGATGCTCGATCCGGTCCTCGCTGCCGCGGATTTTGTTCAGGGGGTTCAACACTACGATGACCCCCGGAGCTTCTTGACCGCCTTGACGCAGAAAGAGACCGTCCCTGACCTGATTCTGCTGGATGTGCATTTCGAGAACTCAGGGCTGACCGGGGTGGACATCCTCCCCTTCATCAGGGAAGAGCTGCCCTTCACACCGGTCATCCTCCTGACCGGCATGGAGGGGGAGGTCATCGAGGACGCCCAGGACTACGATGTCACCTACTACATTCCCAAGCCGGTGGACCCGGACCATCTCCTGCGGATGATCAGGTTCTACCTGGGAACCGGGCACAAGAGCGGCCAGCGCATGGCCAGGCTGCAGCAGGATCTGGCCGACCAGCAGGACCTTCTGGACATGCTGGACAAGGAGCTGCAGGCCAAGGACGGGCAAGGGCACAAGTCCGAACCGCAGCGGGAGTCCAAGTCGATCAAGATCTTCGAACGCATGATCGACATCCTGGGCTCTGTGCTCAAGAACAGCGAGCTCATGGACAGCTTCGTTCAGGACCTGGAAAAGATCATGGACTCCGATTTCAAGCTCCTGAAAAAAACCGTGGAGACCGTGATCCGCTTCGACCTGGAAGGGAGCTCGGCAACCGGCCTGAACATCCACAAGGTCAAGGGCACCCAGCACGTCTACACCATCCGGGTGTCCAGGAAGGTCCGCATCTTCTATTACCAGGGCCCGCAGTCCAACAGGCGGCGCATGCTGCGCCTGGACCATGAGCACGACACCAAGGGCATGGACAAATGGCTCAAGGCCAATGCCGATTCCTACACCCAGTAAGCAGCAGCCCCGTGTCTTCGATGTCCCCGCCAGCGGCCGGGCTGAATATTTAAAATCAGACCAAGAGGTGTCAGCGATGCCAGCGGCAGCGATGACACCGAGGAAGGGCAACCCCCATGCAGTACCTGGCGAATCTCATCGAATCCAAGATCCCCCGGCTGCACATGAACAGGCATGTGGTCTCGCTGATCCTGGCCGTGATCATCGGCATCCTGTCCGGGTACGGCGCGGTCCTGTTCAGGTTCGTGATCCAGTTCATCCAGTGGTGCTTCTACCAGAACAAGGCCGACATCCTGACCTTTGCCCACACCGTTCATCCGGCCCTGAAGATCGGGATGCCTGCCCTGGGCGGGTTGATCGTGGGCATCCTGGTCTACTTCGGGGCCAGGGAGGCCAAGGGGCACGGGGTGCCCGAGGTCATGGAGGCCGTGGTCCTCAAGGACGGGTTCATCCGCAAGCGGGTGGCCGTGGTCAAGATCCTGGCTTCGGCCATCTGCATCGGGTCCGGGGGGTCGGTGGGCCGGGAGGGGCCCATCGTCCAGATCGGATCCTCCATCGGTTCGAGCATTGCCCAGCTGTTCAAGGTCTCCAGGATTCACATGAAGACCATGGTCGGCTGCGGGGCCGCGGCCGGGATCGCCGCCACCTTCAACGCCCCCATTGCCGGGGTCCTCTTCTCCCTGGAGATCATCCTCGGCGATTTCGGGCTGATGTCCTTCTCCCCGGTGGTCCTGTCCTCTGTCACGGCCACGACGATCTCCAGATACTACTTTGGCGACCTGCCGGCCTTTGACATTCCGGAGTACTCCATGACCTCCCTCTGGGAGTACTCGTTCTATCCGGTGCTCGGAGTGGTCACCGGCCTGGTGGGGCTGGCCTTCACCACGGTGCTCTACAAGGCCGAGGACCTCTTCGACCTGGTGCGGATGCCTGAATGGCTCAAACCGGCCCTTGGTGGAGCTCTGCTGGGGCTCATCTTTCTCCGATTCCCCCATGTCTTCGGAGTGGGCTACGGAAGCATCAACCTGACCCTGGTCAATCAAATGGGTCTGAGCCTGGTCTTTGCCCTGATCCTGATCAAGATGCTGGCCACCTCACTGACCATCGGAACCGGAGGCTCGGGGGGCATTTTCGCTCCGTCCCTGTTCATCGGGGCCATGACCGGAGGGACCTTCGGGATCCTGGTCCACACCCTGTTTCCCGAGATCACCTCCTCTTCAGGGGCCTATGCCCTGGTGGCCATGGGCGGGGTGGTCTCCGGCACGACCCACGCCCCGATCACGGCCATCCTCATCCTGTTCGAGCTCACCGGACAGTACTCCATCATCCTGCCCCTGATGATCACCTGCATCCTGTCGACCATCGTCGCCAGTTCCCTGAAGCACGGCTCCATTTACACCATCAAGCTGCTGCGGCGGGGGGTGAACATCGAGACCGGAAGGGAGGTCAACGTCCTGCAGAGGCTGCTCGTCAAGGACTGCATGCAGCACATGGGGGTGACCATCCCGGAAAGCATGAACCTGAGGCAGATCATCGAGACCTTCAAGTCCCACAACGCACCCTACCTGCATGTGCTCAACGAGGACCAGGAGCTGACCGGGATCATCTCCTTCCGGGACATCCGCCCCATCCTGGACGAAGAGACCCTGCTCCAGCTGATCATCGCCAAGGACATCGCCACCACTCGACTCGTGACCACCACCCCTGAGGAGACCCTCCAGCAGGCCCTGGAAAAGGTGACCTCAGCCGGCGTGAGTCAGCTGCCGGTCATCCAGGACGGCAGGCTGATCGCCACATTGCGGGAGTGCGACATCACGGCCACCTACAGTCAGGAGCTGATCAAGAGGGAGATCGAGCGCACCTGAATGTCGAGGCTGGCCAACATGTTGGCCAGCCTCGACATTTTATTCTTTTTAGAGCGGCTCGAGCCGCTCTAAAAAATCATTTCTTGAACAGGGCCCTGAGCTCATCCAGGGGCCTGGTGTTGGCCACATCTCCAGGCTCCAGCCATCCCCGCCTGGCCTGCCCCAGCCCGAAGCGGACCAGCTTGAGGTCCACGGTTCGATGGGCGTCGGTGGAGATGACCACCTTGATCCCCATGTCCCTGGCCGCCTTGCAGGTCACATCGTCGATATCCAGGCGATCCGGCTGGCTGTTCAGCTCCAGGAGGCAGCCCCTGTCCCTGGACCTGTGAAGGATGCGGTCCATATCCAGCTCATAGGCCGATCTCGAACCGATCAGCCGGCCGCTGGGGTGCCCGAATATGGTGAAATTGGGATTGTCCATGGCCCGAAGGACCCGCTCGGTCTGTTTTTCCCTGGAAAGCCTGAACTTGGTGTGGATGGAACAGACGCAGAAATCAAGCCTGTCCAGAATCCAGTCCGGCAGGTCCAGCTTCCCGTCCTCCAGGATGTCCACCTCAGTGCCTTTGAGCAGGGTCACCCCGGATATCCGGCTGTTCAACTCGTCGATCTCGTCGATCTGCCGGGCCAACCTGTCCGGGTCGAGCCCGCGGACCATGGTCAGGTTCTGGGTGTGGTCGGTGATGCCCAGGTATTCGTACCCGAAATCACGGGCCGCCTCGGCCATGTCCTCCAGGGAGTTCCTGCCGTCCGTGGCCCTGGTGTGCACGTGCAGGTCGCCTCTGAGGTCTTCCGCCCTGACCAGCTGAGGAAGCTCGCCGTTGCGGGCCGCTTCGAACTCCCCTCTGTCCTCCCGGAGCTCAGGCTCGATATAGGGCAGGTCCACGCTGGCGTAGACATCCTCCTCAGTCCTGCCGGCCACCTGCTCATCTGCCTTGAACACACCGTATTCGTTGACTTTCAGATCCCTATCCAGGGCCATTCTGCGCACCGCGATGTTGTGAGCCTTGGACCCGGTAAAGTAGTGCAGGGCCGCCCCAAAAGACTTTCCGGCCACAAACCGGAGATCGACCTGGAGATCGTTTTTCAGGACCACCGACGATTTGGTCCGGCCATGGGAGAGGACCTGACGGACGTCTTCATAGCTGGTGAAGCCCTCCATGACCGGGCCGGCATCGCTGCCGGTGATCAGGATGTCCAGATCCCCCACGGTCTCCTTGCGCCGCCTGAAACTCCCGGCCAGCTCCACCTTCTCCACTCCGCCGAGCGAACTCAGATACTCCTTGAATCCAAAGGCCGCCTCTTCCACAGCCGCCAGCTTGAACCGCTTTTCCTGCCCCTGGAAGCGGTCCACGTCATGGAGAATGGACTCCTGCATCTTGGACCCGAAGCCTGAAAGGCCGGCAATCCTGCCAGAAGCTGCAGCCTCTCTGAGGTCTTGAATCGAGGACACCCCGAGCTCCTGATGCAGGGCCTTGACCCTTTTCGGCCCCAGCCCCTGAATGTGCAGCAGGCTGATCAGCTCCCTGGAGACCCTTTCCCGGGCCTTGTCCAGAGCTGAAAAGGACCCGGTGGTGACGATCTCCCTGATCTTGGCCGCCAGGTCTTTGCCGATCCCCGAGTACCGGGTCAGATCCACATCCTGATCCACGAGGTCGGCAAGGCTCTGGGAGAATCCGGTCACGGCCCTGGCCCCGTTGCGATAGGCCCGGACCCGGAAGGGGTTGGCCCCTTCGATCTCCAGGATGTCGGCCAGCTCGTTGAACATGGATTCGATATCGCTGTTGTGCGTCGGCATGCGTTCTCGTCCTTTGCAGAGGGTTCAGGCCTGTGTCGACTGTCAAGGCCCCCAGCCTTGACAATCGATGCAGGAAGGTTAGGTCAACACTTTGGTGTCATCAAGAATCATTTCATTTCAGCACAGCCTCTGGCTGCGCTGAAAAGGAGCCTGCATGAACAGCCACGACCAGCAAGGCAATCTCCTGATCCGCGAAAAGAGCCCCTACCTCCTGCAGCACGCCCACAACCCGGTGAACTGGAGGCCATGGGGTGAAGAGGCCTTTTCCCTGGCCAGAAAAAAGGACTTGCCCGTCTTTCTGTCCATAGGCTATGCCACCTGCCACTGGTGTCACGTCATGGAGCGGGAGTCCTTTGAGGACCGGGAGGTGGCCGATGTCCTGAATCAGGGCTTCATCCCCGTCAAGGTCGACCGCGAGGAACGCCCGGACATCGACGGGGTGTACATGACCGTCTGCCAGATGATCACCGGACGGGGAGGCTGGCCATTGACCATCATCATGACCCCGGACAAGAAACCCTTTTTTGCCGCCACCTACATCCCCAAGCGTGGACGCTTCGGCCAGCCAGGCATGCTGGAGCTCCTCCCGGAAGTCATCAGGGTCTGGAACAAGGATCGCACCCGGGCCACTGATTCGGCGGAACAGGTTTTTGACCACCTGCGCTCCGCCAGGTGGGACACCGGAGGGGAGGCCCTGGACAGCTCTGTGCTCGATGCATGCTTTCAATCACTGCAGGAGAGGTTTGACCCCCAGTTCGGCGGTTTTGGCCAGGCGCCCAAGTTTCCCACCCCGCACAACCTCCTCTTTTTGCTGCGGTACTGGAAACGGACCGGAAACGGTCAAGCCCTGGCCATGGTCGAGACCACCCTGAAGGCCATGCGCCGGGGCGGGGTCTTTGATCACCTCGGATTCGGCTTCCACCGCTACTCCACTGATGCCCGCTGGCTGGTACCCCACTTTGAAAAAATGCTCTACGACCAGGCGCTGATGATCCTGGTTCTGACCGAGGCCTTCCAGGCCACCAATGATCGGGCCTACGCCGACGTGGTCCGGGAAACGGTCAGCTATGTGCTCAGGGAGATGACCTCGCAGGACGGGGGCTTTTTTTCTGCCGAGGACGCAGACAGCGAAGGTGAAGAAGGCAAATACTACATCTGGACCGAAGACGAGATCGACGCTGTCCTGACCCCGGACCGGGCCGCTCTCGTCAAGCAGGCCCTGAACACAAACCAGGCCGGGAACTATGAGGATGAGGCCACCGGGAAGAGGACCGGGGCCAACATCCTTCACCTGACCCGCCCCCTGGACGAGGTGGCCCGGAACGCGGGACTGGAGCTGCCAGAGCTCCAGAGCACACTGGACCAGGCCCGGAAGGAGCTCCTGGCTGCCAGGGGCAGGCGCATCCGGCCCCTGCTGGACGACAAGATCCTCACCGACTGGAACGGGCTGATGATCGGCGCCCTGGCCAGGGCGGGCCGGGCCCTTGAGGAGAAGGAGTACCTCCGGGCGGCCGAACAGGCGGCAGGGTTCCTGCTCGACAACCTCATGGATGGCCAGGGACGGCTCCTGCACCGCTTTCGGGAGGGCGAAGCCGCCATCAAGGGCCTGCTCGATGATTACGCCTTTTTCTCCTTCGGCCTGATCGAGCTCTATGAAGCCACCCGGAAACCGCTGTACCTCGACCGGGCCCTGGGGCTGACCAGGGACTGTCTGGCCCACTTCTGGGACCATGACCAGGGCGGCTTCTTCACCAGCCCCGCCGACGGGGAGGAGCTCCTGGTGCGCCAGAAGGAGGTCATGGACGGGGCCATCCCCTCCGGCAACAGCATGGCTCTGGTCAACCTGCTCAAGCTCTCTCTCCTGACCGGAGATGCAGACCTGGAAAGCAGGGCCGACGAACTGGTCAGGGCCTTTTCCGGAACGGTCCGCCAGATGCCGGCCGGCTGCACCTATCTGCTCTGCGGTCTGGATCTGGCCTTTGGTCCGGCCAATGAAGCGGTCGTTGTCGGGCAGGAAGGGGCCGGCGACGTTGCGCAGATGCTCACGGTCCTGGATACCATCTACCTGCCCAGAACCGTTCAGCTCCTCAAGACCGAGGCCACGAGCCAGGAGCTCTCGAGACTGGCCCCGTTCACCCGGGACTTGAACACCAGCGGCGGCCGGGCCACAGCCTTTGTCTGCCAAAATCAGCGCTGTGAGCTCCCGGTCACGGACCCGCAGCAGATGCTCAAGCTGCTGCAGGGCGAGCGGTGAGCACCCCAAAAACTTGGGGGTTCAGAGCCGAGTCTTCTGGATAGCCGCCCCGGCTGTGGACACTGGCGTCGATCAGCCGTGTTCGGAGCTGACCCTGGTCAGCTCTTCCCGGATCATCCCCTTGACCAGAGACACCTTGTACGCATTCTGACCCAGGGGCCGGGCATCGGCCACCGACGCCCTGGCTGCCTGGTCGATGAGACCCGGTTTCAGGACCTTTCCAGTGATGACCTGCTCCACCTCCATCGATCGCCAGGGTATGGGGGCGCATCCGGAGAGATAGACCCTGGCCGAGTTGACCCGGGGGCCATCCATGTCCAGGACCAGGGCCGCACCAGCCAGGGCAAAATCCCAGGAGCGCCTGGTCCTGATCTTGCGGTAGCTGCTGACGACCGAACCTCTCAGCCGCGGCAGTTCGATGGCCGTGATGACCTCGTCCCGGGCCAGGGCAATCTCCCTGGTGGGGTCTTCAGCTGGGGAGACGTGCAGCTTGCTCACTGGAAGGGTCCGCTCCCCGTCAGGGCCGGCTGCGGTCAGAGTGGCCCCCAGGGCTGCCAGCACAGGAGCCGTGTCTGAAGGGTGAACGATGAAGCAGCCCTGGCCTCCGAAGATGCAGTGGAACACGTCCTGGCCGCCCAGGGCGAAGCAGCGCTGTCCGCCTTTGCGCAGGCAATGGAACTCCCCCCGGTAGTACCAGCAGCGGGGCTTCTGGCAGAGGTTGCCGCCGATGGTGCCCTGGTTCCGGAGCTGCGGGCTGGCCACCTCGGCAGCGGCCTGGGCCAGCCCCGGATAGTGTGAGCTGATGGCGGGGTCCCGGGCGATCCGGGATATCGTGGTCAGCGGGCCGATGCTCACCCCTCCGCCGGGTTTCAGGGAAACCCCCTGCAAATCCTGCTTCAGGCCGGACAGGCTGACCACGTTTCGAACCTCGAAGAGCTCCTCCCGCAGACAGCCCAGGAGGTCGCTTCCCCCGGCCATGACATGGCTCCCGGGGTCTTTCAGGGCTTCGACCGCTTCCGGGACCGACCTCGGCCGGACAAAGTCAAACGCTGGGAACATGGGCCACCTCGCTTCACGATCCACTGTCCAGTTTGGCCACCAGGGTGACCGGATTGATCGGGCTCTCATACATCCGAACCCCGACGGCATCAGCCACGGCATTGGCGATGGCCGCAGCCGTGGGCACGGTCACGGGTTCCCCCAGACCTTTGGCCCCGGTGATGTTGGCCTCCGGGTCCGGGAGATCGATAGCCACTGAGGTCAATTCCAGAGGGACGTCGAGCATGGTCGGCAGCTTGTAGTCGTGCCAGTTGCGGTTGCAGAGCTTGCCGGTGCTGCCTGCGTCCAGGACCCTGAACTCGGTCATGCCCAACCCCACACCCATGGTCACCCCTCCGATGACCTGGCTGTCAAAGGTCAGCCGATCGAGAACCCGGCCGCTCTCATGGGCGGCCACAAATCTGAGGATGGTCACTTCTCCGGTCAGGGTGTCCACCTCAACCTCACAGAACTGGGCCCCAAATGGCGTGACCGCCTTGTCCTCGGGGTTTGGCGGTTTGTGCCCGATGCCCACCACCACGCGCTGCTCCCTGAGTCCCTCGAGGTCGGTCATCCTGACCATGGAGCCATGGTCATCCCTGACCCGGACAGTGCCACTGACCAGCTCCAGCTCCTCCACCGGGCGCTGCAGGGCCTCAGCAGCCATGGACAGGAGCTGGTTCTTGACGTGCAGGGCAGCCTGGCGCACGGCCGGCCCATCAGTGGGTACGGTCTTGCTGCCGCCGCTGGCCGAAGCATACTGGGTGGTGCCGGTGTCCGCGTGTTCGATCTGAATCTGGTCGGGGCTCAATGCCAGCTCCTCGGCAGCGATCATGGCCATGGCGGTCTTGGTCCCGGTGCCGATGTCACTGGCCCCCATGTTCAGGTTCACGCTCCCGTCGTCAAAGAGCTTGACCAGGACTGTGGACGGCGGCCAGCCGCCACCAACGAACCAGTTGCAGGCAGCCATGCCAACACCCCGCCGCAGGCGGCCCTGATGGTCCTCCCTGCGGGGCTCTGTGCGGGCCTGTTTCCAGCCAAAGACTTCAGCCCCTCTGTCCAGACACTGCCTGAGCCCATTGGAGGTGTAGGGTGGGTTGCCCTTGCGGCCCTGGGAGGTCGAGGCAAAATTCTTCAGGCGCAGCTCGACGGGGTCCATGTCCAGCTCTCTGGCCAGCTCGTCCATGACCTGCTCAACAGCCCAGGATCCTTGGGGATACCCCGGGGCCCGGAAGGGTCTGGCCGGCCCGGCGTTGATGTACACGTCCCGGAGCTCGGTGCGCACATTGGGGCAGAGGTACATGTCCTTGGCCAGCCAGTCCAGAAGAGAGGTCCCGCCGGCCGAATAGGCACCGCTTGCCCCGAGGCCCTTGAACTCGATTGCGGTCAGGCGGCCGTCCCTGGTGGCTCCCGCTTTGATGTCCATGGTCGAAGCCGGGCGGTTGCCCATGGCCAGAAAGGTCTGCTCCCGGGTGTGGAAGAGCTTGACCGGCCTGGCTGTTTTCCGGGCCAGCAAGGCGGCGAGGATCGAATACTTGCTCGTCTCCAGCTTGGATCCGAACCCCCCTCCCACATAGTGGCCGATGACCCGGACCTTGGATTTGGGGAGATTCAACACCGCGGCCACCCTGTCCTGAACAGCGTAGACCCCTTGAGTGGATTCCCAGACGGTCAGCTCGTCCCCGTCCCAGCTGGCCACGCAGCCATGGAGCTCCAGGGGGGTGTGCAGCAGGGCCTGCGTCCGGTAGGAGCGCTCCAGGATCACCTCGGCCCGGGCAAAACCCTGATCGATATCCCCGCGGTGGTACCTCTGCACCGGCATGACCAGGTTGCCTCCGGAATGAACCCTGGGAACCCCTTTGTCCAGAGCCCGACGTTCATCCGAGACGCGGGGCAGGATGTCGTACTCCACCGTGATCCTGCGCAGCCCGTCATGGGCCTCATCCGGTGAAGACGCCGCCACTGCAGCCACGATCTCTCCTTCAAACCGGCACAGATCTGCCAACAGGGGGCCGTTGAAATTCTCGGCATAGGGCCATTCCAGGCCGGCCTCCGGGCTGTCCTTGGACAGGACCGCCATGACGCCCGGTGCCGCTTCGGCTTGGGACGTGTCGATGGCCCTGATCCTGGCATGGGCGTGCGGGCAGTGCAGCACGGCAGCGTAGAGCATGTTCGGCAGGACCACATCAGAAGGAAAGACTGCAGAACCGCTGACCCGTTCGTACCCGTCCACCCGGGGTCGGCGACGGCCCACGACCCTGGTCTCTCCCCAGGCAGCGCATGCGGAATCCTGGATGCCTGAAGGGCAGACTTTTTCTTTCTGCAAAAGGTCGGTTTCAGAATAGAGTTTGGCCATATTCGCCTCACTTCCTGGATCGTTGGGCCGAGGCGCGGTGCACGGCCCGGGCGATATGCGTGTAGGCTCCGCATCGACACAGGTTGCCGCTCATGCCAAGGCGAACGCTGTGGTCATCCGGGGCAGGGTCGATCCGCAGCAGACCTTCGGCAGCCATGATCTGGCCGGGGGTGCAGTAACCGCATTGAAAGGCGTCCTCCTGGAGAAAGGCCTCCTGCACCGGCCCAAGCGCCTCGCCTTCCATCAGCCCTTCCACAGTCTCGATCTTGGCCCCCTGGGCCTCAACGGCCAGCATCATGCAGGCGTAGCGGGGTTCGCCATCCAGGAGCACGGTGCAGGCCCCGCACTCTCCACGGCCGCACCCCTGCTTGGTCCCGGTCAGGCCCAGCTTTTCCCGCAGGACAAAGAGCAGGGTCCACCGGGTCTCGACCAGGAGTCTGGCCGGAGCCCCATTGATGTTCAGTTCGACAGGGACAGCTGTCCCGGCCGGAACGCACTCGCCGGTCTGATGAGCATCGGACGCCTGGGCCAGGCGCTGCTCAAGGCACAGGGCCATGGTCCCCACCCCCATGGTCTTCATGAACGACCTCCTGGACAATCCGGTTGGCCCGCCGTGGTCATTGACGTCTTCAGGGCACATGGTTTCTCCTTTGGCCAGAGACAAGAGTCAGAGCCTCCATTGAATCACATTCCGAGCATCTTTCCAAGGGGAAAACGGCAGCCGAACAGGGAGGCTGAGCTGAGCCCAGGGCACGGGAGACCGGAGGACAGGCAGACAGCAATCGCCCCTGGCTGGATCTCCCCTCAAAGGCGGTCCATGGTTCTGCCACATGCTCTGCCGAGGCTGGTGAAGGCCTGGATGTCCAGATGGATTCAGCCGGGCCACCGGGCGGCCGCAGACCAGGCTCCAGAGCTTCCCGTTCCTGTTCTCCCGGACCATGCACCGTCCCCCCTCTCCAGGGGCGATGGTGCAGGTGTGGGGGCAGAGAAAACAGCGAACCGTGTCATCCAGATGCTGAACATACCAAGATGCCTCGCGCATCCTCACCCCCCTGCAGAAAGGACTCGTGTGTTCAACACGATTGAGAGCGCAATGAAGGGCTCAAAACCACTTGTTCAGAGAATCATGTTCACGTACATTGTTCAAGGTGATCTTTTGGGGAGGTCGGGCCCCTGGGTCACAGATTCCCAAAAATCACCTTTCGTGCCCCTGGCCCCTGTGGCAAGCATGCAACCAGCCCAATGTCAAACAACACGACAAGGAGGAGTCTCATGAAACAGCCCCAATCCGACATCAACGACAGCATTGAGGCCAGATGGCGTGAATACGTCCAAGGCCTGGAGGAAGCCGTGGTCCAGCTTGAAAAGGACATTGAGGAGGCGTCTCAGATGTCCGATCAGTGCACTGCGGAATGGTGCACGGCCACCGAGCACGTCATTGACGAGCTCTCCAATGCCCTTTTCAGCATTCATGAGCCGCGATTCGCCTCTGATGAGGACTCGAAAAAGATCAAGACACTCAAACGGCGGGTTCACGACATCTATGCCAAATACAAGAGTGTAGCGGCATAGATCGCCAGGCAGCCAGATGACCTTTGAGGCTGCCCGGCCCGCGTCAGCGTCTGTCAGCGCGGCGAAACGGCCGTGCTGACAGACGCCGTTCATGCATCTTTCCTGGAGGACTGCAGGATCTCGATCACTTCGTCCCTGGTCAGGTCGTACCAGCGCTGGTAGGCATTGGCCACGGCAAAAGGCCCTCGTTCCTGGATGTGGAGGCTGATGAGCATCTCCACCGCCTGCTCCACCCTGCGGACAGAGCTCAAAGGGGCGGTGGGCACGGCAACGACCACAGAACGGGCTCCACGGCTTTGAACGGTCTCTATGGCCGCGAGCATGGTGAATCCCGAAGCCAGACCGTCATCGGTCAGGATCACGGTCATTCCGGACAGGTCAGGGAGCGGCCTGCGGCCGCGAAACAGCTGTTCCCGGATGCTCAGCTCCTGGCGGACACTGTCGATCTGGGCCTCGATCTGATCCTGCTTCAAGCCCAGCTGGCGCACCAGGTCCTGGTTCAGGAGAGGCTGACCGCTGCTGGCCAGGGCCCCGAAACCGGCTTCCGTGTTCCCCGGGATCTGAATCTTGCGGACAATGAGACAATCAAAAGGCAGTTTCAGCTTCCTGCTCAGCTCGATGCCCACAGGAACGCCTCCTGAAGGGATGGCCAGGACCAGCGACCGCTCCAGCCCCTCATACTCGGCGGCCATGAACTCCCCCAGGGACCGACCGGCTTCGAAGCGATCCCTGAAGATGGCCTGGTGGTCGCGCAGACGAACGTCTTCCTGCACAGGAGTCATGATGCCTCCCAGAAACCTTTCACCTGCCGGGCCCGGATGAACCGGCCTTTAGAGCATGGCCTGCATGGCCTGGGCATTTTCGGCTGCCGCCCCCTGGTCGGTGTTGTCGAAGTAGAGGTGAACCGAACGCCCCTGGTGCAGCCACGCCCTGATCTGTTCGGCCCATGTCAGGAGGGTCTGCTCTGAATACGAGGAGACATAGGTTTCTGGCGAGCCGTGCAGCCTGATGTAGGCCAGGGGCCCTGTCGCCCGGTCCCATCTGGGCCATTTGCCGGCATCGGAGATGCAGGTCCCAAGGTTCAGGGATTCCAGGGTATCGGCTGTCTGTTCATCGAACCAGGACTCATCCCGAAACTCCAGGACATGGTCCACTCCTGTCCAGACCTTGAGGTGGCTGCCGAAATCTCGCAGCAGGCCGAGGTCCTTGTGCAGGGACCCCGGAGCCTGCCACAGCACTGCCCTGACCTTGCCCTGGAGAGGCCTGAGGTTGTCCCGTTGCCTGGCCACCGAGTCGGGGTCCGGCCTCAGCTTTTTGGTGTGCGTGATGTACCGGCTGCCCTTGACTGCGAAACAGAAGCTCTCAGGGGTCTTCAACCTCCAGCCCTCCACCGTGGTCTCCTTGAGGAGACGGTAAAAGGTGGCGTTGACCTCAACGGCATTGAACCTGGAAGCATAGTGCTGCAGCCATTCTTTCTGCTTCACCCCGGCGTAGAAGCTCTCCTTCCAGGCTTTGTAGTTCCAGCCCGAAGTGCCGATGTACAGTGGTCTGCCCTGATGTCGGTCCATGATGATCGATCCTTTTGCCATCTGACCGTCCGACGCCGCAGGGTCTTCATCTCCCCTGCGACCAGGGATGCGGCTTTGTGAGGTCTCCCTTTTTGAACCAACGGTTCAGGTTGACAGGCCGAGGCGAGAACCGTCGCGGCTCTTCTCCGTCTCCGGCCTTGAACCTGTGGGCCTCGGATGAAACTTCTGAAGAAAGAACCCCTCAGCCTTCGGCAGGTCCCCTGAGTACAGGGGAGCAGTCAGAGGAGCAGCCTCGAACGTTTCTTCAC
>CAZNIP010000061.1:0-18369 GCA_964573115.1 uncultured Desulfohalobiaceae bacterium | reverse complement strand
CCAAGGCCAAGCGCAGGCCGAAGCCTGGGCTGGACACCGTCCTCATCTGCTTTTCTTCCCGGCCAAGTCAGCGTAGACTGTATTCCAGGGGACGCATGATGAAAGATCGCACCTGCTCACCATGGCCTGACTCTGAACATGCAGGGTCTGGCACCTTCGAACCAGGAGAGAACGGACAGGACCTGCCGGTCAGGGTCATTGCCAGGGAGGATGCCGTCTTCTGGCTGGATGGGCAGGGTTACTGGTGCAACCGGCACGGCCGTATTCAAAACCGAAGGATCATCCAGCACTTTCATGCCTCAATCTGCAGGGATACGCAGGGGTTTTATCTGACCCAGGTCCATCCCGGCTCCCTGGAAAAGATCTACTTTCCGTATGAAGACACCGCCCTGTTTGTCTTCCAGGTTCGGACTGCGGAGCCGCTGACCCTCATCCTCAATACCGGCGGAACCATCCCCCTTGACCCCCGGGAGCTCTTCATGGCCAACGACGCCCTCTACCTGCTGCATGACCAGGAGCGGATCAAGTTCTCGGAACGGGCTCTGGTTCAGTTCTCCAGCCATCTGGAGTTCCGCGACGATGGCGTGTTTGCGACCATCGGAAATCAGCGGGTTCCCATTCCGGAGGGTCTCTGAGGGCACGCCTGACAAACCCTCAGGACACTGCGGCGGCAATCCGGCTGGCTGTGTCCTTGATCCGGTCCATGTCGCCCTGAATCAGCTCCCACTTGGTCAGGGAGATCTCAGGAGCGCCCTTGATTCTGGGCAGCAGGTGCAGGTGGTAGTGCATGACGATCTGATTGACCGCCTTGCCGTTGAGCTGGAGGAAAGCCAACCCGTCGAGGTCCAGGGCTGTCTTCATGGCCTGGGCCAGCTTCTTGGCCGCCCGGTGAACGGCCAGGAGGTCCTCGTCCTCCATCTCCCAGATGTTTTCCGCGTGCTTTTTGGGGATGATCAGGGTGTGCCCGTCAGTCAAAGGGTTGATGTCGGCAAAGGCAAAAACGGCCTCGTCCTCGTAGACCTTGGCGCTGGGAATGTCACCTCTGACGATTTTACAGAAGATGCAGTCCTCCATACAGACCTCCTTCGGGCTTGTCCTGCTGGCTTCATGGGTGTTCGGACGACACGACCTCCATGGTCGAGTGTGACTCATTTTCCCCCGGCCTTCAACCTGGTCTGGATCTTCCGATCGGAAGACCCTGCTTGATCGGCTGAGCTCGTATGAAACTTCATCTCAGGTGTTCAGGTTTCAGGTGTCGGGTTTCAGGAAGGAATCTTTGTAGTGACACAGCTCAGACAAAGTTTCATCACTGATCAAACTGGCTGCAACACGATGGCCCGTTCTGCTCAAAAGTGAGTTTCCTTCTTCAGCTCAAACCCAATAAGTCAGTTTTGCCAGAGGCAAAACTGACTTGCGAAGGACCCAACTCTTGTGTAGGGCTGGTCCAGCATCGTGCACACACCTTTGAGGGACCATCATGCTGTTTCGAAAACACATCGCCAAGATCACCTGTCCCTGCTGCTTTCAACCTGTCCCCTGGCAGCAGCGATCGCAATTCACGGGCCTTTTCGGGAAACGAAAACCTGTGGCCTGCCCCCTGTGCGGGGCCACGATCATCTGGGACAAATGGGCCCATGGCCTGCTCATGGCCGGGGGGCTGCTCACCGGGGTGCTGTTCGTGTTTGGAGCCACCATCCAGGTCCCGATCATCAGTCAGCAAGCCTTCAACGCACTTCTCCTTGTGGCCGCCGTCATGGTCGTCCTGGGCTATATCAGGCTTCGACTGGTGCCCTTTGACCCCAGGGGCTGCCCCAAGCCGGCCTCCCCCGGAAAAGAGAGGTAAGGACATGATCCACCCCTGGGACGTCGTCAAGTCCACACGCGACCGCTCGTATCGAATCTTTGACCTCCGAACGGATACGGCCATCTCACCCCGGACCGGGCAGGCCCATGACTTTTTCATCCTCGAGTCCGCCCCCTGGGTCAACGTCATCCCTCTCACCGCCGATGACCAGGTGGTCCTCATCCGGCAGTTCCGCCACGGAACCAGGTCGACAACCCTGGAGATCCCGGGAGGGCTGGTTGAAGCCTCAGACGATCCTCAGTCCGCTGCCCTGCGCGAGCTCAGGGAAGAGACCGGGTTCGAGGGGCGAGACCCCTTTTTCGTCGGCAAGGTCCACCCCAACCCGGCAATCCTGAACAATGTGTGCTTCACCTTTGCGGTTCGGGACGTGTGCCAAACCGGCGAACAAGACCCTGATGACAAGGAGGACATCGAGGTCCTCCTGGAACCCTTGAGGTCCATCCCGGACCTCATTGTATCAGGGCACATCAGCCATTCCCTGGTCATGTGCGCCTTTTTCCACTTTTTCATGACCGTCCGACCGGACATGCTCATCCCCGGCGGACCTGGTGGTCACTGACGGAGCATCACCTCATGCCATCCAGAAAGGAAGCCCCATGATCATCGACGCCCACGTGCACATCTGCCCCCCGGAAGTCCGGGCCTCGCGGCAGGATTTTCTCCCTGGCGAACCTGAGTTTTCGGCCATCTACAAGGACCCGAAAGCCAGGCTGGTCGGGGCCTCGGAGCTCATCCAGGCCATGGACGAACAGAACGTGGACATGTCCGTGGTTTTCGGCTTCCCCTGGCGCACGGCGGATCATTTCCAGCTGAACAACGACTATGTCCTCCAGGCTGCAGCCCGATATCCTGAACGGCTGATCCCCTTCTGCTGCCTGGATGTCTTCCATCCTGAGGCCGAGAGGGAGATCGGGCGTTGCCTGGCAGCCGGGGCCAGGGGGGTGGGGGAGCTGGCCCTCTACGGTTCGGACCTGATCGAGAGCGCACTGGACAGGCTCGAAGCCGTGGCGGCTCTGGCCCGCAAGGCTGACACGCCTCTCCTCCTGCACACCAACGAGCCCGTGGGGCACACCTATCCCGGAAAGGCTCCCATGACCCTGAGACAGCTCTATGCCCTCATCCAGCGCTGCCAGGACACCACATGGATCCTGGCCCATCTCGGAGGCGGGCTGCCCTTTTTCGGGTTCTTGAAGAAAGAGGTTCGGGACGTTCTGGGCAACTGCTGGTTCGATACGGCAGCCATGCCTTTTCTCTACCGCCCGGAAACGCTCCGGGTCATGGCCCAGGCTGTGGGGGTGGGGAAACTTCTTTTGGGAACCGACTTTCCGCTGCTGCCTCCGTCCAGGTACTTCAGGGAGTTCAAAGCCTCAGGGCTCTCAGAGGAGGATATTGGAGCCATCTGTGGCGGTAACGCCCGCAAGCTCTTCAGGCTGTGAGTGGATCTGACATGTCACAACAGGACCTCGTTGTCGACCAGATCCCAGATTCCGCAGGGGCAGGCCCCGGCGCAGAAACCGCAGCCGATGCACCGCTCTGGGTCCACGACCATCTCCACCTCCCCGTGGTCATCCTCGATCCTGGAAATGGCTGACTGGGGGCAGAGGGCCACGCAGATGCCGCAATCCCGGCAGGAGCCGCAGGACGCGCACTCCCCGGCGCACTGGTTCATGTCCTCGTACTTGAGCAGCCGCGGATCGAAGTACTCCAGCTTGACCCTGCTGCGATCGATCATGGCCCGGGTGTCTCCCCTTGGTCTTTGGCCTTTGGAGATGTCGTCGATGACCCTGGCCACCCGCCGGCCTGCCCCGATCCCATCCGTGATCAGCCCCGGCTTGACCAGGTCGCCGATGGCAAAGATCCGCGGATCGCTGGTCTGATAGTTTTCGTCCACCTGAACAAAGCCCCTGTCCTGGCGGATCGAGTCCGGAAGCATGGACAGCTCGGGCACATCCCCGACAGAGATGATCACCGTGTCTGCAGGCAGGAGTTCGCCAGTGGTCAGGAGCACCCCCTCAGGGGTGATCTCTTTGGTGAACACCGGCCATTTGAAGACCGCCCCCACAGCCTCGGCATCCTCCCGTTCCTTGCCGAAAGAGGCCGGTTCCTGAATGTCGATCAGGGTGATCTCCCCGGCCCCGAGGCGATGGGCTTCTGTGGCCGCGTCGCAGCCCACGTTCCCGGCCCCGATGATGACCACCTTGTGGCCCACGTCTGCCTCGTCCTTGTGGCTCTTGCGCAGAAAGTCAAGGGCCGGGACGAGGCGCTCCTTTCCGGGCAGGGGCAGCTCCCTGGGCCTCTGGGCCCCTGTGGCCAGGACCAGGTAATCGTAGTCCTCCCTGATCTGCTCTACATCCTCTTTTTTCAGGGGCTGCTGGAGGTGGACCGTCTCCAGGAGGTCCTTGACCCGCTGCAGCTCCTTGCCCAGAACGTCCTGGGGAATTCTTGACTTGGGGATGACCTCCCTGATCTTGCCCCCAATCTCCTTGTGTTCATCAAAAATCACGGCTTCATGACCGGCCTGTCTCAGCTGCCAGGCTGCGGAGATTCCGGCCGGGCCGCCTCCGATCACGGCCACTCTGGCTCCTGAAATCTGAGGAAGCTCAGGGGGCCGGGCACCGATGCTGGCCTGTCCCAGGATGGTCACGTCCACCGCCGGCATGCTCTGAAGCTGCTTGGTGCAGCTCTGCATGCACAGATTGGGGCAGAGATACCCGCAGACCGTGGCTGGAAAGGGCGTATAGGCCAGGGCCAGATCCACGGCCTCGTCGACCCTGCCTTCCCTGATCAGCCTCCAGCGCTCGTGAACCGGAATGCCCGTGGGGCAGGACGCTTCGCACGGCGGGGCGTACTTGCGATTTTCCCACACCGGAACGAAACGCCGCAAGTCACCTGTGGTGATGACCGGAATCGGATCCCGGCTCTCTTGAGAGATATCGCCGATCAGCCCCCCGGTCCCGAGCTCCTGGTCCCAGACGCTGTCATGAAACGCTGACAGGGAGAGCTTTGAAACAGACTTTTTCTCCTGGGGCGTCCGGGCTCGAATCAACTGCCAGTCTTCCCGCCGGGCCACCTCGGCCAAGAGCTCTTCCTGGTCCAGTTTCCTCAGAAAGGCGTCCAGATTGGCGGTCAGCCAGGCCCAGTCCTGGTCGCCAATCGGGACCAGGGTGGCGTCAGCCTGGCTGAAGCCCTGATGCGGCCCGCGAAAGAAGATCTTGCCTCCAACCATGCCCACGCAGGGTCTGTGCCCCAGGACGTTTTCCGGAGACTGCGGGTCGACACCGCAGATCACGGCCACCCCCCCGGCCATGAACTCGGCAAAGTAGTCCCCGACCGAGCCCAGGACCCACAGCTCAGGGGGGTCGAACCTGGGGTTGTGTTTGGTCATGGTCATGCCCCGGGCCCCGATGTTGCCCCCGATCATGATCCGCCCCTGGGCCATGGCGTTGGCGGCCCCGTTTGAGCCGTGTCCCTTGACCACAATGTCAGCCCCGGCGTTGAGCCAGCCGACATCGTCGGAGACATTGCCCTCCACAGTGATGGAGGTGTTTGGAAACCCCATGGAGCCTGTCCGTTGGCCAGGCGGCCCCTTGATCTCGATTCGGACCCGATCGTCCCCTGCGGTCCAGAGCCGGCCGCCGATCCCATGCTGCCCCAGGGCTTCGATTTCCAGAGCCCTGTGTCCCTGGGCCACCGCTTCTTGAATCCGCTCCTCCAGAACCCGGGATTCCAGGCGGACGCCGTTCTCCCTGCCCGCTATGCGAAGAACGCCCCTATCTTGGTCATGCATACCTTCTCACCCCTTTTTGATTTCAAAGCAGGCTTTGAAATCAAACTACATGCTTGATGTCCAGCCTTTCTGCGATGTGATGGTCGTCAATCCCCAGGGCGTCAGACATTCCGATGGGCAGAGACGTTGAGCGGCCCAGAGGGGCCACGATCTTCTTGAGCTCAGTGTCAAAGGCCAGGTACACGTCCACGACCCGCTCGGCCACCTTTTCCGGATCCAGCCGCCTGTAGAGCCGGGGGTCCTGGGAGGTGATCCCTTTGGGGCAGACCCCGATGTTGCAGACGTTGCAGCGGTCGCCCTCTGACCCCAGACACCCTGCTGCGGCCTGCATGAGGTACTTCCCGACCTGGACCCCGCTGGCCCCGAGCATGATCAGGGCAGCGGCATTGGCCGCCAGGTTGCCGTTCTTGCCCACGCCACCGGCGGCAAAGAGCGGGATCTCGTTCTGCATGCCCAGCTTGACCAGGTTCAGGTAGCAGTCCCTGAGATTGCTGGCGATGGGGTGGCCCATGTGATCCATGGACACGTTGTAGGCCGCGCCCGTGCCCCCGTCCTCGCCGTCGATGGACAGCCCTGAGGCGTAAGCGTTGCGGGTCAGGTTGTTGAGCACCGCCAGGGCCGTGGACGTGCCCGATATCTTGGGATAGACCGGGACCCTGAACCCCCAGGCCATGTACATGGACTGGATCATCTTGGCCACGGCTTCCTCGATGGAGTACTTGGTCTGATGCGTTGGCGGACTGGGCAGGTTCACTCCCTGGGGGACCCCACGGATGGCCGCGATGAGCTTGTTCACCTTGTACCACATCAAGAGCCCGCCATCCCCAGGCTTGGCCCCCTGGCCGTACTTGATCTCCACGGCACAGGGGTCCTCTTTCATCTCCGGCAGGGCGTGAATGATCTCATCCCAGCCAAAGTACCCGCTGGCGATCTGGAGGATGACGTACTTGAGGAACCTCGAACGGAGCAGCCTTGGCGGGCACCCGCCTTCCCCGGTGCACATGCGCACCGGCATGCCCAGCTCTTCATTGAGATAGGCCACCCCCATCATCAGCCCCTCCCACATGTTCGGGGACAGGGCCCCGAAGGACATGCTGCCGATGACCAGGGGGTAGATCTCCCTGACCGGAGGGGTCCAGCCCTGCTCCCGATAGACCTTGAGCTGCTCTTCCGGAGAGAGGACCCTGCCCAGCAGGGTTCTGAGCTCGAACTCGTGTCGTCCGGCGTCCAGGGCCGGATCGGTGAGCATGGAAATCCTGGTGAACTTGATCCTGTCCAGGACACCCAGGGGGACATTGCGCCGCCCGCCTCTCCGCCTCGGCTGCCCCCCCCGGTTGACATGGTAGCGCTGCTTGTCGGCCTCGTCGGAGTGGATGGGAATGATGGCGTCGTTGGGGCAGACCTGGGCGCACATGGCGCATCCGATGCAGGCATAGGCCGGGTCTGTCCTCTGGCGCACGCCGTAGTACATGTCCCACTGCTGATCCGGGGTCTGATGCAGCCCCAGGGGCGGCTTGACGGTCCGCTTGCGAAACACGCCGAGCTCGATGGCCTGCACCGGGCAGACGGCAGTGCAGCGTCCGCAGAGGGTGCAGCGGTCCCTGCTCCAGTGAACCTGCCACGTGAGGTCCTTGATGCTCAGTGAACTTGGGGTAATGGTGCCTTCTGAGAGCATAGGCTCACCTCCTGGCGGTCTCGGCTGACAATGGCCGTGTCCAGATGCATGGGCTGGAAGTATTCTTCCCGGTTGGCATCAGGGATGACCGCATCCAGACCACAGAGTTCCGATGAAAAAGCGTAGAATCCCTTTTTTCCGCCCACCACTCCCGGCCGGAGCTTCTTCCGGTCCTGGACCATGAACAGGGACTTGTCCGGCAGGCAGCCGATGACGCAGTTGGGGCCGTCGATGATCAGCCGTCTGCAGATGTGCTTGAGCTTGAGCAGGAAAGGCCCGTTGGGATGCTCCTTGAGATCGAAGTCCTGCAGCGGGGTGATCACGTGCTTGTAGGCCTCGATCCCCAAGCCCAGGCTGTTGAGCATGTAGTGCAGGATGTGGGTGAAGACCTCTGAATCCGACTGATACCCCATGTACCCGGGAAACCCCCTGGACATGAGGAACTCCTTGATGGGCACGAAGGCCGTGTTTTCCCCGTTGGTCATGCTGGCCACGCCCTGAACAAAGAAGGGGTGGCAGGCATAGAGGTTGATGGCGTAATTGGTGTTCTGGCGTCCCTGGGCCAGAACCACCCTGGCCTTGAGCTCGTCATGGTCCAGCTGGATGTATTCGGCCACGGTCATGGGGTCGCCGATCTCCTTGATCATGATCACGTCCGGCCAGAAGCTGAAGACGATCATGTCCTCCTTTTCCTGGCCCATTTCCCTCAGCGTCAGGCGGATGGTCATCAATCGCTCTTCGATCTGCTGCTGGGAAAAGGCATCCCATTCTTCAGGGTAGTCATAGGCCCTGATCAGGTAGTTGTCCCGCTTTGGCACTCCTGGAGGAGGGGTCTTGTCAACCTTGAAGGACAGCCGGTACTTGGTCTTGAAGCCGATGCCCATCATGTACTGGTCGAGCCGCTTCAAGCCTTCCTTGCTGAAGATTCCGGACAGAATCGGCGCCCCCTTGAAATACTCGAACGGTCCTCCCAGATCGGTCAACAGCAGTCCGACCCCGGACCCGTCATGCCCTTCGCGCATGGCCTCCATAGCCTCTATGGCCACCATCGGCGACCTGGCTTCCTCGCTGGTGAACGCAAACAGACGACACATAGGCATTATCCTCCGGTCATCGCCAAGGGATTGCTGGCTCGCTGACCCTTCTTTGATGAGATTTGACGGTGATGCGTTGTCAGCTGTCAGGCCGTCCAGAGGCCGGCCTGACTGGTCGATGGTTGAGGGTTGATGGTTGAAGGAAGAAAAAACGGTCTGGTCTTTCCCGGGAGTTGAGTTTCATACGAGCGCTGCCGCTGGCCGGGCCGACATCTGAATACGCTTGAGGATCCCATCTCACTCCTGCTCCTGACAGATGGACGACCAGACTCTGCGGATCCTCCGGCGCATGCTCAAAAGATCGCTCCAGGTCCGGATCGGAGAGCTGTCCTGATCCACAGGCCACAGCCCTCTGGCTCTGAGGTCGTCAAACTGGGAGCTGTTGATCCTGGTGGGGGCAGTGGCATCCTTGAGCTGCAGTCTCTGCTCCAGAGACCGCAGACCTGAATAGCCAAGGACCAGCCCTTGGTTCTGCTCCTGAGACACCCCGGCCAGTTCCAGAGCCCTGGGCAGCTGGTCCAGGAAGGAAGTGGACCGTAAATGAACGTCATTGACGCCCTGCAGCAGCTGAAACCCCTGAACCAGAAACTCCAGATCGGTCAATCCGCCATACCCGAGCTTGAGACTGACCCCGCCCTGGCGTTCGCCGCTCCTTTCCTCTTCCATGCGTTTGCGCAGGTGACAGAGCCGGGGCCAGACCTGGTCTGCATCACGAGGTCGATAGCAGATCTCCCTGGATGCCCTCTCAAGACGGGCTCCCAGATCCTGATCACCGGCCACGGCCCTGAGCTTGAGCAAGGCCTGGACCTCCCAGATGTCGGCCTCATGGGAATAATACTCCTCCCATCGTTTCCGGGTCACGATCAGGGGGCCGTAATTTCCAGAGGGTCTCAGCTTGGCGTCCACAGCATAGCCGGGACCTTCCTGCAATGGCGTGCTCAGCATGCGCATGAAGCGCTGAATGAGCCGGACGACGTCCGGAGGGATGCTGTCCTGATCCTGTCCCCCGACGCAGTCGAACACGAACATGACGTCCAGGTCTGAGAGGTACCCCAGCTCTCTGCTTCCGAGCTTTCCCAGCCCGAGCACGCTGACCCTTTGCGGATCGTTCCGGCCAACGGCCCGACAGACAGCCTGAAAGGTCTTCTGGATGATGAACTCGGCCAGAAAGCTCAGTTCCAGACCCAGGTCAACCTGCCGGACGTGGCCGTGCAGGTCGGACAGGGCCAGCAGGAGCACCCGCTCGTTCTTCAGCCGTCGTATCCATTCGAGGCTCTGTTCGTAGTCTTGGCCGGACTCAAGAATGGCTTCTGCCCGGGCTCGCCATTCTTGAAAGCTCTGAGTGAATCCCTGCTGCTCCATGCCCTCGATCAGGCTCGGCTGATTGGACAGGAGCCCTGCAATGAGCTTGCTGGAGGCGATGCCTCGCAGGACGTCGTGCAGCCAGGGGGGGCTGCCATTGATCAGCCTGACCAGACCCGGTCTGGTCTTGACCTGATGCAGGAAGGTCTCCACACCTTTGGGCAGGTCTGTCGTGCCCCCCTCTTCTCGCACCGCCTCGCTCACCTTGATGTCCTGCAGCTGCGAGACGACCTCGGTGGAGAACAGAGAGGCCAGCTCCTGCCAGCCTGGTTCTGGCCCTGGGTCGGCCTGGACCCCTTTGCTGGCCGGCTTTGACTGTGCATTTGTCTTCTTTTGCTGAAACATGGCGCTGAAGTGCTCATGGACCACTCGGCGATGCTCGTCGAGAACATCCTGGAACCGCTTCAGGCTTCCATCAAACCCCAGCGCCCTGGACAATCTGTGCTGATCGTTCTCGGATCTGGGGATCTTGTGGGACTGCTTGTTCTGATCCAGCTGGACCCAGTGCTCGACCCTGCGCAGGAAAACCGTGGCCTGCTGAAGATCCTGCAGCATCTGCATCGGGACCAGGTTTAGCTTTTCTATTTTTTCCAAGCACTTAAGTGTATTCGGCTCGTTCAGCTCCCGGTAGCGTCCGCCGTAAATGAGCTGGAAGGACTGGACGATGAACTCGATCTCTCTGATCCCCCCCCGGCCCAGCTTGACATCGCCTGAGGACTGCAGCGTCTTCTGGCTCTCCTCGGCCAGGATCTTGTCCCGCATGGACTTGAGTTCGTCCAGGGCCTGGAAGTCGAGGAAACGTCGAAAGACAAAGGGCCGGACTTCCTTCAGGAAGAGGTTGCCGATGCCCCGATCTCCTGCCAGGGCCCGGGCCTTGAGCAGGGCCTGCCGCTCCCAGGCCTGGCCGGAGAGCTGATAGTGATAGACCGCTGCCGTGATCGTGGGGACGAGGTCTCCGTCCTTGCCACTCGGGCGGAGGCGGAGATCGGTGTTGAACACCCTGTCCCCATGCTCCCACTTGTCGAGAAGCCTGGACAAGGCCCGTCCAAAGCGGGCCTTGAGTTCGCTGTCCGCTCGTCTGGATCCATCGCCTCCAGACTGCAGAAAGAGGAGATCGATGTCGGAGACATAGTTGAGCTCCCGCCCGCCGAGCTTGCCCATGCCCAGAACCGCGAAATCCGAGAGCTGGGCTGAACACTCCTCTGTGCTGAGCTCAGACCTGGACCACAGCCCGGGGTTCCTGGACAGCCACTCTGTGCCGATCTGCAGGCAGACCTCAGCCAGGTCGCTCAAACCGGCCGTACACTGCCCGAAATCCGCCAGCCCCAGGTAATCCCTGGAACCGATGCGCAGAAAGTGGCGCTGCTTGAAGGTCCTCATGGCCTGGCTGAGTTCCTCCAGGCTGGTGCACGGAAGCGCTGTGGACCGAAGGTCCTTGTAGAGCTCAGTCAGGGGATAGGCCCGCTTGAGGTGGCCCTGGTCCCAAAGCCAGTGCACATGGCTCTCCCGCCTGAGCAGGGAGGCCAGGTAGCGGGAGCACATGGCCACATGGGCCAACTCGGGAGTCTGGTCAACATCGTGCCTGTCCATTGTTCTCAGCGACTCTGGCTTTAGGGTAAAAAAAGGGAACAGTGCCGTGAGCCCCTCAACATGGCTGAGGTCTGCCCACACTTCTGGCACTGTTCCCCATTCCGGGCCAGATCAGGGATGAGCAGGTCTCAGATGTCGTAGTAAAGCATGAATTCATACGGGTGGGGGCGCAGCCTGACGGGATCGACTTCGCTTTCCCGCTTGTATCCAATCCAGGCCTCGATGACGTCCTCGGTGAACACATCCCCTTTGAGCAGGAATTCATGGTCCACCTCAAGAGCTGCCAGGGCTTCATCCAGAGAGCCCGGGGTGGACGGCACATCCTTGAGCTCTTCCGGGCTCAGGGAGTAGATGTCCTTGTCCAGGGCATCGCCAGGATCGATGCGGTTTTCGATCCCGTCCAGGGCGGCCATGAGCATGGCCGAAAAGGCCATGTAGCCGTTGCAGGAGGGGTCAGGAAACCGGATCTCGATCCGCTTGGCCTTGGGGGAGGCCGAGTACATGGGTATCCGCAGGGCAGCGCTTCGGTTCCGGCTGGAGTAAGCCAGGTTGACCGGGGCTTCGTACCCGGGGACAAGGCGCTTGTAGGAGTTGGTCGTCGGGTTGGTCAGGGCGCACAAGGCCTGGGCATGCTTGAGCACACCGCCCATGGCGTGCATGGCCGACTCGCTGAGCCCGGCGTACTGATCCCCGGCAAAGGTCGGCTCGCCGTCCTTCCAGATGGACAAATGGGTGTGCATGCCGGACCCGTTGTCCCCAAACAGGGGCTTGGGCATGAAGGTCACGGTCTTGCCGTGCCTGCGGGCCACATTCTTGATGATGTATTTGAACCACATCAGCTGATCGCCCATTTTGACCAGGGGGGCAAAGCGCATGTCGATCTCGGCCTGCCCGGCTGTGGCCACCTCGTGGTGCTGGCACTCCACCCGGATGCCCACCTCCTGCATGGCCAGGACCATTTCGTTCCGGAGATCGTTCTGCGAGTCTGTGGGGGGAACAGGAAAGTAGCCTTCCTTGTGCCTGGGCTTGTACCCCAGGTTTGGGTTCTCCTCCCGGCCCGTGTTCCAGATCCCCTCCACTGAATCAATGGCGTAGAAGCCGTAGTTCGAGGCTGTGCTGTAGCGGATATCGTCAAAGATGAAGAACTCGGCTTCTGGACCGATGAAGGCTGTGTCCCCGATGCCGGTGAACTTGAGGTATTCCTCAGCTTTCTGGGCGATGTAGCGGGGATCCCGGTTGTACTTCTCCTTGGTGGTCGGGTCCACGATGTTTCCGATCACGGTCAGCGAGGTCACCTTGGCAAAGGGATCGATCATGGCTGTCTCAGGGTCGGGAACCACGAGCATGTCGCTGGCGTTGATCGGCATCCAGCCCCTGATGCTCGAACCGTCGAAACCAAATCCGTCTTCAAAGGAGCTTTCGTCGAACTCCTCAATGGGGATGCTGAAGTGCTGCCAGATGCCCGGAAAATCGAGAAAACGAAAGTCGACCATCTTGGCGTCGTTTTCTTTGGCATATTCCAAAACGTCCTTAGGGGTCATGATACTCCTCCTGTTGTTGTTTCTCGTGGATCACTCCTGAATCTATGAAGCAAAGGATGTGCCATCTCAGCACGTCCAGGCTCTGGACCAACCTCCCCGGGGCCAGAACAGTGCATCGCACTGTGACACGGGGAACCGGGCCATCCCGATGGGTTCAACCCGTACCTGCAGAGACCGGGCATGAGCATGGCCTGCACCACAAAAAAATAACAAAAATGTCACAACTTCGGCGCCCAACACCGAGCCGCACTCGGCGGTGACTCAAAAACTCAATACATTTCAGATGGAAGAAATTAAAAAGACATGTTCAAAAAAAGATACACTTTTGTATCTTACGCTTTCACTCCCTGCCCGCAGCACAAAAATGTCGTCAGGGTTTCAGCAGGTGGTCAGGGTCTGGAGGAGAGCCTCTTTCAGCTGGGCGTGCAGCTTCGGTTCCAGAACCTTGTCCCCGAAGCTGTTGGTCACGTAGAACACGTCCACGACCTGGGCCCCGGGAGTGGTGATCTTGGCCACCTTGATGGAGAGGTCGAAACTGTGCAGGACTTTGGAGATGGTGTGCAGCACTCCGGGTCGCTCCCAGGTGTAGACCTCAATCACCGTGTAGAAGTCTGAGGCGTTTTCATCAATGACCACGCGGTCATCCTTGCGAACCACGGGTGTTCTGTTCACCGGGGCCCAGGTCTGCTTCCGCTTCAACAGCCCGTCCAGGGCTGCATCATCCTTCAGGACCGTGGTCAGATCGGACCGGACCCTGTCCCAGAGCTCGTTCACCCGCAACGGGTCGGGCACACTGTCCACCAGGAGGATGTCCACGGCCACGCCGTAGGATCGGGTGTAGATGTCAGCCGAGAGCACGTTGATCCCATTGGCCCAGAGCACGCCGGTGATCAGGTCGAAGAGGACCGGGTGATCCGGGCAGACGATGGTCAAGGCCCACATCTGGTTGCCGCAGGCTTCAGCCTTGAACACCAGCGGGGACTCTTCCAGCTCCAGCTCCAGGCGAAAATGGCGGATCACCGCCTCCGGCGGCTGGGTCAGCAGGTACCTGACTGACAGTTTTTCCAGCCAGTCCCTGGCCCGGCTGGCCAGGGCGGGTTCGGGGAACTCGCTGTCTACCAGGGCCTTGATGTCCCGGACCTGCTCCTTGATGTCGGTCGCCAGCCAGTCCTCCTGCTGCAGGACGTGCTTGACCTTGACGTAGAGCTCGTTGATCAGGGATCGGCGCCAGGTCGTCCAGACCTGCGACCCTGTGGCTTTGGAGTCCGAAACCGTGAGCAGAAAGAGCATGTCCAGACGCTCGCGGTTTTCAACGATCATGGCGCACCGCTCGATGGGCTTTTCGTCGGCCAGGTCGCGTTTCAGGGCTGTCTCGGCCAGAACGAGGTGGTGCCGGATCAGAAAGCTGAGCAGGTCGGTTTCGTCATCCGAGAGGTGCAGCCGCTGCGCGATGCCTCCCATCATCTGCGCGCCCCGCTCTGCATGGCCATGTCCCCTGCCTTTGCCGATGTCATGCAGCAGGGCGGCCAGAAACAGGATCCGCTCCTTTGACATCTCATCGGCCGGGATGTCGATGCTCCTGGCCTGTTCTGAGTTGCCGGCCTGCAATTCCTGAAGCTGTTCGTGCACAAAGCGCACTGTCCGCAGCAGATGCTCGTCCACCGTGTACACATGGTAGACGTCGAACTGAACCCGGTAGCGAATCGAGGTGAACTCGGGCAGAAAGACTTCCAGAAATCCGGTTTCCATCATGACTTTCAAGACAGTGTAGGCCATGTCCGGATTGAGCAGGATGGCAAAGAAGTGCTCGATGACCTCTGGCCTTTCCTGCCACTGGGGGGTGAAGCTCCCGAGGTGATCGCGAATGATCTGTCCGGTCTCGTGATGAATTCTGCCTTTTGTTTCAGCCATCTGTCTGAAGAACAGCATCAGCAGACCTGGATTGGAGGCCAGCAGGTCCGGGTCGTGGAAGCTCAGGTACTCGCCGTCAAAGAGAACCGGACCGTCGAGGACCTTCTGTTTTCGCCGTGTCCTGGCCGGCGCCAGCTGATTGTAGAGCCTGTCCTGGAGGAAGTCGGCCACTCTGCGGACTCGTGAGGTGGCCCGGTAGTGCTGGCGCATGAAGACTTCCACCGCACTGACCCCTTCGGTGCCGTCCACAAACCCCAGTCGACCAGCCACTTCTGTCTGGTCTTCAAGGGACATCTGGTCCTGCTTGCGCTGCCGTATCACGTGCAGCTGCAATCGAACCCGCCAGAGAAAATCCTCGGTTTGCTCGACCCACTGCCGTTCGATTGCAGAAATCCACCCCCTTTCCACCATGTCTCCGTAGTCCGGAGAAGCATTGAACCTGACACCGCACCAGCGCAGGGCATGGAGGTCCCGCAAGCCTCCAAGGCCCTCCTTGAGGTTCGGTTCCAGGATGTAGGTCGACTCTGCCGAGCGTTTGGCCCTGGATGTGCGGCCTTCAACCAGCTCGTTCAGAAAATGCCGCCTGGTGCGCATTCCCTGGCCATTTTCAATCGAATGTCGCCACGACCGGTAGAGGTGCCGATCTCCGCCCACGAACTCTGTCTCCAGATACGTCGTCAGGGCGGAGAAATCGCTGGACATCAATTTTTTCAGTCCGGACACGGAGGAGACCACATGGCCGACTTCGAACCCGGCGTCCCAGAGCGACTGCACCAGGTCCTGGACAAAGGTCCGCAGCTCTTGATCCAGTCGCTTCTCGTGCAGGACCAGGAGGTCCAGGTCCGAAAAGAAGCTCAGTGATCCCCGTCCCAGACCGCCCACTGCAGCCAGGCACCACCCCTTGCCATGATCGTTGATGGCCTTGGCCAGAATCGAAATGAGCTCCCGGGCATAGGTTCTGGCTCCCAGGATACCGGGAGTGTCCCGCCGGCACTGCTCATGGAATGCTTCCCGGCTTTTTTTCAGAGCGGTCATCAACCAAGGAAAATCGACATTCATATCATTCCTTTCAGCCCTGCCGCTGGCAGGGTTGAAATAGAGAATCGCACTCAAAATAATAAAATTCAGCAGGGCTTCAGGCTGAATTTTACAGGGCCATTTCTCCCCGCTCCCCTGTTCGAATACGAATGCTCTCCTCGACAGGAAGGATGAAAATCTTCCCGTCTCCGATCTTTCCTGTTCGCGCTGCCTGGCAGATGGCTTCGACCACCTCCTCCACCCGGTCGTCGCTGATGACCACCTCCACCTTGATCTTGGGCAGAAAGTCGACCACATATTCAGCACCGCGATAGATTTCGGTGTGTCCCTTCTGTCGTCCGAAACCGCGCAGCTCGGTCACGGTCATGCCTTTGATGCCCATATCCGTGAGCTGATCCTTGACGTCGTCGAGCTTGAACGGCTTGATGATGGCTTCAATTTTCTTCATGCATGGCTCCTTGGCCTCTTGGAACTCCACGTTGTTCAAGGGAGCTGTCGCTCTGTCCAGGGCAGGCTCTGAGGCTGGTCAGCCCGGCCGTGAGGTGGTGCCGGCCACCTTCCTCATCACCCATCCAGTCACCTGAGCAAGTTCTGTTCCAGCCCTGCCCCCCCTGAACACAGCGCTCCAGGGATGAGCTTCTCTTTTGTCCCTGTTCGGATTGCCTGAAAATTTTCATCAATATTCCAAGAGCTTTTTGACATCAGCCATCCTCACTCACCCCTCGGCCGGTCAAGCCGGCCAAGGCCACCGCTCATCCCTCAACGCCTCTCCTTGAACCGGGAAGGATCAATTGTGTACCGCTTGACCTTGTACTGGATGACTCTTTTCGTGGTCCCCAGCAGTCTGGCCGCCTGGGCCTGGTTGCCCCTGGAGTCCTTCAGGGCGTCGATGATGAGCTCCCTCTCGAAATTGCCCACCAGGACTTCAAACTTGCCCCGGGGCTCATTTCCGGATTCCGGAGATTTCATCTGCAGCGACGGCGGAAGGTGATGGGCCTCGATGGTGTCCCCGGAGGCCAGAAGGACCGCCCGTTCGATGCAGTTCTCCAGCTCCCGGACATTGCCCGGCCAGTGATAGGCCAGGAGGAGATCGATGGCCGAGGTCGAGATCCGGCTGACTTTGCGCTCAAACTCCTCGGCGTACTTGAGGGCGAAGAAATCGGCCAGCAGGAGGATGTCCGAACCGCGTTCGCGTAAAGGCGGGATGAAGATGGGAAAGACATTGAGCCGGTAAAAGAGATCGGAACGGAAGGCCCCGGTGGTCACCTCCTTGTCCAGGTCCTTGTTGGTCGCTGCGATGACCCGGACATCCACCTTGACGGTCCGTGACGACCCCAGGGGCTGGAACTCCTTTTCCTGCAGGACCCGAAGCAGCTTGGCCTGGGCCATGGGTGAGAGTTCACCTATTTCGTCCAGAAAGATCGACCCTCCCTGGGCCTCCTCAAAACACCCCTTTCGTCTGGACACAGCGCCTGTAAAGGCCCCTTTTTCGTGTCCAAAGAGCTCGCTCTCCAGCAGACTTTCCGGCATGGCCGCACAGTTGACCCGGATCAAAGGCCCCCTGAACCGCCTGCTGTTTTCATGGACGGCCTGGGCCAGGAGCTCCTTCCCGGTCCCGGTCTCGCCGTAGATGAGCACCGTTGAACTCGTGTCCGCCACCTGATCCACGAGCTTCAGCACCTCCTGCATGCCCTTGGATCGTCCGATGAGCCGGGTTTTGGGTCTGGTCGCCGTGGCCAGCTGCTTGCGCAGCTTCCTGTTCTCTTCCTCCACAGCCCGGAAATGGACCACCTTGCCCATGAGCTCCGCGACAGCACCCAGCAGCTTCACTTCCTGTTCCAGATCCTGGACCTCCTGGCTCAGCTTGTCCGCGGAGAGCACCCCGACAACCCTTTTCTGATAGAAGATCGGCACGCAGAGAAAGGAGAGCTGCTCCCGGTTCAGCTTTTTCCTGGCCCCGGTCCGGTCCAGAAAATGGGTCTCCTTGCCCAGGTCAGCCACGGCCATGGGGCGGCCTGTCTGGGCAACCTGACCGGTGATCCCCTCACCTGGCTGATAGGTGATGCTTCCAGTCTCGACCTCAACCCCCCTGGCCACGTCGAGCCAGGCCTGTCCGGTTTTGAGGTCCAGTATGGAAATCATGCCCCGCTCCATGCCCAGCCGATGACTCAAAATATCAAGAATGGCCTGGAGCTGATCTTTGAAATCCGCCTCTCCGGACACGGTCCTGGCCACCCGATAGAGGGCCTTGAGCTCCTGATAGGAAAAAGAGTGCGTCATGGGGGAAATGTGCCTTGAAAGCCGAGAAATATCAATCTGGGGCAGGGGCTGAAAGGTCGAGGGTTGAGGGTTGAAGGTTGAGGGGAGAAAAGATGCCCGAGGTGTCTGGAAGGGCTTCGACACGGCCAGTCTGATCAGGGAAGAAACGCTTTCTAGCCACTCTCTGGAGTCAATAAAAAAAGGCGCACTTTAAAGTGCGCCTTTTTTGTGAAGAATGCCCTGGCAGC
>CAZNIP010000060.1:0-18440 GCA_964573115.1 uncultured Desulfohalobiaceae bacterium | reverse complement strand
CCAAGTACATGCAGAGCAAGGTCCCGGGCATGGATGTCCCGGAGGAGATCATCAAGCGCTTGCGCGGCGTGGAGAAGAAAAAGCAGAAAGACGAAGGCATTGCCATTGCCTGTGAGCAGATCGAGGAGTTCAAGGACATGGAGGGCATCGCCGGGGTGCATCTCATGGCCATAGAATGGGAACACAGGGTTCCCGAAATTGCAGAAAGGGCCAAGATGCTGCCCAGACCGCAGGCCTAGCTCCACTATCCCACTGATATGGAACCGGCCTCATGACCATGACCTTCAAGCGAGGCCGGGTGATGACACGGCCGGTCAAGAGGCCGCTCCCTTTCAGGCTGAACGTGCAGGAATGGAGCGGCCTCTTTTCATCTCTTTGACCAGCCTGACTCCAGGGAGGTCGTGATGAGCAGCAAGCTCGATTCCATTCAAGAGCGTGAAAGAGACAGCATCTGCCCCACCTATGCCAGGTACCCCCTGTTTGTGGAACGCGGGCAGGGTGCCCGCCTCTTCGGGTCCGAGGGCATGGAGTACGTGGACTTCCTGTCGGGCATTGCCGTCTGCAATCTGGGCCACTGCCATCCCGACCTGACACGCACCATCCAGGAACAGGCAGCCCGGCTCGTTCACACCAGCAACCTCTTCTATGAACAGAATCAGCTGGATCTGGCAGAACGGCTGCTCCAGACCTGCTCCATGGACAGGGTCTTCCTCTGCAACTCGGGTGCTGAAGCCAACGAGGCCGCCATCAAGATCGCCAGGCGGACCATGCACACCGTCAGGAACCAGGACCGGCATGAGGTCATCACCCTGGACGGGTCCTTCCACGGCCGAACCCTGGCCACGCTCACAGCCACTGGCCAGCCCAAGGTCAAGGAGGGGTTCGAGCCTCTGCCTCCAGGGTTCCGGACTGTCCCCTGCGGCCGTATCGAGGATATGCTCGAGGCCATGAACGAGCGCACGGCGGCCGTCCTGGTGGAAATCATCCAGGGCGAAGGCGGTGTGCGGCTGCTGGGCCGGGACTATCTGCTCGCCCTCGAGCAGGAATGCAGACAGAGAGGCATCCTGTTCATGGTCGACGAGGTCCAGACCGGCATGGGCCGGACAGGGGCCATGTGGGCCCATCAGCATTACGGTCTCACCCCGGACGTGATGACCACGGCAAAGGCCCTGGCCAACGGGCTGCCCATGGGGGCCATGCTGACCACCGAAGAGGTCAGCCGGGCCTTTGGCCCAGGGGCGCACGCCACGACCTTTGGAGGGGGGGCCCTGGTCAGCGCGGCGGCGGCCAGGGTCCTGGAGATCATCGAACGGGACGGCCTGGTCCAGCAGGCCAGGGATCGCGGCCGTTTCGCCTTGCAGGAGCTGCAGAAGGTTCAGGCCCGATTTCCGGACATGGTGGCCGAGGTCAGGGGAATGGGCCTGATGATCGGCGTGGAGCTGACCCTTCCGGCCCAGCCGGTGTGGAACCGCCTCCTGGACAAAGGCTTCGTCTGCAATGTGACTCAGGAACGAGTGCTGCGTCTCCTGCCGCCGCTCATCGTTTCCGAAGAGGACATCCTCTCCTTTGCCCGCGCCCTGGCCGACTCGCTCGAGGAGCAGTCCAGCTCCAGTTGAGGCGCTGAGGATGAACAGTCAATGAGAATGCCGAAACACTTCCCACTGGAGCCTGCATGTCCAGAGTGTTCCCTGCCGCCTTTGTGCTGACCTGTCTCTGTCTCTGCCTGTGGGGTGCGGCCAGTGCCGACACTCTGGAAAACATCAAGAGCCGGGGGTACATGATTGTCGGGCTGCAGGCCGATGATCCCCCTTTCGGATTCGTCCGGCCGGAAGACGGCGTCCTGTCGGGGTTTGACCGGGACATCAGCGCCTTCATCGCCAAAAAGCTCGGTGTGGAGCTGAAGCTGAAGCCGGTGGAATCAGCAACCGGACTGGAAATGCTGACTCAGGGCACGGTGGACATGCTGGCAGCAGGCCTGGTGCACACCTTTGAAGGTGACGAGGTGATCGATTTTTCCCTGAGCTATTTTCAGAATCCGCAGGGCCTTCTCGTCTCCAGGGGTGCCGGCATCACCTCCCCGGCAGATCTGGCGGGCCGCAAAGTGGCCGTGCTCAAAGGCGGCCCGACAGGAGAGACAGGGCAGACCCCGATTCCTGAGAGCACGATTGTGGGCTTTGAGAGGGGGTCTTCGGCCATCGCAGCCCTGCAGAAGGACACCGTCCAGGCAGTGGCCGCAGACATGCTGCAGCTGGCCAGATTGAGGCACTCGGCCCCAGATCCGGCAGAGCTGGTGCTGATCAGGACCTCAAAGGCCACACAGTACCTGGGGATCGGGCTTCCGGAGGACGACTCGGACTTCCGGGACTCCATCAACAGGATCCTGGCTGAAATGTGGTCCAGCGGCAGGTATGAAGAAATCTTCGCCACATGGTTCGGGCCGGGGACCGGGTTTGAGATGCCGCTGACCTGGGAACTCGAGATCTGGCAGTGAGTCCAAAGCCAGCCTCTTCCGGATCGGGCGGTCAGATACAGAGGGAAACCGATCTCAAGTCCGGCTCTGATGCGCCCATGATGGCCGTCCTGTCCTTTTTTCTCCCAGAGGCAAACCCGGACGATCTGCTCCTGGATCTGGAGGACATCGTCCCCTGGGGCTGGCAGGAGGTCGTCCAGGGCGACCGGGTGGAGGTCCGGATCCACTGCCTGGACCACGAGCAGGCCCATCTGGTCTCTGAGAGGCTGACCAGCCGCTGCCCGGACGTGCACCTTGAGATCAGCCGGGCAGAGGTCCGGGACTGGAGCTCGGCCTGGCGGGAGTATTTCAAGCCTGTCCTGGTGGCTGAAAAGTTTTTGGTCCTTCCTCCCTGGGAGACGTGTTCCGAGAGGACCGCCGGGATCGTCCCCATCACCATCGAACCCAGGATGGCCTTTGGGACCGGACATCATGCCACGACAAACCTCTGTCTCCATGTCCTGGCCCGACTCTGGGCCACAAAGCAGCTCAAGGCAGGCACTTCTTTTCTGGACGTGGGGACCGGTTCGGGCATTCTGGCCATTGGGGCGGCTCTGCTCGGGATCAGCGGGGTCGGTTTGGATTCTGATCCCATTGCCGTGGACAATGCCCGGGAAAATGTGCAGCTCAACAAGGTCGGTGATCAGGTCGCTCTGTTCACGGGGTCGGTGGACTGCCTCAAAGCAGAGAGCAGGTATGACCTCATCCTGGCCAACATTCTGGCTGACCCCCTGATCACGATGGCCCCGGCCCTGAGCCGTCATCTTGCTCCCACCGGGGTCCTGGTCCTCTCAGGCCTCCTGCATCGTCAGGAGGACAGGGTCATCAGGGGGTATGCAGTCCACAATCTGAACAACGTCATGGTCCTGCGGCAGGATGAGTGGTCCGCCCTGGTCTTTTCCCCAGACAGGGCCTGAACGGTTCACAATGCAGAGCATCCTGACCAAGGAGGGCAACGTGGACATTTCTGGAGGCGTGGACTGGCATGTGCTGCTGCTCAGGATGTACGGGGCGATGATGGAAGCCCTGGGTCCCAGCCACTGGTGGCCGGCGGAGACCCCTTTTGAAGTCTGCCTGGGGGCCATCCTGACCCAGAACACCAACTGGACAAATGTTGACAGGGCGTTGTGGAATCTGCGTCAGGCCGAGCTCCTGAAGCCTGATAAACTCTTTGCCCAGGATGATGACACCATTGCCGAGCTCATCCGGCCGGCCGGATACTTTCGCGTCAAGACCGCCCGCTTGAAGCATTTCCTGCTCTTCCTGCGCAGCGAGGCCAGGTTCGACCTGGACAAGCTGAGGAAGCAGGACCTGGACAAGCTGAGAACCAAGCTCCTGGGCGTGAAGGGGATTGGTCCGGAAACCGCGGATTCCATTTTGCTCTACGCCCTGCACAAGCCCAGCTTCGTTGTCGATGCCTACACCACGAGGATCATGAGCAGGCATGGCCTGGTCCCGGAAACGATCGCCTACGAAAGGCTGCGCAGCTTCTTTATGGATGTGCTGCCTCATGACGTCCAGCTCTTCAATGAGTATCACGCCCTGCTGGTCAGAGTGGGCAAGAGGTGGTGCAGGAAGAAGGCAGGGCTTTGTGCGGCATGTCCTTTGCAAGGTCTTGCTTGATGCTCTTTTCGAGGGAACCCTGAGCGTATGTGTTTGAGCGGACACGGCATACGATCCCGCAGACCCTTTGCAGCATGGCTGCTCATGCTGTCCTGTCTTTTGCTGGGAAGCTGCATCGGTCTGGGGTTCGAACCTCCCTCTGCCCTGGCCGCCCCAAGGTCCAAGGCCCTTGAGGAAGAGATCGAGGAGAAAAAGGGCCGGGTTCAGTCAGAGAAGCAGACCCTGAAACGGCTGACGCAGCAGGAGAAGGAGATCTACTCCGATCTGGCCAGGGTCGAAAAGAGGATCGACGCCCTCGCGTCCAAGGTCAAAGCTGAAAAGCGGGCCCTGAGAGACGTGCAGGCCAGGGAAGCGGAACTGAAAGCCGATTCCGCCGGGCTGGAGCAGAACATCGAGGCCAAGCGGAACGATCTCCTGGAGATGATCGAGCGCCTGTGGCCCCTGTACATCCAGAATCAATCCAGACGGCTGGGCGACAGTCGATCCTGGGACGAGGCTGACAGGCGCTTCACCTGGCTGGCCTCGATCTACGGACGGGCCGAGGAGATGATCCAGGAGCTGGAGCAGGATCGGCAGGAGCTTGACGCCAACCTGGCCAGGCAGAAGGCCCTGCGGCAAAAGGCGGAAAAGCATCTTGAGACCATCAGCTCCGATCAGGACGAGCTTCTCAGGAAGCGACTGGAGTTCGTCAGTCGCCTGCATAAGGTCAGGGCCCGCAAGCTGGCCAAGGAAGAACAGCTGGCCAGCATCGAGGAGACCATCCAGGGTCTGGAGTACGAGCTCAAGACCCTGCGTTCCCGCAAGATTGAGGACCTGAAGGGCTACCTCCCCTGGCCGGCCGACGGCCGACTCGTTGCACGGTATGCCCCGAAAAAGAACCCGCCCAATGAAGGCCTGGGGTTTTCGCTTCCGGAGAAGGCACCGGTCCAGGCCATTTCCTGGGGCAAGGTGGTCTATAATGACATGTTGCGCGGTTTTGGACGAGTCGTTATCATCTATCACGGCAAGCACTACTATTCCCTGTATGCCTATCTCTCCACATCCGGAGTCAAGGTGGGCCAGGACGTGGAAAAAGGAGAGGTGATCGGCCGGGCTGGATTTTACCCCGCCACCAAAGGATCCGGACTCTATTTTGAGCTTCGGAACGGCAAACAACCCATAGATCCCGGGCCGTGGCTGGGCAAAAGAGGCTCGACCCGGTCTTGACATTGTGCGAGCAATGAAAGAGTCGTGACCACGGCATTCAATGAACAAGTGGAGATGATTATGCGTTTGAGTCATTATGCGGGCATTGTGTTTCTGCTCTGCGCTCTGGCCGGCACGCCGAGCTTGTCCAAGGCGACCGACCCCTATGCCACACTGAAGCAGTTCAGTCAGATCATGGATCTGATTGAAAAGAGTTACGTGCAGGAGGTGGACCGGGACGAGCTGGTCAAGGGAGCGATCAAGGGCATGATCACCAGCCTCGACCCCCATTCGGCCTACCTTGACAGAGACGCCTTCCAGGACATGCAGGTGGAGACCTCCGGGGAGTTCAGCGGGGTGGGCATTGAAATCACCATGCAGAACGGCCGCCTGACTGTGGTCTCCCCGATTGAGGACACCCCGGCCTTCAAGGCCGGTCTCAAGGCCGGGGACATCATCCTGGAGATCGACGGGGAGATGACCCAGGACATCACCATCATGGATGCTGTGCATAAGATCCGCGGCCCCAAAGGGACTGAGGTCGAGCTGACCGTGCTGCACAAGGGTGCGGTCAAGCCAGAGAAGATCACTGTGGAGCGGGACGTCATTCCCATGCACAGCGTCAAGTCCGAGATGCTCGAAGAGGGCTATCTCTATGTCCGGATCACCAATTTCAACGAAAACACGACGTCAGAGCTCAAGGAAGCCCTGAACAGGCCGGAGAAGGCCATGAAAGGCATTGTCCTGGACCTGCGGAACAACCCCGGAGGATTGTTGAATCAGGCCGTCTCCGTGGCCGACACCTTCCTGGAGAAGGGCAAGGTGGTCTACACCAAGGGACGGGAAGAAAAGGCCCAGATGAGTTTTTCAGCCCATTCCGGCGAGTCCGACGTGGACGTGCCCATGGTGGTGCTCATCAACGCCGGGTCGGCCTCGGCCTCCGAGATCGTCTCCGGGGCCCTCCAGGACCACAAGCGCGGCCTGATCATTGGTGAACGCAGCTTTGGCAAGGGGTCGGTGCAGACCATCATTCCCCTGGCGGACGGGGCAGGCATCAAACTGACCACAGCCAGGTACTACACTCCAAACGGACGGTCCATCCAGGCTGAAGGCATTGTGCCCGATGTCGAGGTCCCTTTTGTGGCCTCCCAGGAAGGCGAGGCAGCTGAGCAGCCCTTCGCCATGCTCAGGGAGCAGGACCTGGAAGGGCACCTGGAAAACGGCGACGGTCAGGAGCACGGAGAGGACTCCCCGACCAACGGCAAGGCCGAGCTGATGCTCAAACGGGACAATCAGCTCAGGATCGCCCTGCAGCTGGTCAAGAGCCTGCCGGTGATCCAGTCCCTGCACTTGTAGGAGACACCACTCACAGGGACTTTTCAGGCTCCAGCCCGAGGGGATCGGGCTGGGGCTTTTTCGAGAGCTCATGGCCCAAAAGAAACGCACCTCCAAGACCGGCACAAAGAAGCGGACAGCCAAGAAAAGCCCCCGTTTTCTGAGCGCATGGACCAAAATCAAGCTCGGATTGTGGTTCTGCGTGATCTCGGTGACCGCCCTGTCCCTGCTCTATGTGCTCGATGTGCTTCAGCCCAGGGACAACCAGGCTCAGACCGGTGAGAGGACTGACGCGGTTGAGCGCACAGCAGCCCGGCAGAGCCCCCGGCCTCGGGCACAGGCCGAAACCCCAAAGACTGAACACAAAGCCGTGAAGGCCGGGATTCGCCGCAAAGTGGCTTCCCGGACCGATGCTGCCCGGGTCTACGAGGAGGCACTGCAGGAGGAGCTGGACCAGAAGATCCGCCAGGTGGACCTGGCCCTGGTCCAGAGTCTGATCATGGAGGGCATCGATCCGGACAGGCTGAAGCACGAGGATGTGGTTCAAAAGTCCAATGGGCACCAGGACTACTACTTTCAGTCCCTGACCCTGCATCTGGACCGGTCCGGCCAGGAGACCTTCTTTGACCGGTTCAGGGCCACGCTGAAGGACTGGACCGAGGACGTCAAGCTGATCCAGGACCCGGGACGCAGCCGGTCCTGGGAGATCGTCATCTTTGGCCTGGCCACCCATGCCCTGGAGCTCAAGCGGCCTCAAGACCGGCAGGTCGAGGAAAGGGGCCGGACGAAGCCCAGGCTGTGTATCGTGATCGACGATTTGGGCGAGGATCTGAACAAAGCCAGGACGCTCATTCAATCCCTGGGGGGCAAGGTCACGCTGTCCATTCTCCCCTTTTCCACCTACACCAGCGACATCGTTGAGCTGAGCCGGAAGAAGGGCGTGGACATCATGCTCCACCTGCCCATGGAGCCCAAGGGCTATCCCGAGGTCAACCCCGGTCCGGGAAGCCTGTTTGTGGCCATGGGCATGCAGGAGCTGCGGGAGATGATCCAGAAGGACTTTCGTCAGGTTCCAGGCCTGGTCGGGGTCAACAACCACATGGGCTCCAGGTTCACGGCCGATGTCCGGGGCATGGACGTGGTGCTGCAGGAGGTCAAGAACAGGGGCCTGTTTTTCATGGACAGCCTGACCTCGGCAGAGAGCGTGGCTCGGAATCTGGGCCGCCGGATGGGGGTGCCTGTCCTGAGTCGGGATATCTTTCTCGACAACGAGCAGCGGGAAGAGGCCATCCTTTTCCAGCTGCAGAAGGCGGAGCAACTGGCCAGGCGGATCGGCCATGCCGTGGCCATCGGCCATCCCTATCCGGAAACCCTGAGGGCGCTGCAGACCTGGTCTGCCAAGCGGGACGGCCGGGTCGAGCTCTGCCGGGTCAGCGAGCTGGCGATGTGATGGGGACGGTGGAGGGTTGAAGGCCGAGGGTTGAGGGTGTACGACATGGTGCTTGAGGCATTCAGCCTTGCCACTCGGCGGAACGTCGGATGTGATGAAGAACCCCTCAACCATCGACCCGTCATCGCAGCAGATGTCTGCGATGACCGTATTGGAGGCAGCAATGACAGAGCAGACCCTTTCGATCATCAAACCTGACGCTGTGGAACGGAATCTGACCGGGAAGATCCTGGCCCAGATCGAGGCCAGCGGCTTGAAAATCAGGGCCATGAAAATGGTTCAGATGTCCAAGGAGCAGGCCCAGGCTTTCTATGCCGTGCACAAGGAGCGGCCTTTTTTCGACAGCCTGACCGATTACATGTGCTCGGGACCGGCCGTGGTCTCCCTGCTGGAAGGGGACCAGGCCATTCAGCGCTACCGCGACCTCATGGGCGCCACGAACCCGGCCGAGGCTGCTGAAGGAACCATCCGCAAGCAGTTTGCTCTGGATATTGAGAAGAACTCGGTCCACGGCTCTGACAGCGCTGAAAACGCCAGGACTGAGATCGCACATTTTTTCAACCAGCTCGAGGTTGTTGCCCGATGACCACGCTTGGGATCATAGGACTTGGCAACATGGGCGGGGCCCTGGTCAAAGGCTGGACCGGCAGGGATTCCCTGAATCTGATCGGGTACGATCTCAATTTCAAGCAGGCCCACAAAGTGGCTGAGTCCACCGGACTGGAGATCAAGGACTCCATCGGCGAGCTGGTGACGCTCAGCGACTACATCGTCCTGGCGGTCAAGCCGCAGCAGATGCAGGAGGTGTTGGGGGTCGTGTCTGTCGAGCTGCAGAAGAACCAGTGTCTCATCTCCATCGCCGCCGGGATCAGGCGGGAGACCCTGGCCCAGTGGTGCGGCCACACCTGCCCCGTGGTCCGGGTCATGCCCAACACTCCAGCCATGGTCGGAGCCGGGGTGTTCGCCCTGTGCTATGACGACAAGAAGCTGTCCTCGGACCAGAAGGAGTTCATCCAGGTCCGCTTCAGCGAGCTGGGCCAGGTCCATGTCATCCGGGAGGAGTTTTTTGACGCCTTCACCGGGCTGATGGGCACCGGCCCGGCCTATGTGGCCTATTTCATGGAGAGCCTCATCGAGGCCGGAGTGGCCCTGGGCTTTCCCAGGCAGCAGTCTCTGGACATGATCCAGGCCCTGTTCGAGGGGGCGGTGGCCATGTCCGGGCAGAGCGGCCTCTCGGCCACGGTCCTGCGGGAGATGGTCACCTCGCCGGGGGGCACCTCGAGCGCCGGCATGCTTGAGCTGGACCGAAGGGCCACCCGCAGCGCCATCATCGATGCCGTGCTGGCTGCGACCAGGCGGAGCAGGGAGCTCGGGGGATAGCTGGCAGGCAGTTGAAAAAGGCACGATTGCGTCGTTGCTGCAGAAAATTCATCTCCTCACGTATTACAGAATACGCTTCGGAGCTGAATTTTCCTTGCGCCTCGCACCCATACCTTTTTGAACTGCCTGCCCTGACTGGCTTTTCACATATCTGTTCAAGCGGATACGGTGGCCAGGTACAGTTCGTTCATCCCTGGCATCACCTCGCGCGGGTTGTGAAGAAAGGACAGCCCATGGCACTTTTCTTTTGGCAGCTGAAAGGTCCCCCTTTCAGCTGCCAAAAGAAAAGTGGGCGAAGTCCCCTGACTCCAGGTCGGCCGAGATCATGCCTTTCCTGGCCGGCTTGCCCCGGTTGAGGACGATTTTGAGCACTTCCATGGCCTGCAGGGTGGCGGCCAGGTGCGGGGCGAAGACCGGATTGCCCAGGGGAGAGGCCGGGGTGGTCCGTCCCTGGCCGTAGAGGAGCTGCAACCCCGGATCGTCGGGGAAGATGGTCATGACCTGGACCACAAAGCCGTCAATGGCAGCGTGCACCATGGGGATAGAGAGCGCTTTGGCCGCCTCTTCCAGCGTGAAGCGGTCCTGAATCGAGTCCAGCCCGTCCACCACCACGTCCACACCTTCCAGAATCGAAGCTGCATTGTCCGGAGTCAGCCTGGCCTGATACGGGGTGACCCGGACCGCCGGGTTGATGGCTGCAGCCGTGTCCCTGGCCAGGTCAGCCTTGTTCTGCCCCAAAGAGTCCACGGTGGACAGGGCCTGCCTGTTCAGGTTGCTGGCCTCGAAGACCTCCGGGTCCACGACCCTCAGACGACCGATGCCCAGCCTGGTCAGGCAGAGGATGACCTGCCCGCCCAGCCCCCCGGCTCCGATGACCGCGACACTGGCCCTGGCCAGGCGCAGCTGCTCGGCAATGGAAATCGAGGTCCGGTTGCGCAGGTATCGCTCGGGAAGAATGTCCTGGGCCAGGGCGGTGCGAAAGAGGTCTCCAAGATCCGTATCGTGAGCGTCCCGCAGAGCCAGGGCTGCATGTTCGGGAAGGATTCTGGCCTCGGATCCAGTGTGGTCCCGGAGCAGAAGGCTCTGTTCAGCAATGAGCTGTTGAAGGTCCTCGTCGTGCATACGCTTTCATCGGTTGCTGATAGGACAGGTATGGTTTCCGGGGGCTCAGCCCCCGGAAACCATGGGGATGAGGTAGACCTCGGCCTGGTCCGGGACGAACGTGGTTTCGAAGTTGGGCCTGGAGATGTGGGTCTCGTTGATGCGCACCACGGCATAGGGAAAGTCGTCCTCGATCCGCTCGAGCACATCGCTCACGGTCATGCCTTCGAACCACTCCATTGTCCGGTCGTTGACCGTGATCGTCATGCAGTCACTCCATGGGCCTCGAGCACCTCGAGGACCTCGGGGTAGTCCAATCCCAGGCGCTTGACCGTGGCCACTGTGGGAATGCCCTGGGGTGTCCAGCCCCGCCTGGTGTAGACCGCATCCACGAGCTGCTCGTAGAGCCCTTCCCTGAGCTCGCGCAGCTTGGCCACCTTGTCCGCCGTGGACAGTCTGGAGATGTCGACGCCGTGCTTGTCCTTGAGCTCGGTGTCGTACCTCTCCTGCCGGGATTCGTACTCCAGCTCGGTCACCGGACCCACCGCCCTGTAGGGGATGACGTCGTGATCCCGGGTCCCGAAGCCCATTTTCAGGGCAAAGATGCGCTGAAAATTGTAGACCTTCTCGCTCATGGTGATGAGGTCCTCAGGGGAGACCTCCTTCCCGGTCACGGAGGAGAAGTACTGGGCGTAGAGCTTGACGTGGCCGATCACCTTGGCCGGCTCGGGGGTGTCCTTGTTGTCCTCGGGCACGATGTCGTTCCAGGGCAGCTTGCACAGCCCGCACAGGCCGAACCAGGTCCGGAACATGGGGAACCAGTGCAGGGCCTCGGCCTTCTGCTCAAAGGTGGGCATGAAGTTGTGGACCATGTCCAGGAAGATGAGCCAGGCCTCGTCGTGCTGCGGCCCCTTCAGGGCCAGGCCGAAGCCCCCCTGCTGAGCCAGGGATTCCTTGGTCACGTATTCGGCAAACTCCAGCCCTTTGCATTCCATGCCGAAGTCCTGCATGGCCTTGGCATCGGCCCCGTACTCATCGGCGAACTTCTGTTTCATCCGGCGGACGCCCTGGCCGATGACGGTTCCAAAGCCTTCGCCCCGGGCCATCTGGTGCAGGATCTCCAGCGCCGAGTTGCGATTGCCGAAGGACAGGTCCATGCCGCCGGTGTGCTCCGTGGAGATCTGACCGCTTTCAAAGCACTCCATGGCAAAGGCTGTGGCCGTGCCGATGGAGATGGTGTCCAGGCCGTAGGCGTCGCAGTAGAAGTTCAGCTCCAGCACGGTGAAGGGGTCGAAGATGCCCAGGTTGGAGCCCACACCGGCCGTGGTCTCGTATTCGGGCCCGTCCACAAAGACCTTGCGGCCCTTGAAGGGGCCGGTCATGGGCACGAAATCCTTGACCCCGTGGGAGCAGGCCACGGTGCAGCCGTACCAGCAGCCGTCAAAGCCGGGGTCAAACAGGCGTCTGAACACGGTGGCCCCGATGTTCCCGGCCTCGGGATGGGAGCCGTAGCGAAAGTTGTGCGTGGGCAGCAGATCGTGATCGTTCATGATCATGGTCAGGAAGGTGGTTCCGCCCTTGGCCATCTGGTTCTGCTTGGGGTCCAGGTTGACGATGTTCGACTGATGCTCTTTGGCGCACTGCTTCAGGGCTTCCTTGTCCGCAGGGTTGTTGGCGTCCAGGGACACCGAGCCCGCCCTGGCCACAACGGCCTTGAGCCCCTTGTCGGCAAAGACTGTGCCCATGCCGCCCCGTCCGGACTGCTTGTAACGGGTCATCTTGCGCTTGGAGTCGTAAAAGGAAAAGTTGAGGCACCCGAAAAAGGTGTGCCTGGCCCCCGGTCCGGTGGTGACCACAGAGACGGTCTTGGGTTGCCCGTTCCCATAGTGGTGGGTCAGAAGCTCGGAGGTGTCGTAGGCGTCCTCGGGCAGGCCCTCGATTGTCTGCAGGGACAGGGTCTTGTCGATGCCGTCGATGACCAGGACGAGGTCCTCTGTGGTCTTGCCGGTGATCTCCAGGGCGTCGAACCCTGAGAACTTGAGGTAGGGCCCGAAGTGGCCGCCGACGTTGGAGTCCATGACCGACCCGGTCAGAGGGGAGATGGAGGTCACGATGGACTTGCCTGAGCCGGGATAGATCGGGGTCCCGCCCATGGGGCCGGAAGCGATGCACAGGGCGTTGTCCTCGTCGTTCCATCTGGTCTCCGGGGTGACCGCGTGCCACAGAAGCCAGAGGTCGAACCCCTTGCCCCCGGTGAAGGTGTCCTTCATGTTCTGACTCACCGGCTTGAACTCAAAGGACTGATCGCTGAGGTTCACCTTCAGCGTCTGATTGGCATAGCCGCTGACAATGTCTGGCTTGTCATATTCGATGGTCTTGAGTGTTTCCTGTCTGAGCGTGGTCATACGTGGCTCCTTTGCATCCCTGGGGTCAGGATGCAGTTTTTTCCTCTGGTGAACATCCAGGAATCAAAAATTATCGATGATCATAGCACAGGGGCGCTGAAAGTGACAGGCGCGCACACGTGAAAAGGGTCTGTCAAAATTGACAGACCCTGGTGCAGAGCTTCTGATCGACCCAGCTCTGGGTGATTTGGAATGATTTGGAGGAGAGGACTGATTTTCGATGACTCCGAGGTTGCGAAGACATCAGGCCTCCATTTCAATGCTCCGACCGTCAACTTTGCCTGGTATCACGTGTTGAGTTCCTTTCAGGCAATCTGCCTGAAAGGAATAAGAACAATCAAAGCCCGGGCTTCAAGCCCGGGCTTTGACTGTTAGACGATGGACTCGAACTGGGCCTGAGTCTCCCTCGAAGGTTCCTTGTCCAGGAGGCTGACCACGATCACGGCAATGGTGCAGAGGATGAAGCCCGGCAGGATCTCATAGAGATCGAACAGCCCGCCGGAGAGGTTCTTCCAGACGATCACGGTCAGGGCCCCGACGACCATGCCGGCCAGGGTCCCGTTCCTGGTCATCCGCTTCCAGAACAGGGACAGGATGACCACCGGGCCGAAGGAGGCCCCGAAGCCGCCCCAGGCGTAGGCCACCAGGTCCAGGACCTTGCTGTCCGGGTTGGCGGCGATGGAGGTGGCGATCAGGGCCAGGGCGATGACTGAAAACCGCCCGATCCAGACCAGCTCGTTGCGCTTGGCGTCCTTGCGCAGGATCTGCTTGTAGAAGTCCTCGGCAATGGCGCTGGAGCAGACCAGGAGCTGGGAGTCCACCGTGCTCATGATGGCCGAAAGGATGGCCGCCAGGAGGATGCCGCCGATCCAGGGGTTGGTCACGACCTGGACCAGGGCGATGAACACGGTCTCCGAGTTCTCCAGAGGGGAGCTGGAAAAGTAGGCGATCCCGGCAAACCCGGTGAGGATGGCCCCGAAGAGTCCGCAGACCATCCAGGTCATGCCCACGGTCTGGGCCTTGGGGACATCGCCCGGGTTCTTGATGGCCATGAACCGGGCCAGGATGTGCGGCTGGCCAAAGTAGCCCAGGCCCCAGGCCATGAGGGAGATGATGCCCAGAAAGCTCATCCCGGAGAAGGCGTCCAGGAATTCGGGGTCGATCGCCCCGACCTGGGCGGTGACCTCGCCCCAACTGCCGATGATCTGGATGGTGATCATGGGGACGAACAAGAGGGCCAGAAACATGAGGGAGCCCTGGATGAAGTCGGTCCAGCTGACAGCCATGAACCCGCCCAGGAAGGTGTAGCTCACGATGACCAGGGATCCGATCCACAGGGCGGACTGGTAGGTCATGCCAAAGCTCTTTTCGAACAGGATCGCCCCGCCCACCAGGCCGGATGAGACGTAGATGGTGAAGAAGATCAGGATGACCACGGCCGAGATGACCCGCAGCACCCGGGAGGTGTCGTAGAAGCGGTTCTCCAGGTAGTCGGGCAGGGTGATGGCGTCGCTGGCCGCCTCGGTGTAGGTGCGCAGGCGCCTGGCCACGAACTGCCAGTTCAGGAAGGCCCCGATGGACAGGCCCACCGCGATCCAGAGGTTGTTCATCCCCCCGGCGTACATGGCCCCGGGCAGACCCAGGAGCAGCCAGCCCGACATGTCGGAGGCCCCGGCGCTCAGAGCCGCGACCCAGGGGTTGAGTCCGCGGCCGCCCAGGACATAGTCGGACAGGTTGCTCGTGCGCAGGTAGAAGAAGATCCCGATGCTCAGCAGGACGATGAGGTAGAGGATGAAAGCTGAGAGTGTGGGTACGTTCATGATCCCTAGTCCTCCTTCTTTCTGACGAAGAGGTTGATGAAGGACAGAACCACGACCAGTGGCATGGGAATGAGGAGCCAGAGCCAGGTTGCTGCTGTGAGTGATGCGTTTTCCATTCCAAAATCCTCCTGAATGGTTGACGTTTCAGGCCGGCTTCCTGTCCAGCCTCAAAATCTGCCTCAAACCGTGTTTGGCGATGTCCGGGTTCTCCTTGAGCCGCCGCTTGGCATAGGGCAGCCAGGAGCGTCCGTAAGGGACATAGACCCGGAGACGGTGGCCCTGGTCGACGATGATCTTCCGCAGCTGCTCGTCAACGCCGAGGAGCATCTGGAACTCATAGTCGTCGCGGCTCAGACCGTGTTCCTCGATGAGCCGGGTGGCTTCGAAGATCAGTCTCGGGTGGTGGGTGGCGATGCCGGTGTAGGCCCCGGCCTTGAAGAGCTTCTCCAGTCCGTAGACAAAGTTCATGTTGATCACGTCCGGGTGCTTGTAGGCGTGTTCCCGGGGTTCGCGGTAGATGCCCTTGCACAGCCGGATGTTCATGGGCTGGCCCTGAAGGGCCAGGATGTCCTTGATCGTCCGTCTGAGGTAGGCCTGGAGCACCGTGCCCACGTGGGAGGGGTCGTCCTTGCGCAGCCGGTTGTAGAAGCTCAGGGTGTCGTCGGTGCAGGTGATGTCCTCCATGTCGATGCGCACGAAGTTCCCAAGGCTCTTGGCATAGGCCACGATCTCCTGAATGTTGTCAAAGGCGAAGTCCTTGTCCAGATTGAGGCCCATCTGAGTGGGCTTGATGGACAGGTTGGCGTCGATCCCGCTCTTGTCGATGGTTTTGAGGACTTCCAGGGCCTGCTGCTTGAACCCGGTGGCCTCGTCCTTGGTGGTGATGAACTCCCCCAAAACATCGATGGTGGTCATGATGGACTGTTTGTTCAGGTCACGGCTGACCTTGACCGCATCCTGGAGCGTGGGGCCGGCGATGTATTTTTTGGCAAAAACACCGACAAGGGGCCCTGGGACGTACATGATGGTCTTGGAGACGAGCTGATCGAACAGAGTCATATGTTTTCCACCTTGGTCAGGGTTGAACATTGGACGAAAGCGAACTCTCCATATAGCTGCTGAACCGATGGACGTGGTCCCTGGCCAGCCGTCGCGCCTCGTCTGCCCGCCCCTCTTTGACCGCCTGGACGATGCTCTTCAGGTCCTGGCAGTTTTCAACCATTTCCCTGTCGTCCATGGTCAGGTAGCGCTCGTAGTAGCGGTCGATGTTGTCGTGGACCGAGAGGTGAACAAACTGGTAGATGGGGTTGCCGCTGATTTCGGCCAGCTTGAGATGGACGTCCTTGTCAGCCTCCAGGAACTCCTGGGACTTCTTCCGCCCTTGACGGGCAAAGTCGTGGGTCGTCTGGAGCAGGCTCTCCAGCTCCCGGATGTCTTCCGGGGTTGCCCTCCGGGCGGCCAGGGCGGCGACCTGGCCTTCGACCCCTTCCCGGAATTCGGCCAGGTGGGTCAGGGAGACCTTCTGGTGGCGGATCAGCCTGGCCAGGCTCTCGCTCACGGGTTCGAAGGAGGGACCCTTGATCACGGCCCCGCCGCCCATGCCGAGCTTGATGTCCAGGAGCCCCTTTTCCTCCAGGACCCGAAAAGCCTCCCGCAGCGTGCCCCGGCTGACCTGGAGCATGTCCTTGAGCTCCCGCTCGGGGGGCAGGACATCGCCGGGTTTGAGCTGCCGGGAGAGGATGGCCTCCTCGATCTGGTCGACCACGTCCTGGAAGACCTTGTTCTGTCTGGCTGGTCGAAACATGGGCTCAGTTGTCAGCCCGGCCGTGGGCATGAGCTTCGCACACACTCAACACAGTGGGAAAAGAGTTTTGAACCACCCGTTCGCTGCGCTCACTTGATGAAGAGGATGGGGAGGATAAGGACATGCAGACCCGACCGATACTGGTCGGGTCTGCACAGCCACCCGCTGACGCGGGAAAAGTGAAGCTTCTGGCTGCCGCGTCCTGGCGGCAGAGCTGCTTCAGCCCGGGGAGCATCGCCCGGCCTGAATGACAAAGAGTTTTCTCCATCCCTGCCTTTATCCTCTTCATCAAGCGACTTTGGGGAGCGGGCGGTGAAAAGATTCTGAAAACTCTTTCTTCAACACCACTCACCTCTGTGTGGGGAAAGACCAGGCCGCCGGCAGCATGCCCGGCAGCGACCCGATGTCTGATCATTAGAATGGTCGAACCATTCCATAGTGTCACGATCGTGTCAAGTCATTGTCTGCACCCGGACAGGTGCAGACAATGAAAAAAGCCCGGCAGGATGCCGGGCTGAACGCATATGCTCTGTGCTCTGAGGCCTCAGGCGGTCAACAGGAGGAGCGCGGAGCCGGCCAGAACGAGGATCCAGCCGGAAATGGAGATGAGCTTCAGCAGGTCGCGGATTTTGTCCTCGGTCCACTCCATGTCTGCAGGCCCGAGCAGGGGCTTGAAGGTCCGCTGACCGTGATACACGGTCCACCCGCCCATGGTCCCTTCCAGGACCCAGGCTGCGGCGGCCATGGGCCACCCCGCGTTGGGGCTCTTCATCAGCCTGGCCTGTTTCCGGGTCTGCTTCATGGCTCTTTTCCAGTTCCTGGAGAGGATGAACCCGCTGAGGATGATCAGCCCGGCGCTCAGTCTGGCCGGGACAAAGGCCAGGATGTCGTCCAGCCTGGCCCCGGCCCAGCCCAGGGAGCTCCATTTCGGGGTCTGGTAGCCCCACATGGAGTCCACGGTGGAGACCGCCTTGTACAGCCAGAGCAGGACCGGGCCGCCAAGGAGGAGGAAGAAGAAGGGTGCGGTCAGGCCGTCGTTGAAGTTTTCGCTCACGGTTTCGGCCAGGGAGCGGGAGAGCTCGTTTCGATCCATGCTCGAGGTGTCCCGGCTGACGAGCATGGACAGCCGGCCTCTGGCCGTTTCCAGGTCGTTGGCTCTGATGGCGTCGAGGACGTCCCGGGCCGCCTCCATGAGCCCCCCCAGGGACAGCCCGGCATAGGCCAGGGCCAGGGCCAGGAGGAACCCGAGCAGCGGGATGCTGGTCAGGATGGCCGTGGACAGCCAGACCGCGACGAGCAGTCCCACCAGAGAGATGACCCCGGCCTGGCGCAGGGTGAACCTGGTCTGGCTCCTGGCCCAGGCCTCCATCCGGTTCAGGAGGGCCCCGATCCAGCGGACCGGGTGGGGCCAGGAGTGGGGGTCCTTGAGCACCAGGTCAAGAATGAAGGCGATGAGGGGGATCAGGGGGGACATGTGAAGACAGAATTTTGAATGATGAATATCGAATGGTGAACATTCAATGGTGAAGAGGAGGGCGCATCACACCAGCGATCGTTGAGCATCTTCATTATAAGGTGACGTGCTTTTCCCGTCATTCCGTCGAAGGACGGAATCCAGATAAAGAACTGGATCCCGGATCAACTCAGGGATGACGGAAAAGAGTAAAAAGTATCGAATGAACACCGCTGTAGTGATAAGCTTCTTCGCCGTGATGTTCAAGTCACGTTCTGAACTTGGATGTTGGGTGTTGACTATTCTTCATTCATCATTCCCCAGCTTCCCGGTCTGGCGCAGGGCCTCGTACAGGCAGACGGCCGCGGCATTGGA
>CAZNIP010000059.1:0-18859 GCA_964573115.1 uncultured Desulfohalobiaceae bacterium | reverse complement strand
GTCACTGCACTTGAAGGCCTTCTTCCTGAAACCCGACACCCGAAACCTGAACACCTGTGATGAAGTTTCATCCGAGCAGCTGCTGTCCGATGTGGCTCATGTGACGTTGAGCCTGACGTGGCCGGAGCTCAGAGCCGGGCCTGGATGAGCAGGGCCGTGGCATCGTCCCTGAAGCGGATCAGGTCTGTGATCTCCCTCAATCTGGCCATCAGGGAATCCAGAGAGGGATGCTCCTCGTTGAGCACGTCTGCGGCCATGCGCATGAAGCTGTCCTGGTCCAGAAAGTCCCCGGAAGGGGTGGGCCATTCGTAGATCCCGTCGGTGAAGAGCAGAAGCGAGGCCTGGGCATGGAGCAGGACCTGTTCAGAGCTGACCGGGAGCTGTCCGACCCCCAGGACAGGCATGGTGGCCTCCAGGGGCACAATCTGGTGCTGGTTCACCTTGAGCAGCCCAGGGCAGTGCCCGGCGTTGATGTAGGTCAGCGTCCTGTCCCTGATGTGGACGTCGGCCAGGAAGAGGCTGACAAAGTCGCTTTCCTGACCAATGATGTCGTCGAGGTAGGCGTTGAGCTGGGCGACCAGGGTGCTCAGGCCGGTTTCGGTCTTCTGGCTCAGCCTGATGGTGGTGCGGACAACGCCCATGAGGAATGCCGCCCGGGCCCCGTGGCCGGAGACGTCGCACATGGCCAGCCGGACCTGGTGCGAACCGTGCTGGAAATAGTCGAAAAAATCCCCGCTGGCCCGTCCTGAAGGCATGAACAGGGACTGAACGTCGAAGGCCTCCAGGCCCAGGTCCCCGGCAGGGAGGAGGCGCTGCTGGATCTGGCCCAGCATCTCCACTTCCCGTTCCATGCTGCTCAGGGCCAGCTGAAGCTGTCTGCGGAGGCGGATCTGACGTTCTCCGACCCTGATTCTGGCCAGGAGCTCTTCGTGGTGGTAGGGCTTGACCAGGTAGTCGTTGGCCCCGGAGACCAGGGCGTCCTTCTTGGTGGTGAAGGAGGTCTCGGCTGTGACCACCAGGATGTAAATCTCATGGTCCTGGAGACGGTGCCTGATGTGGTTGATGACCTCCAGCCCGCTCATCATGGGCATGTGCAGATCCAGCAAGATGATGTCCGGCCTGGTCTGCCCGTAGACCTGGAGGGCTTCGTCGCCGTCGGCCGCAGTGCACACCTCATACGAACCCTCGAGAACTTCGACGAGGATGTCCCTGACTTCAGGGGAATCGTCGACAATGAGCACCCGGTGCATGTCTCTGGTCATCGATGCGGCATGTCCTCAGGGGGTCGGGGGCTGTTTTCGGTCAGCCCGGCCGCTGGCCGGCCTGACACAGGGCCTTGAGATCGGCCAGGCCTTCGGGTCTCTTCCTCCTCTGCCGGACAGGGGCGACCCATACAGGCCCCCCTGTCGCGTGAGGCAGGGGCAGGCGTCAGAGGCTCTTTCCGCTGCCCTCAAGGGTGCACTGGCTGAAGTCAACGGGTTTCTTGCACTTTGGGCAGGAGTGCGGCTTGTTGAACTCGTCGGAGAAGATCTCGATCTCTTCTCCGCATTCCGGGCACTTGCACACAAAGGAGCTCAGGCTCTTGAAGCTCTGGAAACCGGGGCAGTGCTGGGGGGTGCTCTGTTCTTCGGCCATGGTTGCTGTCCTCCTTCATTCCGTTGTTTGAGATCACAGACTCCTTGTCTTTTTTAACAGCAATCATATAGGATATCAATGAGGTAGACGTGAAAAGGCGTTGATTGGAGATTTCAGCAACAGTTTCAAGACCAAGGAGGATGACGATGAGGTCTGAGGCAACCTGGGCCATGGTCATGGCTTCATTTCTCGGGGACTCCCTGTCTCTGGGGGCGCACTGGATTTACAGCACCACTGACATTGCCGAGCGCATCGGCCGGGTGGACCGGCTTTTGGCGCCGCAGCCGGACAGCTTTCACGCTTCGAAAAAGGCCGGCGAGTTCACCCACTACGGCGATCAAACCCTGGTTTTGCTCAGAGTCCTGGCAGAGACTGGCGGGTTTGACCTCCAGGCCTTCAGCCGATCCTGGCAAGCCTTTTTCGCCGACTCCAAGGGCTACTTTGACGGGGCCACCAAAAACACCCTGGCCGGCTACCGCAAAGGCCTCGGTCCGGAAGAGGCCGGGTCATCGAGCAACGACCTGGCCGGGGCTGGACGGATCGCCCCCCTGGTCTTTCTGCTCCAGGACAGGGAGGAGGATCTGGTTGCTGCCGCCAGGGCCCAGACCCGCATGACCCACCAGGACCCAGTGGTGGTCGACAGTGCCGAGTTCTTTGCCCGGACAACCCTGCTCGTGCTTCAGGGCCAGTCTCCGGTGGCCGCCCTGAAGCAGGCCGCAGACCGGAAGTACGCCCATCTTCAGGCCCGGGACTGGCTGGACAGGGGCCTTCAGAGTGCGGGCCAGGACACTGTCCCGGCCATTGCCGGGTTCGGCAAGACCTGCCATGTGCCCCATGCCTTCCCCGGCACGGTGCAGATCATTGCCAGGCATGAACAGGATCTCAAGGAGGGGCTGGTCCAGAACGTCATGGCCGGAGGCGACTCGGCTGCCCGGGGCCTGCTCGTGGGCATGGTCCTCGGGGCCCATCACGGCATGGAGGCCATCCCCCGGGAATGGCTGACAGAGCTCAAAGCCGGCCAGGAGATCGAGTCGCTGCTCGGGACCATTTCAGGCCTGTGAGCCTGAGAGGTTATTCCATGGCCTGCATGCGGGCATAGAGCCCCTGTCTGGCCAGCAGTTCCTGATGGGCGCCGGACTCGACAATCCGGGCCTTGTTCAGGACGTAGATCCGGTCGGCTTTTCTGGCCGTGGCCAGCCTGTGGGCGATGGTGATCGAGGAGCGGCCGTGCATGAGCCTTTCCAGGGCCAGCTGAATGGTCTGTTCGGTTTCCGAGTCGATGGACGAGGTGGCCTCGTCCAGGATGAGCAGGTCAGGGTCTCTGGCCATGGCCCTGGCGATGGACAAGAGCTGCCGTTCTCCGGTGGAGATGGACCCCCCGTACCCGGCCAGCACGGTGTCCAGCCCCTGGGGAAGCTTCCGGACCAGATCCTGGCAGAGGGATTCCCGGAGGATCTGGTCCATGGCCTCTTCATTCAGGTCCGGGTTGCCCTGGAGCAGGGTCTCCCGAACCGTCCTGGAGAGGAGCAGTGATTCCTGCATCACCAGGGCGGTCCTGCTCCTGAGGTGGTTCAAGTCCCACTCCCTGATGTCTCTGGAGTTGATCAGGACCTGGCCTGCAGTGGGCTCGAAGAACCTGGTCATGAGGTTGATCAGCGAGGTCTTCCCGGCCCCGGTGGGGCCGACAAAGGCGATGTGCTCCCCTGGATTGAGCTTGAAGGAGACGTCCCTGAGCACGGCCTCCTTGGAGTTGTAGGCAAAGGAGACCGCCCTGAACTCGATGTCCCTGATGGGGGCTTCCTGCTCCGCCCCGCCCTCTGGCTGAAGTTTTTCCTGTTCCTGGCTCGGGGTGTCCAGGATCTGGAAGATGCGCTCTGCCGAGGCCATGGCGTTCTGGAGCAGGTTGAATTTTTCGGCCATGTCCCGGATGGGCCTGAAAAACATGCGGATGTAGGACAGAAAGGCCACCAGGGCCCCCAGGCTCAGGGAGCCCTGGAGGACCCTTCCGCCCCCATAGCTGATGATGGCGGCGATGGCGATGAACCCCAGGGCCTCGATGACCGGCATGAACACGGCCAGGATCCTGATCTGGCGCATGCCGGCCTCGTAGTTTTCATGGTTCAGCCGGGCAAAGCGCTGGGAGTTGGCCTTTTCCTGCCTGAAGAGCTGAATGATCCGTATGCCTTCGATGGTTTCCGAGAAACGGGAGTTGATTTCCGCGACCTTGATCCGCAGGGTGCGGAAAACGTCTCTGGCCTTGCGGGCAAAGATGGTGGCGGCCAGGAGGACGAAAGGCAGGACCGCAAAGCTGACCAGGGCCAGCTGCCAGTGGATGGTCAGGAGGATCACGGCGATGCCCAGGAGCATGAACATGTCCTTGAGCACGAAGGAGATCACGTTGGTGAAGAGCTCGTGCATGTTCTGGACATCGTTGGAGGCCCGGGTCACCAGCCGGCCCACTGGATGGCGGTTGAAGAAGCTCAGGGACAGGTTCAGGATGTGGGTGGAGATCCCCATGCGCAGGTCGTGCATGATCTGCTGTCCGGTGTACTCCATGATCACCTTTTGAAAGAAGTTCAATCCAAAGTTCAGTCCGATGAGCAGGCAGAAGAGCCCTGTCAGCACGCCCAGCCCCTGCATGTCCCCGGCCCTGAGGACCCTGATCTCGTCAGCGTTCAAGCTTTTCAGGGCCTCCAGCTCGATGACCGCGCCCGAGGGAGAGGTCGCAAAGAGCTCCGGATGGCTTTCGATGATCGCCGAGACCCCTGGCCGGTCAGGCTCGACCTGAAGGAGCCTGGTCTGCGACTCCTGACCGGGCACGATGTAGCGGTCGACAGCGATCTTGGTCATGTAGGGGATGGCCAGCTCGCAGGCCGTGATCAGGATGACCAGCAGGATGGACGCGGCGATGAGCTGGGCATAGGGGCGGGCAAAGGGGGCCAGGCGCCAGAGGGTGGCCGCGTCCTGGGACCGGCCCAGCTGCTCCTCTTCAAAGTAGCCGAAATCAAGTGGCATGGAGCTCTTCTTCCAGTTGCTGCAGGCGGAAGGTCCGGGCGTAGAACCCACCGGCCTGGACGAGGTCGTCATGGGTCCCGGCCTCGGTGATCCTTCCCTGCTCCAGGGTGATGATCCAGTCGGCGAAGCGGACCGCCGCCAGCCGGTGCGAGGAAATGATCATGGTGCGTTCTGTACCGGCCTGCCTGAGGCTGCCGATGATCCTGTGGGCTGTCTGGACATCCACCTGGCTGACCGGGTCGTCAAGAACGAAGATCGGGCTCTGGAGGAGGAAGGCCCTGGCCAGGGCCGCCCTCTGCTTCTGCCCCCCGGACAGGATGACCCCCCTCTCCCCGACCAGGGTCTCCAGGCCCTTTGGGAATGACTGGATGGTCTCCAGGAGCTCCGCCCTGGCCAGGGCGGAGTTGAGCACATCCTCGTCCACCTCGGCCGAACCAAAGGTCACGTTGTCCCGGATCGTGCCGGCAAAGAGGAAAGGGTCCTGGGGGACATAGGCGTAGAGGGATCTGAGCGTGCCAAGGGCCAGGCTGCGAATGTCCACGGAGTCCAGGCAGACCTTTCCCCTGAAGGGATCGTACAGCCTGGGCAGGAGCTGCAGCAGGGAGCTCTTGCCTGAACCCGGCGGGCCGACGATCCCCAGGGTCTGACCCGGCTGAAGGCCAAAGGAGATGTCCTCGAGCACCGGACGCCCCCCTGCGTAGGAGAAGTGCACCTGGTCCAGGCTGAGGCTGGGGTTGGCCGAGGGCACAGGCAGTGGCCTGGCAGGCGGGGTGATGTCCTGAGGCGTCTCCAGGATGGCCGCGATCCGGTCCAGGGAGGCCCGGCCGCGCTGCATGAGGTTGATGACCCAGCCCATGGCCATCATCGGCCAGGTCAACAGGCTGAGGTAGTTGATGAAGGCCACAAAATCGCCGGTGGTGATCGAGTTCATGATGGTCAGCCGGCCCCCCAGATAGAGGACCACGGCCATGCTGAGGTTGGTCAGCAGGAGCATCATGGGGAAAAAAGCCCCGGTCAGCTTGACCAGCTTCAGGTTTTCCTGGATGTAGGCCCTGGAATGGCGGTCCAGTCCAGCCCTCTCGGTGTCCTCCTGCCCGTAGGCCTTGATCAGCCTGATGCCGGCAAAGCGTTCCCGCACGGCTTCAGTGAGCTCGGAAAAGCTGGCCTGGACCTTCTGGTACCTGGAGTGCATCCTCTTGGTGAAGAGCCGCGTGCCGACGATGATCAAGGGCATGGGGATGAGCACGAACAGGGTCAGCATGGGGTGGATGTAGAGCATGAACCCGATGGTGGCCAGTCCGAGAAAAATGGCGTCGTTGATGGCCACCAGCCCCATGCCGGCGGCCATTCTGACCTGCTGGATGTCGTTGGTGGCATGGGCCATGAGGTCGCCGGTCTTGGTGCGGTCGAAATAGGGGACGGACAGGCTCTGGAGATGAGAGAAGAGCTCATTGCGCAGGCCCTCTTCCACCCGCCTGGAGGTGCCCAGGAGGCAGCGGCGCCAGATAATGCGGAAGACGCCCATGAACAGGGCAATCACCGCGATCTGCAGCCCGTAGAAGGCCAGGCCCTGCATGGTGATCTGCAGCCCTGTCAGGTCGTCCACGGCCCATTTGATGACCCTGGGAATGAACAGCTGCAGGCCGTCCACGGCAATCAGGCTGACCAGCCCGATCAGGATCAGGGCGCGTTTTTCGACAAAATAAGGCTTGATTAACGAAAAGGACTTTGTCATGGACTTATGTCAGCTTTGCCTTTGGCAAGCTGACATGTTTGCGGTTGTCATTGAGGACAATTCGAATCCCCCCGGGGGCACTCTTTGGTTGAAGGCTCATTTTTTCCGTGGAAAGCGAAAAGACGTGCTCTTTTCAAAAAAAACTGCCTCCAATCGACGCTTTGAGATGAGTCGCACTCGAAATGTGGGGAAATTGTTGTATCCACTTGGAACCCATCACTCTTTCCCGGTGCCCGGCAGGTCTCTGATCTGCCGGGCACCGGGAAAGAGTGTGTCCCGGGCCGGGGAAAAAGTCAAAGTTGAAGCATCTGTCTGGCAACCACAGAGGACCTATGAGCACTGGCGGAACGGAACAGCATGGTGGCCATCTGCGCAGGCTGGCCGAGAGGGCCGGGAGGACCCGGGAAGGCCTGCTCGATTTCAGCGCCAACATCAACCCCCTTGGCCCCCCGGAGGATTTGCGGCCGGTCATCAGCAGGACCCTGGAAGAGATCGTCCACTACCCGGACCCCCGGAGCAGCGAGCTGGCCGAGGCCGTCGCCCGAAGCTTCGATCTGGATCCGGGACAGGTCGTTCTGGGCAACGGGTCCACAGAGCTCATCTTCGCTCTGCCCAGGGCCCTGGACCTGACCAGGGCCGTCATTCCAGCCCCCTGCTATGTCGACTACAGCCGGGCTGCAGAATTGGGCGGTCTGAAGGTCGATTTTCTGCCCATGGCCGAAGACCGGGGGTTCACTCTGGACTGCAGAGCCCTGGAGGAGCGTGTCCAGGACGGGGACCTGGTCATGGTCGGGGTGCCGAACAACCCCACCGGGGCATGCCCGAATCTGGAGGCCATCCAGAAGATGGCCGCAGACCATCCTGCCGCCTTCTTCCTCCTGGACGAGGCCTTTATCGAGTTTGTCCCCGGCCTGAGGACGGGTTTCGACCCCGGCCTGGCCAACCTGGGCGTGGTCAGGTCCATGACCAAGTTCTACGCCATCCCCGGCCTCAGGCTGGGCTTCGGCCTCTTCCCCGGCCATGTGGCCTCCCTTCTGCAGGAGCACATCCCGCCCTGGAGCGTCAACGCCCTGGCCCAGGCCGTGGGGGTGAGGGCCCTCGAGCAGGAGGACTATGCCCACAGGACCAGGGAGCTGGTCAGGGCCGAGAGAGAGGCGCTGCAGCAAGCCCTGGGCCAGCTCCCCGGGCTGCGGGTGTTTCCCGGCCAGGCCAACTATCTGTTCGGCAAGATCGAGGCCGGGCCCATGTCCGCCAGTGACCTGGCCGAACGCCTGCTCACCGGGCACGGCATCGCCATCCGGGTCTGCGACAACTACCACGGACTGGATGAGCGCTACTTCCGGGTGGCGGTCAAGACCGGGCGGGAGAACGCCCGGCTCGTCTCGGCCCTGGACGCGGTCATGGGTCATCCCCGGAGCCGTCCTGCGGGCGCCAGGCCTGCCAGGACCAGGACCCCGGCCATCATGTTCCAGGGCACGAGCTCCAATGCCGGCAAGAGCGTCATGGTGGCCGCCCTGTGCCGGATTCTGCTCCAGGACGGCGTGCGCGTGGCCCCGTTCAAGGCCCAGAACATGTCCCTGAACTCCTTTGTCACCAGGGACGGCGGAGAGATGGGCAGGGCCCAGGTGGTCCAGGCCCAGGCCAGCAGGCTTGATCCGGATGTGCGCATGAACCCGGTGCTCATCAAGCCCAGCAGCGATGTCGGCAGTCAGATCATCATCAATGGCCAGCCGGTCAGGAACATGTCCGTGACCGACTACATCGCCTACAAGCCCAAAGCCTGGGAGGCGGTCTGCCGGGCCTACGATTCCCTGGCCCGGGACCACGACGCCCTGGTCCTGGAAGGTGCCGGGAGCCCTGGAGAGGTCAACCTCAAGCACCACGACATCGTGAACATGCGCATGGCCGACTATGCCCGGGCCGGCGTCGTCCTGGTGGGGGACATCGACCGGGGGGGGGTGTTCGCCTCCTTCATCGGGACCATGGAGGTCCTGGCCGAGTGGGAGCGGCAGCTGGTGGCCGGGTTCTGCATCAACCGCTTCCGGGGGGATCCTTCGCTGCTCAAGGACGCTCTGGACTACACCGCTTTCTTCACCCGCAGGCCGGTCCTGGGAACCGTGCCCTATCTCCATGACCTGGGCCTGCCGGAAGAGGATTCGGTCAGCTTCAAGAGCGGGTTCTTCTCCAGAGAGAACGACGGCTCCCCAGACGTGGAGGTGGCCCTGATCGATCTGGACCACATCTCCAACTTCACCGATTTTGAGCCTTTTCTGGGCGAGCCCGACGTCAGGCTGACCGTGGTCAAGGCAGGACAGAGGCTGGGTCGGCCGGATGCCGTGCTCATCCCTGGAAGCAAGAACGTCATCCATGACCTGTCCCGTCTCATCCAGAGCGGACTGGCGTCACAGATCCAGGCTCTGGCCGCTGAGGGCCGGTCCGAGGTCGTGGGCATCTGCGGCGGGTATCAGATGCTCGGCCGGAGCATCAGCGATCCCTTCGGGCTGGAGTCCTCCGGAAGCCGGGTCGAGGGCCTGGGCCTGCTGCCCATGGACACGGTCCTGGAAAAGGAAAAGACCCTGACCCTGAGCAGGGGGGTACACCTGGACTCAGGCTGGCCTGTCCAGGGCTACGAGATCCACCATGGTCAGGACCAGGGGCCGGCTGTTCGCCCGGTGATCGAGCTCCAGGACGGGTCCAGGACCGGGGCGGCTTCAGAGGGTCTGGTCTGGGGGGTCTACTGGCATGGGGTCTTTGACAGCGACGGGTTCAGGCGCTGGTTCATCGATCGCCTGCGGACCCGCAAGGGGCTGGCTGCCAGGAATGAGATCTGCTGCCGCTACGATATCGAGCCGGCCCTGGACCGGCTGGCCGACACGGTCAGGGAGAGCCTGGACATGGAGGCCGTCTACCGGCTGCTGAAGCTCTGATTCAAAAAAACCGTGGGACCTCATCCCACGGTTTTTTTGAGGTCGTACTTGGCCCCGTACCCCCTGGGGGTGACCATCCTGCCCCGGGCCAGCCGGGTCTGGGAGTTGCCCACGAACAGGGTGCAGAGCATGTCCACCTCGCCGGTCCTGATCTCATCCAGGGTGGTCGCCCAGGATCGCTCGTCCTCTCTGGCCGCATTGCGGACCACGCCCACCGGGGTCCCAGGCGGGCGATCGCCCCTGATGATCTCCAGGGCCCTGTCCAGCTGCCAACCCCGCTTTTTGGACCGCGGGTTGTAGAGCACCAGCACGAAGTCGGCCCGGCTGGCTGCCGCGAGTCGCTGCTCGATGACCTCCCAGGGGGTCAGCAGGTCGCTCAGGCTGATGCAGGCGAAATCGTGCATCAGAGGCGCACCCAGCAGGGCTGATCCGGCAGCCAGGGCGGGGATGCCCGGGATGATCTCCACCCTGATCTTCTCCAGCAGGTCCTGCTCTTCCAGCATTTCCAGAACCAGTCCAGCCATGGCGTAGATGCCGCAGTCCCCGCTGCAGACAACAGCTGTGGCCAGGCCCGACCTGGCCCTGGCGATGGCCTCCCGGCAACGGTCGACCTCCTGGGTCATGCCGGTGCTGATGACCTCCTTGCCCTCAAGGATCTCCTGCTCAAGAAAGCTGATGTAGGTGGAGTAGCCGGCGATGACCCGGGCTGCATGCAGGGCCTGCCTGGCTTTGGGGGCCAGATAGTCCGGGCTGCCCGGGCCGAGGCTGACTATGAACAGCGGTCCAGGGCCACGGCCAGGGTGGCGTTGGCGCTCTTGGTCTTCTCCACCAGGAGGCTCTGGCTCTTGGACTGAATCAGGGCGGCTGCTTCGCATATGCTGTTCACTCCCATGTGTCTGTGCACAGTGGTTGAGGGGTTGGGCACGGACACGGCCTTGAGCAGGTCGTGTTCGATACAGATCAGCTTGACGCCGAGCTCCTCCGCGGCCCTGTTCAGGCCAGGCTCATCCTGTTTTCTGCTCGTGGTGGTCAGGCAGGCCAGGCTCTTGAGCTCCAGTCCGGCCCGGTCGAACGTCTTGTGGAGCAGATCCAGGATCTCGGAATCACTCGTTCCGCTGTTGCACCCCATGCCGGCCACCAGACATTTGGGGTGCAGGCGCAGGACATCCTCGTCTCCAGAAGGTCCGGACAACGTCCTCCAGGTCACGATGACCCCGGGCATGTTCGGCTCCTTGTGCCGGATGTCGTCGAGATCGAGGATGGTCACGTTGTCCGGTGGCAGGGTCCGCCAGCCCAGCCTGTCTTCAGGGTCGGCCAGGCCAAAGGGCTCGGAGCGGATCATGGCCATGTTCACGGCTTTGATGGCCCTGGTGTTGCCGATGGCCAGCCCGGCCTGCCTGGCGGCCACGTCGATGGCCTGGAGGTTCTGGCAGTCAGTGGCCGTGGTGATGACCGGCTGGCCGTCGGTGATTTCCGCCACCAGCCTGGCCAGCTCGTTGGCCCCGCCCAGGTGCCCGGAGACCAGGCTGACGGCAAAGCAGCCGAACTGATCCATGACCACCACGGCCGGGTCTTTGTCCTTGGAGTCCAGGAGGGGCGAGATGGCCCGGACCACGATTCCTGTTGCAGCCACATAGATCTGTTCCGGGTAGAGGGGCCAGTTGTCCCTCACCGTGGCCAGCAGGGAGCGGAATCCCCGGGCGGAATGCTGTTCAGCGAGATCTTCGGGCAGAAAGAGATCGGCGTCCAGCTCGGTGGCCACAACGCTGGCGACGTCCGCCCCTTTCGGGGTCAAGGCGTAGACGATTCGGGAGGACATGGTTCACTCGCTTCGAAAACCGTGGGCAAATTCGGGGTCATAGAGTTTGGAAAAGGCGGGTTCCGAGTCCTGGCCCGGGAGAATGAGAAAGACCACCTGCCTGGTGAGGTTGCTGGCGGCCACAGTCCGGGCCAGGTTGCCGACAGTGGTCTTCAGGATCTGCTCTTCGGGCCAGCCAACCCTGTAGGCCGCAACAGCCGGGGTGTCGCCGGGATAGCCTCCGGCCTGGAGCTCGCTGACCAGGTTTTCGGCCTGCCCGGCCGAGAGGTAGACGGCCAGGCTGGACCCATGGGCGGCCAACTCCCTGATGCGCTCCCTTTCCGGGACCGGGGTCCTCCCGGCCATGCGGGTCAGGATCAGGGTCTGGGTCTTTTCCGGCAGGGTCATGGAGACCCCGGCCCGGGCTGCAGCGGCAAAGGCGGCGGTCACCCCGGGGATGATCTCGTAGTCGATGCCCTCACGTTCAAGGAGAAAGGCCTGCTCCCGCACGGCCCCGTACAGGGACGGATCACCGGTGTGCACCCTGGCAGCGAGCCCCCCCTGACGGACCGTGTCCCGCAGGAGTTCGTGGGTCTGGTCCAGATTCATGGACGAAGAATCCTCGACCCTGGCTTCCGGCCTGGACCAGGCCACCACCTCCCGGGGAACCAGGGAACCGGCATAGAGGACCAGATCGGCCGCACGAATGATCTTCTGGGCCTTGATGGTCAGCAGCTCGGGATCGCCCGGCCCGGCTCCGATAAAGGCCACATGGGGGTGTCTCAGGTCCACGTCGCGCTCCTGACTGTTTGGCTTCGATGTCCAAGACACTCTGCGAGGGTCATGGTCATGTTTGCGAACCATCCGGCCCCACGCTGAGGATGAAGACCGGGTTGAGTGGATCGAGGCGGAGGTCCCCTCCCAGCGGCCTGGACCTGGAGACCATGACCTGGGAGACCTCAAAAGGCCGGCCGGCCCGTTCGGCCGCGGCCATACCGGCCTGCAGGGAGCCCAGAAGGGAGAAGTGGGCCACCAGGCGCCCCTGGGGCCGAAGGCGGAGCAGGGCCTCTTTGAGCAGGTTCCTGTTTCGGCCCATGCCGCCGCCGATGAAGACTCGATCAGGCTCAGGGAGCGAAGAAAAGCAGTCCGGGGCCGGCTGGTTGACGACCTGGACGGCAAAGGCTCCGGTTCTGGCCCTGTTTTTCAGGATCTGTCCAGCCCGGGCCGGGTCTTCTTCTACCGCCAGAACCTGTCCCTGTCCAGCCAGGAGGGAAGCTTCCAGGGCCACGGAGCCGCACCCGGCCCCTATGTCCCAGACCGTGTGCCCTTCGGAGATCTCGAGGGCGCTCAGCCCCAGGACCCGGATCTCCTTTTTGCTGATCAGCCCCTGCTCATGGACAAAGCAGTCGTCCGGCGTGCCCAGGCGGAGCCTGACTTCGGGCTCCCTGACCCGTCTCAGGACCACGAAGTTGGGCGATCGGCACTGGCGCAGGGCTGCCTGTTCCAGATCCAGCTCCTCGACGCGCTCCTGGTCCGAGTTCAGGGCCTCGAAGACATGGACCCTGAAATGTTTGGCCCCTGACTCCAGGAGGGTCTGGGCGACGGCGGCCGGCGTCCAGGTCTGGTCGGTGAACACCCCGGTCAGCTCGGACCTGGAGATGGCCTGGAGCAGAGGAAGAATGGCGGTGCGGCCGTGCAGGGACACGGTGGGGATGCCCTGCCAGGGGGTCTTGAGCCGGGCAGCCGCCTCCTGGAGCACGGTCACCCCTGGATGCAGCTCGACCCTGTCCGGGCCCAGCTCCCTGACCAGGCGCTCCCCGATGCCGAAGAACAGAGGGTCGCCGTCGGCCAGGACCGTGACCTTGCATCCCTCATCCCTGGCCTGAACGAGATCGGCGATGACCCTCTCCAGAGGGGCCTTGATGACCAGCTGCCTGGCCTGGGTGTCGGGGACATGATCCAAAAGCCGCTGGCCGCCAACCAGGAGGTCGCTCTGCTCGATGCAGGAAAGCACCGAAGGTGGGAGATCCCTGAAGTCGAGGCCCAGCCCAAGAATGCAGACAGGATGGGTGTTCATGAGTGGTCCTTGTGTTTCTGAAACCCGACGCCGGAACCCAGAACACTCGCGACTGCTCTTGATTCAAGCGTCTGCAGCACCCGGCCGTCAAAATCAAAGACCCAGATGGTCATGGGCAGGTCCGGCCCGGCATGACCTCTGGCCGCCTGCATGGCCCGGCCAGTGACGTCGGCCATGAAAGCTCCCGCACCGGGGTCGTGCTCGATGATCTCCAGGGCGTGCCTGGCCGTGTTGCAGTCCTCGATCTCCCTGGCGCGACCCGGGCTGACCCCCAGGTTCCGGGCCCAGTCCGCCAGCTGCCTGAAGTTCAGAGCTGCTGATCTGGCATGGGTGTATGCATGGCCCTGGGCCATCTTGACCAGCTTGCCAAAGAAGCATCCCAGGACGATCCCGGAGAAGCCCTTTGAGCTGGCCTGCTGCAGAGAAAAGGCGAAGAAGTCCGCGATCTGGACATAGGCCTCGTCAGGAAGGTGGGGATGACGCTCCTGGAGAAAGCGTTCGCTCCGGCCGCCGGTGCTCAGGGCTGCGGTGGCGATCCCCTGGGCCCGGGCCACATCGAGGGCCGAGGCAATCGTGGCCCTGTAGGAGGCGCAGGAAAAAGGCTTGACCGTGCCTCTGGTCCCCAGGATGGAGATTCCGCCGAGGATGCCCAGTCTGGGGTTGAGGGTCTTTCTGGCCATGGTCTCCCCGTCCGCGACCTCGATGGTCAGGCTCAGGGAAGCCTGAAGCCCGGAACGTTCACGGGCTTCCAGGACAGCAGCCCGGATCTGCTCTCTGGGGACCGGGTTGATGGCCGGTTCTCCCACCGGGACCGGCAGCCCGGGCTTGGTCACCCGGCCCACGCCTGATCCGGCCAGGAGCTCGACCGGTTCAGATCCGGCGTCATCAGGCCTCAGGGAGGCCGTAACGGAAATTCTGGCCCTGTGGGTCACGTCCGGATCGTCGCCGGCGTCCTTGATGACCGTGGCCTTGACCCCCAGAGGGGTTGTGTCCACCGACTCCACAGGAATGGTCAGCCTGCCGCCGACCGGGAGGGGAATGTCCACTTCGGTGACAGGGGGGTGCCCGGCCAGGACCAGCGTGGAGACCTTGGCTGCTGCAGCTGCTGCCGAGCCGGTGGTGAAGCCGGTCCTGAGCTCGGAGGGGTCGCGCCTGGAGGTCATGTGCGAAGCTTCAAAGCGTTTTCTTGTGACCCAGGGCCAGCTCAGCCAGCCCGTTCAGGCAGGCTGCAGCCAGAGGCGAGCCGCCTTTTCGACCCCGAACCGTGATCCAGGGGATCCTCTCCAGCACCATGAGCTGTTCCTTGGACTCGGCAGCTCCGACAAAGCCAACGGGCATGCCAATGATCAGGGCCGGTTCAGCCAGGCCGTCTCTGATCAGCTCCAGGAGCCTGAACAGGGCCGTCGGGGCGTTGCCGATGACAAAGATGGGATGGTCCCTGGCTTGACACGCTTTTTCCACGGCTACAGCAGATCGGGTCAGGTTTCGTTCCCCGGCTTCCTCGATCACCCCTGGCTCGTTCAGGAAGCAGCGGACGGATGTGCCCAGCTCCTGGATCCGTCTGGCCGTGATGCCGGCTCTGACCATTTCCGTGTCTGTGATCACCCTGGCCCCTGACTGCAGGGCAGCGACACCCTGATCCACGGCCCGGGAATGGATGCAGGTCAGGGTCAGGAGCTCGAAATCCGCCGAAGCGTGGATCATCCGCCTGACCACGGTCCAGGTCGGACCCTGGAAAGGGCGGGGTTCCGGGACTTCGCGATCGATGATCGCAAAGGAGCCTTGTTCGATCTGTTCAGGCGGGGTGGCGTGCGATGGGCTCATGGTGGTCCTCACTCAGGTATCATAGCATAGTGGACATCGGGATGGGTGGTTCGTTCACGCGACGAGGTAGTAGACTGCACCAATCAGGAGCAGGCTGGCAATCCTGAAACCCTGACCCAGGAGAAGAATCTGGGTTCCCATGCCTGGGGAGAAGATGCCCAGATAACGGGGCAGCTGATGCCTCAGGGTCCTGATCGGGGCAGCGATGACATTGCCGATGACCAGGGCCAGGATGGCCTGCTTGGCGGTCAGGACCTCGGAGTTGAGCAGGGCTCCGGCCGTGGCGAACCCCGAGGTGTAGTCGGCGATGAAGCTGATGATCACCATGGACAGGGATTCTACCGGAATGATGGCGTTGATCGCCGATCCGGCCATGATCTCCTGGAGAAAGTCGAACCCCCCCGTGGTCTTAAACAGGAACACCAGGAGATAGATGGGGATCACGAACTGGATGATCCTGGCCAGTCGGCGGGGGACCCTGGTGAGGATGGTTTGCAAGCTTGCGGAGGCTCTGGAGGACCGAGACGTGCCTGTCTGCTCGGATTCCCCGGCTTCGGGGACCGGCAGACAGAGGTGGCCGTAGAGGATGAACAGCCCGGTTCGGAGCAGGACGGCCATGAACACGAGCAGCAGGTAGATGCCCCCGGCCAGACCGGTCAGCGGGAGAATGATGAAGACCGTGGTCGGCAGGTGGAGGAAAAAGGCCGGGAAGTGATTGATGAAGTTGGTCAAATAGAGTTGCGCTTTGGAGATCTGGAAGTTGCGGTAGAAGCTGACCAGCATCCCATTGGCCGCCACACCGGAGAAAAAAGCGGTCGTGAAGGCCGCACTGCACCTGTTGCCAAGGTTGGCATAGCGAAAGAAGGGCCGGGCCAGGACAGCCAGGGAGGCGGTCCACCCGCTGGCCTCGATGACCTCGCCGATGATCAGGCCCAGCCCGACAAAGAGGATGATCCGGGTAATGGGCCAGCCTACGCGGTCCAGAAGGTCACTGCTCCGGATATCCGGGGCCAGGATCATGATCAGCAGCAGGAGGAGAGCGGACAGGCCGAGACCGATGAGCAGCGAAACTGGATTGAAGCTAGCTTTGCGGGTCATGGACCGGGTTCTTCTTGCTCAGGATGAGCGTCCAGTATTTGGGAGCGCAGTCGACCAGCTCGGTGACGTCCCTGTAGACTTTCTGCTCTGGAAAGCCGCACCTGACCACGGCCAGGCTGGACTTGAGCTGACCTGCCTCCTTCAGGGAGGCCACGATGTCCTTGATGTTCTTGTAGGCCTTGAGAAAAACGACGTTGTCCACGTGTCTGATCTTGTCCCGCAGGCCGTTGCCGCCCTTGACCCCGGAGAGCAGGAGCAGGTTCTCCTCGCCCTCCACCAGAGGCGTGTTGGTGGCTGCGGCCGCAGCCTGGTAGGAGGTGATCCCGGGGATGGTCCTGACGGTGATGTGCGGGGCGCATTTTTTGATCGTGCGCAGCAGGTACCCGAAGGTGGAGTAGGTCAGGGAGTCCCCCAGGGTCAGAAAGGCGGCGTCCCTGCCCTGCTCCAGCACGGCGATGACGGTCCGGGCATGTTCGTCCCAGGCCTGCTCCACAGTCTCCCGGTTCATGGTCATGGGAAAGGGCAGGAGCCGGACGTCGGCTGTTTCCGGCAGGTGCCGGGCGGCGATGTTCACGGCCAGGCTGTGATCGTTCTTGCTGGAGGAAGCGCTGAAGACCACGTTCACCTCCTGCAGGATGCGAATGGACTTGAGGGGAATGAGCTCGGGGTCCCCCGGGCCCACTCCGATCCCGTACAGGGTGCCTGGCGAGGTGTTGTCGTTCTTGGTGCTGGTCATGAGGGCTCCTGCTGGGTTGAAACAGGGGATGAAGCCGTGAGGTCGTCGATGTCGTCCGCCATTTCCCGGGTGTAGAGATGGGGGTAGAGCAGGCGGCCGATGGTCACGATCCCTTTGAGCAGCCGCATGGTCGGCCTGGACACGATGCCTTCGGGCAGGATGTGAATCCGGCCTTCCCGGACTGCCTTGATGGCCTGAAATCCGGGTTCTCTGATGATCATGGCCTTGTTCACCTGGTTCATGGGACCTTTCTGGGCCAGATAGACATCGATCTCCCGGGCGTGGGCCAGGATCCGCTCCTTGCCGTAGGCAGCGATGTTGGTGTCCCTGATCGTTCGGGCATCGCCGGCCACATTGACGCCCCCGGCCGTGGTCAGCGTGAAGATGGCCATGGAGTCGGGGGCAAAGGTCTTCATCTTGGAGTGAATGGCCTCGAAGTAGACCTGCCTGGGGTCGGTGATCTTCGTGTTCAGCTCCTGGAACCTGGTCAGGCAGGAGCTGAAGTCTTTAACCATGGCCTCGGCCCTGGATGACCTTCCGCTCAGCCGGCCCAGGATGCGCCAGTAGAGGAACATGTCCTGGACCGTCCTGGGCTGGAGGGAGACCACGGTCACCCCCAGCCTCTCCAGCCCGTGGATGAGCTCTGGATAGCCCCGGTCGATCATGGGCCGGACCAGGACCAGGTCTGGCCTGGCCGCCAGAAAGCGCTCCAGGTCTTCATGGTAGGAGAAGCTGTCCTTGTGCAGGGCTGCCGGGGGGTAGGTCTCGCTCCTGCCCACGCCGAGGATCTCCTGCTCGCAGCCCAGGGAGAAGAGGTTTTCGGTGTGGGCCCCGTACAGGGAGATGATCCGGGTGAAGGGTTGCCGGACCGTGATGGTCCGGCCGGCCTGGTCGACCACGACCCGGTCGCCTTTGAGGGCAAAGGGCGTCTCCGCTGCACTGATCGGGGAGGCCAGGAGCACAGCGGCTAAAGTCAGGCAGATCGTGGACAGCATGGCTTTTTCAACACATGGGAACGTCATGGCGCCCTGTAGATGACCTGTTTGCATTGTGCGAAGCGATCATAGGAAACCCTGGAGTGCACGCCGAAAACCCTGGCGACGTTGTCCGAGGTCAGGACCTCCTGAACCGGTCCCTGAGCAAAGACCTGTCCCTGACGCAGAAAGACGAACCGGTCGCAGAAGGAGGCGGCCAGGTTGAGATCCTGGAAAACGGCGATGACGGTGGTCCCCTGGTCCCGGTTGCGCTTCCTGCTCAAGCCCATCAGGCTCAGCCCGTGCTTGATGTCCAGGTTGGACGTGGCCTCGTCCAGGAGCAGGACCGGGGTGTCCTGGACCAGGGCCCTGGCAAAGATGACCCTCTGCCGCTCCCCCCCGCTGAGCTCGGTCACAAAGCGGTCCTTGAGGTGCCAGGTCCCAGTCTCCTTGAGCACAGTGTCCACCATGTCCCAGTCCTGCCGGGACAGAGCGGCAAACCTCGGGGTGTGGGGGTAGCGGCCCATGGCCACAATCTCCCTGACCTGAAAAGGGAAGCTCAGGTTGTACACCTGGGGGACCAGGGCCATGGTCCTGCCCAGATCGCGGCGGCCCAGATCCTGGAGGTTCCGGCCCTGATAGCTGATTGTTCCGGACTGCGGCGGGCTGTGCCTGAAGAGCAGGTCCAGAAGGGTGGTCTTGCCGCTGCCGTTGGGCCCGAGAATGCCGTGAAAGATCCCGGCCTCCAGCTTCAGGCTGAGGTCTCGCAGGATCGGCTGGTCTGAGTAGCCGAAGGTCACGTTGCGGAGTTTGAAGGACATGTTCTCACTGACGATGGTGTGTCGCTCTCTGACATGGCTCGTTCACATCAGGTGGACCTTGACGGATGTGACGCAGGTGCACAAACTCCAGGCGAGAGCTCTTTGACGTCAACTGGACTTGAGACCTCTTTGATTCTCCTCGTATGAAACTTCAGAAGGAAGAACCCCTCAGCCCTATGGGCAGCTCCCCGGACCCCTCAGTCCTGCGGACAGCTCCCC
>CAZNIP010000058.1:0-19535 GCA_964573115.1 uncultured Desulfohalobiaceae bacterium | reverse complement strand
TCTCAGGGAGACCCGTGGCTTTCTGCCCTTGCCTCGCGACAAGTTTAGCTTTGTCTTGAACAGAATCACCGAGTCCTAGCAATCGCTATGCCAAGATTGCTGCTTGTAACTAAATGAAATTTCACACAATAATTCTTACCTGCCATGCATGTGAAATGAATTGCATGCATGTGTTGTCATCAATGCATTAGATTTCTCCAATCGTTACAATTTGAACACATTGGAGACACAGTGATTTTGCCATATGCTGCTCTTGCAATCCTCTTGATATCAATTCCTTGCCCTCGTTGGACGAGATGTTGAACTCATCACGGTTCAGGATTATGGTGATCATGCCCAGGGACAGGGCCCCTTCAACCTTCAATCCTCGAGCTTTCATGAACCTGTGCCAGCGACTCGCAGAGAGCTTCAAGGCCAAAGCGGAAGGCATCACCGTGGACCTGGTGAGCATCGGGCTGGGCTACACAGCGGTGAAAACCTCGGATGGCGGGGCCGGCCTGTCCTTCACCTTTGCCGGAACCGGCCCCACCTGCTCCAAGCTCCAACTTGACGGACCCATCGAGAGGGCCCCGGCCAGGGACCTCCTCGACCTGATCACCTCGAGCCCCCCCTGCACAAGGGCCTGGGCCTGGCCACGCTCAACGCCCTCAATCACGGCTTTGCTCTCGGCCTCCCGGAAGACAGGGACAACGCCACCCTTTTCGAGATCCTGGAGATCGGGCCCAGGACTAGGCTGGCCATGGTCGGCTTCATCGGGCCTCTGGTGACCAGGCTGCGCCAGTCCGGGGTGGAGGTGGAGGTCATCGACCAGGGCAGAGGCATCGGGCAGGTCGAACGTTTCGAGAGCTCCCTGCGGGACTGGGCCGAGGTGGTGATCATGACCTCGACCTCCATTCTCAACGACACGGCCGAGGCCATTCTGGCCAAGGCCGGACCTGACATTCGCTGCGCCTTTATCGGGCCGTCCACTCCCCTGGCGGCCGAGCCGTTTGCCGATCTGCCGGTCCGGCTCCTGGCCGGAACCGTGCCGGTGGACATCGAGGCCACCTTCCAGGCCATCCGTCACGGGCGGGGCACCCCGGTGCTGCAGAAGTTCGCCCGCAAGCCGTATCTTCGTGTCAACACAACCGCAAGCTGATTCCAACAACCGGTCCACCATGCTCCCCTACGCCCTGCATGAGCCGGCGAAGCGGCTCCTCCTCATAAGGCACGGCCAGGCCGGGGATCCCGCCACAAAGCGCTATATCGGCCAGACCCAGACCCGGCTCACCCATCTGGGTCGCTCCCAGGCCGAGGGTCTCGCCCGGTGGCTGGCCCCTGTACCTCTGGAGCGCATCGTGTGCAGCGATCTGGAGCGTTGTCTCCGGACCGCTGGGATCATCGCCGGGCAGCATGGCCTTCAGCCCGAGCCCGAGGTGAGGTTGCGGGAGATCGATCTGGGGGACTGGGACGGGAAAACCTTTTCCGAAATCAGGACCAGCCAGCCCGAGGCCTTTGAGCAAAGAGGGCGCAACCTGGCCGGCTTCCGGCCTCCTGGCGGGGAGTCCTTTGTTGACCTGCAGGTCAGGGTCATGCCGGTCTTGACGGCCATCATGACTGAAGCGATTGGAAATGTGGCCGTTGTCGGCCATGCCGGTGTCAATCGGGTTGCCCTCTGCCATTGGCTGGGTCTGCCTTTGAGCAGCCTGTTTCAGTTGGGGCAGGATCCGGGCAGCCTGAACATCCTGGAGTTCACCTTTTGGGCCTTCAAGCGGGTGAGAGCCCTGAATCTGACCCTGGAAGGATGATCAGCCCAGACAAGGAGTGACGACGTGATGGACGTTTACGGACGATTGAAAGAGGCTCTGCAAAAAGAGGTCGAGCGGAACGACCTCTCCGGGCAGAACATCAGCGTGCGATGCAAGGCGCTTTCCTCGGAAGAGGCCATCGGAACCCCTGAACACGACGACTATCCTCTGGTGAAAGGCAGGGAGGTCATGGTTGAGGCTGTGTTCAACGGGGCCAGGGGACAGGCTTTTGCAGATGAGTTTGAAAACAGGGACTACTCCGTTGACGAGCTGCTCTCCATGAGCCTTGACTCGAACAAAGCCCGGGCCAGCTTTGTGTCAGGCCTGAATGCAGTCTGCCGGCATCTCGAGCTGTGCGACAAGACCGTTCACTGCAGGAATGAGGAGCCGAAGAGGTGTGCGGAGCAGCTGCCCGATTTCATCGGGCCCCGGGACAGAATCCTCGTCGTGGGCTATCAGCCCCGATTTGTGGAGTACCTGTCCAAAGGGCACGAGATCAGGGTCCTAGATCTGGATCACGACAATATTGGTTCGAACAGGTTCGGCGTGGAGATCGAGCCCCCGGAGGCCGCGCCTGAGGCTATGGACTGGTGCAGAATGATCTTCGCCACAGGCTCAACCGTGGTCAATGGAACGATTGAGGATGTGCTCACCCAGGGAAAGCCGGTCCTGTTTTACGGCGTCACCATTTCGGGCCCGGCCAGGATCTTGAACCTGGACACCTACTGCCAGTGCGGTCATTAGTGAATCGTCTTGTCTCGAGTGGCTCTGATAAACCCCACCCCTGCCCTTCCTTGCTGCCTGTCTTCAGGCGGCAGGGCTGAAATCACAGAGCCGGAAGGCTCCCCCCGCAGGCCTTTGCTATCCTGTCGGCAATGAACCTGGCCTGCTCCCACCTCCTCTGCACGGCCCTGACCGCCTCGGGGTTGTCGGCAAACATCGAGAGCTTGGCCTGGAACCGCTCGTCCAGCGGGATAACGGCATCTCCCTGCACCAGCTTGTCCGCCAGGTAGACCACCTCGGTTTCGTTCACCGCTTGATGGGGGTCGGGGTCGTAGTCGGCATGGCCGGCCACGATCCCGGTCAGCCGGGTGGAAAAGCCCAGCTCGGCCAGTCGTCTGGCCCCTGCGGCACAGTGGTCCGGGCTGCCTTTGGCGATGTCGTGGAGCAGGGCAGCAGCCACGGCGAGATCAGGGTCGAGCTGGCTGGCCTGGCAGCTGTTCACGCCCCGGGCCAGGATCCCGGCCACCCGGGCCACGGCGCGGGAGTGGGCGGCGACCTGGCTGCTCCGGCCGCATTCCCGGTCCAGGAGGGCTTCGGCTTCGTCCGGCGAGGGGATGTCCCGCCTCTGCCACAGGTCCAGGGCCTGCCGGTACTGCTCCGGGGTGTCGATGTCCACCAGGATGTGGCGGTCCGGAACCTCGACCTGCTCCACCCGGGCTGCCGCAAGCACCCCCCGCAGGCCCTGGCTGCCGTCATGGGCGGCGATGGCCTGGCGCAGGCCGGACCGGAGCAGCGGGGGATGCCCGGTGCGTCCGGCAAAGCAGGGCACGAAGGCCTGGGCGATGCTGTTTTCTGCCATGGCCTGGAGCAGACAGCTGATCGTCAGGGGGCGGACCAGGGGGATGTCCACCGGGAGGACGAAAAAGGCCTGGACCGAGGGGGACAGGGCTGCCGCCCCGGCCTGGACCGAGGAGAACATTCCCAGGTCATGGTCCGGGTTGAGGACCGGTATGGCCCCAAAGCCGCGAACCACCGGCCTGAGGTCCTCAGCCCGGTGCCCCAGGACCGTCACGGTCTGGCATGGCCCTGTCTCCAGCTTTGAAAACAGGTGCAGGCAGTGCTCCAGAACGGTCCGACGCCCGATGGGCAGCAGGGGCTTGAAGCCCCGCTGGCGGGTGGAGCGCCCCGCGGACAGGACGAGGGCGCCGATGGCAGCTTGTCGGCTGGAGATCGAGGGTTGAGGAGAGGAAAGAGGACCTTGGTCGACGCTCATCACAGCAGCTTCACGAGGCCCTGGCCCGGGCATGGATGAGCTCGGCCACGATGGACACCGCGATCTCTTCCGGGGTGTCCGCCCCGATGGACAGACCGATGGGGCAGTGGACCCTGTCCAATTCAGCCTGGGACACCCCGTCCTCCTGCAGGGACCTGTAGATGGCATCGCGTTTCCTGGTGCTGCCGATCATCCCGATGTACCCGGCCGGGGTCTGCAGGGCCTGGGCCAGGACGGTCCGGTCGTGGACGTGCCCCCTGGTCAGAATGACGATGAACCCGTCGGGGTTGACCTCCAGGCCGTTGAAGCAGCCCTCGAAGCCCAGAACCCGGTGGAGCCGGCTGGCCTGGGGCAGGCGTTCCCGGGTGAGGAAATCGTCCCGGTCGTCCAGGATCACGGTTGAGAAGCCGGTAAAGGCGCACAATGCTGCCGTGGCCTGGCCCACGTGCCCTGCCCCGGCGATGTACACCGTGCCTGGGGAGCGGATGGGTTCCACCAGAACGGTGACTCCGCTTTCTGAGCAGGCCAAAGGGAGGCGGGACGAGGCGGCCCGTTTGATCACCTTCTGGCGCAGGGATTCCGGCAGATCGGCAGGCAGAGCAGCAGGGTCCAGAGTCCTGGAGAGGATGGAAGACCAGTGGCTGTCATGGGCGAACGCAGTGATCAGAATTTTTGACTGGCCTGATTCCCAGTTGTCAAGGAGGTTCTGAAAGAGATTGACGTTGTCCGGAATGGCCGGGAGGTGCTCGATCAGGATTTCCTGCCTGCCCCCGCAGATCATTCCTGCTTCAGCGGCCTGCTTCCCGGTCAGGTCAAGCTCGAGCAGTGTGGACCGCTGGGAGCCGTGAACCCTCATAGCCTCTTTCTGGGCCAGGGCTTCGGCCGGGCCGCCGCCAACTGTGCCCTTTGCCGTGCCATCACTGGCCACAGCCATTCGTGAGCCTGTGGACCTGGGGGTGGAGCCGCTGCTGGAGACAATGACCGCACTGACCACTGGTCGGTTGGATCGAAGCTCGGTAAGGACGAATTCAAGGTACTGGCGCATGAGTGGAATCTCGTGATCTTGTGCGAGCGTCGCGCAGTTGGCGTTTGACGGTGTGGGACTGATTGGGGTTCTGATAGGCCGTGGCAAGCTTAATCCTGAAGCCACCGGTGGTCAATGCGTCCCGGATGGCCGGGATGGACTGCAGGGCCTCCCGAGCCTGAACCTCCAGCTCCTGATGCCCTCCGGCTGCGGGCGTCAGAATGATGTCCAGGATTTCTGCTGCAGGGCTCCCGGACCAGGATTGCGACGTCTCTTCCTGGAGTTCGGCCTCAAAAGCCGTGATGTGGGGACTCGCCAGGAGGGCCTGGTCCAGATCGGCCAGGGTCAGGGATTTCCCGCCGGGAAGGCGGACGGCGTCGCTGAGCCGGCCGCGGAGGTTCTGAAGGCGGCTCAGGATACTGCCGCAGGCACAGCGCCCGGTGGTCATCCGGCCCCAGTCTCCGGTGCGGTAGCGCACCAGGGGCATGCCGCAGCGGGTCAGAGTGGTGAAGACGAGCTCGCCGTCGGTGCCTTCCGGAAGGGAATGTCCGGTTTCAGGGTCGATGACCTCGAACAGGAGGTCGCTTTCCCGGATGTGACAGCCCATACCTGCATGGCACTCCACAGCCCCACCCAGGCCAGACTCGGTGGACCCGTAATGGGTATGGACCCGGCAGTGCAGGTTGCGGGCAATGGCCTGCCGAACCGCGTGTACGGCAACATCGGAGCAGAGCAGGACGCTGTCCAGGTGTGCAGCACCCATGTTGGCCAGATCCGGGTCCCTGGCCAGGGGAAGGATGTGCTGGGGCATGCCCACAATGCAACGGGCTCCAAAGGAATCCGCAGCCCGGGCAACCTCCTCCGGGTCATGGGCCGGCCACAGAGACATGGCGGCAAAACCACCTTCCTGGAGGGCCTCCACCAGCAGGCTCCCGACATCGTTTGGCCTGAGGCTGGGCAGGAGCACCAAGAGGGCGGACCCGGCTGCGGTCACCAGCCGCATGCCGTGCTGGAAAAAGCCCCTGGTCCTGTCCAGGTCCTGTGCCGTGAAAAAAATCCGCTTGGGCGCAGCGCTGGTCCCTGAGGAATGCAGGGTGACCACCCGCTGGATCTCGGCCTGAGAGCAGCAGACCATGTCCTGGCCGTGCTCCCTGATATCGGCAGCCGTGGTGAAGGGCAGGGCCTGGAGGAGTTGGCTGAGATCTCCATGTTCATTCAGGCTGACGCCCTGAAGATGCTTGCGATACCAGGTGCTTTGCGAGCGGACCAGCTTCACAGTCTCCAGCAGCCTGTGACGCTGCCAGGAATACAGGGGGGAGCGGGAAAGCACGGTTTTGCGTGGCAAACCGATCTGCAGGGAAATCCAGGATTCAAGCTGATTGACGGGCATGGCTCGAGTCTTCAGTTTTCAGATTTGCCGCTGGCAAATCTGAAAATTTTGGTTCAAGTACAAGAGATAACCTCACTTGAGAGCAGAGCGAGTCAACTTTTTTGAAGCTCCATCCAGGCTCTGCCAACCTTCAAGATGAGACGATCTGTCGTTCTGCACATCCCTGTACAGCGCCCTGCCGTCGGCTGCGGTGAGGTTGTAGGCGCAGAAGGGGATCAGTCGGCCGTCCGGGGCCAGGACATGGATGCAGCAGCCCCGCAACCGCTCCAGGTCCAGATTCCAGACATCCTGGAAGGCCATGGCCGAGACCGTGAAGGTCTGCTGCCTGGCCTGAAGCAGGAAACGGTCCAGATCATCGACATCAAGAAGGCCCGAAGGATCGGGCAGGGCAGGCCCCTGCCACTTCCGGGCGGTCATGCGCACCGTCTGCCTGGCCCCGTCAGCGGCTTTGACCGGATTCGAGGGGCAGCAGGTCTGGCCCAGGCGCTGCAGTCCCCCTGATTCAGTGACCATGTAGGTGGCGTGGAAGGAGCACAGGGCGTGTTCGCACCCTGGAGGCAGAAAGTCTTTGGAGCTGATCAGGCCCTGAGTCTGATCCTCCAGAGCCCGCATGATTTCCGGCAGGGTCAACCGATCATCGTTTGCCGGGGGATGAGGGTAGCGGCCGAAGTAGCTCACGGGCTGGAAATGGACGCCCCTGACAGCCGGGTGGTGCTCGAGCCCGAAACGGATCAGCTCTCCGATGTCCCGGGTGTTGACCCCGGGGACCAGGGTCGGCACGAGCACAATCCCAAGACCGGCTCGAACCAGGGTTTCCAGGGCCTTTTCTTTCCGCTCCCGCAGAGGCTGGCCGCGCAGGCTGACGTAGGCCTCGTCCCGCAGTGAGTCGAACTGCAGAAACACCGACTCCAGTCCTGCTTTGCGCAGGGCCCCGGCGTAGCCTGGGTCATCGGCAAAGCGAAGGCCGTTGGTGTTGAGCTGCACCAGGCCAAAGCCCTGCCCGGCCGCCAATCGGACGATCCGGTCCAGGTCCTCCCTCACCGTGGGCTCGCCCCCGGAGATCTGCAGGGTGCAGGCCCCGGCAGTGTCCCGGATGTGGGCCAGCTGCCGTCCAAGTTGGTCCAGGTCCGGGTCCTGGCTCGGCAAGCCACTCTGAGCGAAGCACACCGGGCAGCCCAGGTTGCAGCGCTGGGTCACCTCCAGCAGGGTGGTGCAGGTGTGCTGGGCGTGGTCCGGGCACAAGCCGCAGTCAAAAGGGCAGCCAGCCTCAACCGCTGTGTGGCAGACAGGTGGACAGGAGGGGATCTTGGGCCGCTTCCAGCTGGAAAAGCCCGGCTCCCCTCGCCAGATCACCGTGGAAAACCCGCCGTGCTCAGGGCAGGTCTTCTCCAGCCGGACCTCCTGGCCATAGGCCACCCGCCGGGCAGGCACCCGGGAAAGGCAGACCGGACAGAGACTGCCTGTGGATTCGCCTTCAGGCATCGCGGGACTCGGCAGGGTCAAAGCCATGATCCACCAGGATGGCCAGACACTGGTCCAGGGTGTCGGCCACCAGACGTCCGCACACGTCGGGATTGGGCTGGGTGGACTTCTCCCCAAGGATGTCGGCGCAGGTCACCCCGCCGAAGCGTTCGGCAGCATGCCCGGCAAACCACTGGCCCAGGGCCTCCAGCATCAGAAGAAGCCGTTTGTCCTGCTCCTCGCTGTCGCTGCCTTTGCCGGCGTGGAGTGCCAGGAGGCATGAGGCTCCAGTCAGGGCTCCGCAGGTGTGTCCGGTTCCGCCGATCCCGTGGCACAGTCCGGAAACCGCCCGGATCAGGGCCGGGTTGTTCGCTCCCTGGGCTTCCAGCCCGAGCATGAGAATGATCTGGCTGCAGCAGTAGCCTTTTTGAGCCAGAGGGAGAATGCTGAGAATGGTGTCGTCACTCATGAGATTTGTCCTTAATGGCCACAAAGGAAACATAGCCGGGTCGAATGTCCTTGATCCGTGCTGCACAGCCCCTTCCGGCGGCAGGCCCCAGGACAGCCTGCCAGAACAGCTGCAGCGACCCGTACTCAAAGATCAGGCGGCCGGCAGTCTGGCGGATGAGCCAGGTCTGGTCCTGTTCCGAAACGATCCGGAATTCGCATGAACAGAGGCGTTTCTTCCAGGTCTCGAGGCTGACCGGAGCGGCCAGGCAGGTGGCCTCAGTGGGGGCGGCCGGCAGGGCTGATGTGGACCGGGCGTAGACATCGCTCAAGTACAACAGTCCGCCGGGTTTGAGGACCCGATTGAACTCGATCAGGCCCTGCTCCGGCATGGAGAGCAGGGAGAGGACGCATTCGCAGAAGATCGCGTCCAGGCAGTTTGGGGACAGGGGCAGCGAGCCGGCGTCGCCGCGCACAAAGTCAGGACCGGACTGTGGACAGGGCTGCGGGAAGACCTCATTCCGGTCGAGTCCGATCACCCGGCAGCGAACCTCCTCCTGGAGAAAAGCGGCTGTCCTGCCGGGTCCGCACCCTGCATCCAGAACCACCGAATCAGGGGCAAGCGGGACCCGGTCCAGGGCCTCACGGGTGCTTGTCAAGCCCCCGGGCCGCAGGGCATCACCCAGGGCCTGGCGCATGGCCGGGGAGGAGTAGGCCGACATGGTGGGATCTGATATGCTGGACATGGCGGTTTTTCAGGTTTCAGCCCTGCCTCTGGCATGAGCTTCGTACACACTTTAGACAGTGGGTACGGCTGAAAGAGAAGAAAAGATTGATCTCTCGGCCGTTCGTCGCTCCCGCTCCTCACTGCGAGGCGCAGAGGCGCGGGGGAATCGGATTCATGTCGTTCAGGCCGGATGAATGGTCAAGGCTTGAAATTTCACAGCATTTTTCTTCCCTCAACCCTCAACCTTCCACCCTCAACCTTTTCTTACTTATCCTCCAACAGCTGCTCCACTTCGAGCATCTTGCCGGTGGCCATGTCTTCGGTGATCAGGGCCTGCCGGCAGTGAAGGCAGACCAGGACCCCCACCCTGAAGCTGTTGCCCAGGTACTGCAGCTCAACCTCGCCCGGCTCCAGGGGGGTGTTGCACTTGGCGCAGCGCCATTGCCCGGACTCGGGAGTGAACTCCTGGTTGACCTTCATGATTCGTCTCCGGCACTGATTTTGCCGATCCGCATGCGATGGCTGTAGGCGGTGTGAATGGTGTACGTCCCGGTGTCCTGAACCGTGTACCTGACCCAGAAGGTGACCTCGCCCAGGCGCAGGCTGGCCAGTGTTTCGCCGGACCCGGCGTCGACAAAGAGCTGGCCTTTGGATTCTGCCCCGACAAGGACCTGCTGGATGTCGCTGTCCAGGATCCGCCTCTTCTCCAGAACCTGGCGGGTTTCCGCAGTGACCTCCAGCCTGATGTCCGAAAAGGGGGCGGGGGGCAGTCCGGGCTCAGCCCACATGGACTCCAGAAGGCGGCTCTTGAGCCACCTCCTATTGTTCCGGCTGAGCGAAAGACCTGTGGACGCCCCGGCAAAGGGGTCGCTCCCCCCGGGAAAGAAGAGATCCAGGAGATGAGCGGCCCGCTTGCCGCTTCTGGCCAGCTGGTCCCGGCACATAGCGCAATAGGTCACGGCATCTTCCCTGCAGCCTGCGGCCCGCTCCCGGGCAGCGCGAGCCCCCAGCTCGGGATTGGCGTTGCTCAGCAGGCCCCCATAGCCGCAGCAGGCCGCTTCAGAGGCGTTCAGGCGAGGTTCGCTCCCCTCGGTGAGGATGCCCTGAACCAGGCTTCGGACAGCCTGGCGCAGCTCGGGCATATGCCCGGCCGTGCAGGGATCCACCAGGCTGGTGGCCCCTGAAGGCGTTTTCGGGCTGAGAGCGTCCTTGTGCTCCCCCAGGATGTCCCACAGGGATCGCTGAGGCGGGGGAGGCTCACAATGACCCAGCATCTCCTGACAGGACGGGCAGGCTACAATCCACTCCGGGTTTCCCAGCTCACGGACAGCTGATGAGAGCTGTTCAGCCGCTTCCCGGAAGGTCTCCCGCCGTCCGGACCAGAGGGCCGGTGCTCCGCAACAGGCCAGGGCCAGACCCACTCCGCCATCCAGGTTTTCCCGCAGCCAGGCGTAGGTGGCCTCCACCTGCTCTGGATGCGTGGCGCAGAGCTGACACCCGGGGAAAAAAATCCAGGTGCACCGGGCCTGGGCAGGGTCGCCGCGGACCAGGAAGAATTCGCCGCCCCGGCTGAACTCCAGGTCCTTGAGGGCGAAGTCGTGGGCCGAAGGCGGCATCTTGCCCTTGTCCACCATGCGCTGCCTGGAGCCGAGGCAGACGTCGGCCATGGGAAAGTCGTTGGGGCACAGGGTGGTGCACAGCCCGCAGAGCATGCAGGAGTTGACCAGGGTGTTGGCCTGGTGGACGCCTTTGACAATGGATTCGTTGTTGTAGATCTGGCGAACGTAGCTCCTGGGATAGGCGCCGAAAGCGTCGAGGTAGGGGCAGTTGCGGACGCAGATCATGCACTCGCAGGCCAGGCAGCGTTCGGCCTCCTGCTGGATGGCGGCCTGATCGTCGGCCTCTTTGTCGCCGGTCAGGACCGGGGGAAGATATTCAACCCCCTCCAGGCTGGTCACCAGCCTGGTCTGGACCGGCCCTTCCCTGTCCCGGTCGGCCTGCAGGGAGACCTGCTGGGTGCAGCGATCGATGGACACAGCGGCCGTTCTGCCCTGGGTGGCGGAGAGGATGGCGCTCGGGCTTTCCCGATCGCTGGAAAACCCGCCGACAAAGAGGTTGCTTTCCGGTCCGGTCAAGGTCTGAGGATCGACCTGTTCCAGAGGGAAAGGCAGGACAACACTGTCCACGGCTTCGAGGCCCACATAGACCAGGCTGCCCTGCTGAAGCAGCTCCTGGATGAGCTCCCCGGTCAGCTCTGCCGGTGTGAAGCTGACCCCGAGCTTGCGGAGGTGATCCAGCTCCTCGTTCACGACTTCAATGGGAACAGGGGCGGGGAGGGTCTGCTGCAGGGCCTGCCCAGGGTCATGACCCTGGTGAATGAGCTGGATCCGGTAACCCTTGCGGGCCAGATCGTGGGCCACAGTCAGTCCACTGAGGGAGCAGCCGAGAACAGTGGCTTTCCGGCCGCGGTCAGGGACTTTGAGGGCCTTGCCCCGACGCCGGGCGTTCTGCACGCAGAAGCTCTCCAGCCGACCGATGCGAATGGCCCCGCCGGCCTCACGGCGTTTGCACCTCTCTTCGCAGGGGGCCTCGCAGATGCGGCCCAGGATGGAGGCCACGGGCATGGTCTTGTCCAGCAGGGACCGGGCCTGGGCCAGATCTCCCTGTTTCAGGGCCTGGCACAGGCCGCGGGCGTCGACATGCAAAGGACAGGCCGCCCGGCAAAAGGCCCATTCCTCCTGAATGCAGAGGTGCTCGAGATGTCTGAGTTCGGCTTGATCCATAGCTCGTCCAAATAGGATTCAGTCTTCAGTTTTGCTCCGGCAAAACTGAAGAGTTGATAACATTTCAGCGGGGCGGCCCAAGCCGCCCCGCTGAAATGTTATGGCATGGCCGCCAGGACCTTTTCCGGCCTGGCCGGGAGCTCTCTCACTCTGGCGCCGCAGGCGTTGGCGATGGCGTTGATCACCGAGGCATGGGGGCTGGTCAGGGGCAGCTCGCCCACGCCAGAGGCCCCGGTGGGACCGTCAGGACGAGGGGATTCCACATAGATCAGCTCCATGTCGTCCGGGATCTGCTTGATGTAGGGGAACCCGGCCCCCATCAGGGTGGAGTGCTTCTTGATGTCCTCGAAGTCCTCGGTCAGGGCCAGGCCGATGCCCTGGGCAATACCGCCGTAGTTCTGGCCGTCGACAACGAGCTTGTTGTTGATCACGCCCGGATCGGCCACCAGGGTCATCTTTTCCACCTCGGTCTTGCCGGTGGCCACCTCAACAGCCACCTCGGCCATGAACACGGCGTACATGTAGAAGGCAAAGGGGCTGCCCTGGCCGTTTTCATCGCAGGCCGTGGCCGGGGCGCTCCAGGTCCCGCTGACGCGGAGGTCCTTGCCGGCGTCTTTCATCTCGTCATAGGTCATGAACCCGCCGTCCTTGCGCATGGCGCTGAGCAGGTTCTCGCAGGCCACCGAAGCGGCCCGGCCGATGATGGCCTGGCAGCGGCTGCCGCCGGCCGGCCCCCCGTCTGGGCACTTTTCGGTGTCGTTGAGGACCACCTTGATCTGGTCAGGCCCCAGGCCCAGGGGACGCAAGCCTTCGTGGACCGTGCCCAGGAGCCCCATGTCCGCACCCTGGCCGTGATCTTCCCAGGTGGTGAAGGCGGAGACGGTGTTGTCCGGGTTGAGCTCCAGGTCCACCTGGGCCGTGTCCGGGCCGTCCAGCCCGGCACCGTAGACACCGATGGAGAGGCCCACACCGCGCTTGATCTCATCGGTTGAGTTGGCCTTGGCTTTTTTCACGGCCTGGTCGTACTTGGGCCGGAGCTTGTCCATCATCTCCTCGAGGCTCAAGACCTCGGGCTTCTGACCGGTGGGGGTGGTTGAGCCTTCGCGGTAGATGTTCTTGTACCGGAGATCAAAGGGGTCCATGCCCAGCTTTTCAGCCAGCTCGTCCATGAGGACTTCGGAGGAGAACTCGGACTGAGGCGAACCATAGGCCCGGAATGCGGATCCCCAGGAATGGTTGGTGCACACGGTCCTCCCCGTGCCTCGGATGTTGGGGATGTCGTAGCCGGCCCCGATGTACTGAGCGCCGCGCACGGTCAGCAGGTCCCCGAACTCGGAGTAGGGGCCGTGGTCCACGCTCCAGTCGCTCTCCATGGCCTGGAGCTTGCCGTCCTTGTCCGCGGCCATGCGCAGGTTGATGAAGAAGGGTGAGCGTTTGCCGGTGTAAGTCTGCTGCTGGTGGTAGTCGTAGGACAGGAAGACCGGCCGGTTCGTGGCCAGAGCGGCAACGCCCACCAGGGCTTCCATGGTTGGGCTGAACTTGTAGCCGAAGGTCCCTCCGGTGGGATTCTGGACCATGATCACGTTCTCCGGCTCCACCCCCATGCCCGGGGCGATCATGCCCAGGTGGAGGTTGAGGCCGATGGACTTGGACTGAATGACCAGCTTGCCGCTGTCGTTGATGTAGGCAAAGCCGACATCCGGCTCCATGGGCATGTGGGGCTGGCGTCCGACATAGTAGTCCCCTTCGACCACCATGTCGGCCTTGTCAAAGATGGGTCCGGTGTCTTCGCCCTTGGCGAGCTTCTGCTCGAAGTAGATGTTGGGGGTGCCGGGATGGATCTCGATGGCGTCCTCGGCCATGGCTTCCGGGGCGCTCATGTAGGCCGGCAGCTCCTCCAGGTCAACCTGGACCTTCTTGGAGGCCTCGCGGGCGTTCTTCTCCGTGTCCGCACAGACAATGGCGATGGCGTCGCCGTACTGGTGAACCTTGGTGTCGCAGAGGATGGGCCGGTCCCAGCCGTCCCCCTTGTTGGTGGGGAAGGTGATCAGGCCGGTGATGCGGTTCTTGCCCTTGACGTCCTTATGGGTCAGCACGGCGTGGACACCGGGCATCTTTTCAGCCTCGGAGGTGTCGATGGACGTGATGTTGGCGTGGGAGACCTCGGCCTGAACCAGGGCGAGCTGGAGCGTGTTTTCGGGCATGGACAGACCCAGGTCCCGCCCGAAGTCCCAGGTCCCGGTGACCTTGGCCTCGGCACTGGGCCGGGGCATGGACCCGCCCCAGACATGACCGTCCGCCGGCAGCTTGAAGGCCAGGTCTTCCATGCTCATCTCGCCCCGGAGGACCTTGGCCGCATCCATGACCGAGTCCACCAGCTGGACATATCCAGTGCATCGGCAGGCATTGCGGTGCTTCTGGAACCATTCCCGGACGTCCTCCCTGGTGGGGCTGGGGTTGGTGTCCAGCAGCCCCTTGGCGGCCATGATGAAGCCCGGGGTGCAGAACCCGCACTGGGCCCCGCCGTGGACCATCCAGGCCAGCTGGAGGGCGTGCAGGTTGCCGGGCTGGCCCACGCCTTCGATGGTGGTCACCGCAGCGCCTTCCGGAACCCGCTTCATCTTGGTCGCGCAGGACCGGACCACCTTGCCGTCCAGGATGACGCTGCAGCAGCCGCATTGGGCCTGGTTGCAGCCGACCTTGGTCCCGGTGAGGTGCAGCTGGTTGCGCAGGACATTGGCCAGGGATTCTTCCGGATCAACGACGAGCTTCTTTTCCAGGCCGTTGACCCACATGGTTGTCTTGAGCATGGAGCCCTCCTTTTCTGACTGGGTTGTGGGGTGATGGGTTATCGTTTGCCAAAGGAACAGGTCGGGTAGCGGCAGGACGAGCAACCGGAGCAGAATCCCCCGTGACCGAGCTTGACGATGTCCTCCCGGCCGACAGGGTCGCCGGCCACCAGCCGGGGAACGATGAGGTCGAAGACGCTGGCATGATAGTACATGACGCATCCGGGCAGACCGACGATGGGGGTGTCCCCCTTGTAGGCCAGCATGAACATGGCCCCGGGAAAGGTGGGGGAACCATAGGACACCACCTCTCCCCCGGACGCCCTGATGGCCGAGGGGCTCAGGTCGTCGGGGTCCACGGACATGCCCCCGGTGACGACGACCATGTCCGCACCCTCGTCGATGAGGTTTTCTATCGCGCTCACGGTCATGGCGATGTCATCGGACACAAAGACCTGTCGGGAGAGTGAGCACCCCAGGCTCTCGAACTTCCTGCGGACAACTGGGCCGAACTCGTCCTTGATTCGCCCCGTGTAGACTTCGCTTCCGGTGGTCACCATGCCCACCTGGAGCTTCTGGAACGGCAGGATTTGGATCAGGGGGCCGTCGGAGCAGAGAGATTCCACGGCCTGGATCTTTTCCTCCTCAATGACCAGGGGGACGATCCTGGTCCCGGCCACCGCACGGGCCTCGGAAACTTCCTGGTTGGTGTGGGCCGTGGCCAGGACGATACTTTCGATGGAGTTCACGCGGTCCAGGCGTTCGACATCGATTTTTAAAAGGCCCTGATAGACTGTTTTCATGTTGATCCGGCCTTCGCTGGGCTCGGTGAGCTCCAGGCCCTGGCCGGCCACGGCTAGGGCTATTCGCTCAGCGGCTTCGTTTTCATGTATCAGCCCGTGGCTCAGGTCCAAGACATAGAGGTTTTCCTTGCCCAGCCTCAAAAAATGGTCGATGTCCTCTTGCCTGACGATGTGTCCTTTTTTGAAGGCCCTGCCCTTGTGCGAGCCCCGTACGATTTCAGTGATGTCGTGGCACAGGACCGTGCCCACGGCTTGTTCCACCGGAATTTTCCGCATCCCCTGAGAAGAATCGGACATGATCGCGCTCCTTTTCAGCGCAGCCGCTGGCTGCGCTGAATATTTCGATTTGAGATCAAGAAACAACTTCAAGCCGAATATAAGCTGTCTGGTCTTTCACAAGACTGAGTTTCATGCGAGTTGTGCTTCTGGCACAACGAATGATCGGGTTTTGGTTGAAGAGGCATCAGCTTCGAGCATCTTTTCTCGTATCAGCCGGCTCATGAGAGCCGGTGGGGCGGCTGAACTGAAAACCCGTGTTCGACAAGTCGGGGTTTTTTTCTCCTCTCAACCATCCACCCTCGACGATCAGCTGATTGATGCCATCCGAGGCGACATCGAGCCCTGCGGGCCAAATTCAGCTCAAAGTAAAGGGAGAAAGCAATTCAAGTGCCGTGAACGACATGGTTCGCCGTGCCAACCTTTTATGTCAAAAATGACATTGAAGAATAAATTATCATTGGGTCTTATTGACCCGATCCGGTTGTGCGAATGGGGCAAAATGAGACATTCCCTTTCGGGCTAAGTCTTGAGAAACAGGGTTTTGTCTGTGGGCAGGCTAAGGGGTTCGGAGAGGATGCAGGGAGCACCAGCCTGCCCATTCTAGCTTCACTATTATGCCTGAATAGACAGATGTGTCAATAAGGGCATAGCAGGGATTGAAAGAGCGGTGGCTCAGTCGATCTGGAGAACCACGGACAGGGCCTTGAAAAAGGCCGTGGCGGGATCCCCTTTGTGAAGGCCCAGCCTGGACAAACCGTGTGTGGACATGAGGGCGCAGAGCTGAAGGCCGCTGGGATGGGTCAGCTCCACCTCGGAGATGGCGGCTTCACTTCTGATGGAGGTGACCTGTCCAGGCACGGCGTTGCGGGCACTGGAGACGGGAGGCGTCCCGCCAGGGGACAGGTCTACAAGGGGGGCTTTGACCGTGGCCATCACTGGCGACCCAATGGCGATCCCCAGGCGGTGCAGGCTGTTGGTCGTGATGCAGGCGGCTATGTCCAGCTGCTCGCAGGTCTGCAGCACGACTTCGCACATCACCGGACCTGGTTCCATGTGCCTCACCGATCCGATGAAGGCGTTGCGGGCACTGGTCTTGTCCCTGGCTTCAGCATGAGCGTAGTAGCTCTGCAAGCGGGTCAGGGCGTCCCGGGAGAACTCCTGAAGGGTCTGCTTGCCACTCTCCAGGCCAAGGGTCTTCTGGACCAGGGGAAGAGGGGCGCCGCTACGCAGCATCTCCACCGCCCGGGAGTTGCGAAGCACGGTGGGACAGGCCCTGAACCTGTCCAGGCCGGCTTCCTGGGCGCGCTGGTAGAAGATGCGCCGCAGGTAGCCCTGGTCCAGGCGGAAGAGCTCGTCTGTCCGGGACATGAACTCCACTGTCGGGAGCAGGACCCTGATCTCCCGCAGCAGGAGATCGGTCAGGAGCACCTCCCGCCTGGGGGGTCGACCCTCCTTGTGATCCCCGAAGGTCACCACCCCCCTGTCGAGGTCAAAATCCCGGGGCTGCAGGGACAGGACCTCCCCCAGCCTGGCCCCGGTGTGCCGCAGGAGCAGGAAGATCAGCCATATCCGCATCCGGGCCCGCTGGCTGTCCGCCTTTCGGGCGGCGTCCTTCCAGGCCCTGAAAGACCAATCCCAAGCCTCCAGCTGGCCGCTGTCCAGATACTTCAGGTCATCCGGTATGGAAAAGAGCGCGGCTGAAAGGTTGCGGGGGAGGTTGCGGATGACGTCCAACCCGGGATTCTGCTGCGTCTTAGGGTCATTCCTGGTCATGAGAGTTTGCCTGCTCCACTCTGCTGGTCACGGAAAAGGGAAAAAGCGTGCCTGGATTGTCGATGGTTGCAACTCATGCTAGCGGATTTCGAGAATCAAGAAAATGTCAGGCCCAGGACCCAAGCCGCAGGGAGACTGTGGCCTGGACTGATGGTGGCAAAACCATCGTGGATTGAAACCTCATTCATGAATGCATTGGAGGACGTATGCGCTGCCTTTTGTCTGTCTTTGTGTGCTTTGTGCTGTTGCTGTCGTTGCTGGGATCTGCTGCCGGGGCCGCGGACTTGCGCGTTTTTTCAGGAGCAGGGCTGATCAAGCCCATGGAAGAGCTGCGCCTGAACTTCGAGAAACAGCACGACGTCAGTATCGAGGTCCATTACGGCAGCTCCGGGGAAATCTTCGGCATGCTCTCCATGGGGCAGACCTGCGATGTCTTCATCCCAGGGGCGGCCAGGTACACCATGGACGCGGCCAAAAACGGCTGGATCGACAAGTCCAGCATGATCAAGCTGGTCAAGCACGTCCCGGTGATCCTGGTTCCGAAAGGCAACTCCGCTCAGGTTCGCAGCCTCGAGGACCTGGCCAAGCCAGGGGTCAAGGTCTCCCTGGGTGACCCCAAGTCCCCGGCCATCGGCAGGGTGGCCAAGAAGATCCTCCAGAAGCAGGGCCTGTGGGAGCGGGTCCAGGAGAACATCGCGGTTCTGGCTCCTACCTGCAATCAGCTCCTGATCTACGTCGCCCTTGGGCAGGCCGATGCGACCATCAACTGGATGGACGTGTCCACCTGGGCGCAGGGCAAGGGCAAGGTGGAGATCATTCGAATCCCTGCGGAGCAGAACATGATCAAGGACATCCCCACGGCCCTGCATGTTTCAGCAGCGGACAAGCCCTTGGCACGGCAGCTCAACGAGTACATCGGCTCTGAGGAAGGCCTCAGAGTCTGGGAAAAGCACGGCTTCGAGCGGTGGCAGTGATGCAGCCTTTCCGCCTGGTGATGCTGTCGAGCGCCTTCGCCATCACCCTGATCCTGGTCCTGGCCGTGGGGTCACTGTTCATGGTCCCCAGCCCGGCCGACATCATGGAGAACATCTGGAGCGAGGAGATGATCTTCGCCCTGAAGCTCTCCCTGAGCACGGGGCTCATTTCCACAGTCCTGGTCATGGCCTTTGCCCTGCCGGTGGGCTTTGCCCTTTCGCGCTACCGTTTCAAGGGTAGGGCTCTGGTCAAGACCATCGTGGACCTGCCCGTGGCCTTTCCAGAGCTGGTGCTCGGCCTGTGCCTGCTGCTGCTCTTTGGTCGAACCCCCCTGGGCAGGGCACTCAGCGCAGTGGGCCTGGAGTTCGTGTTCACGGTGCAGGGTGTGGTGGTGGCCCAGTTCTTCACCGCCCTGCCCTATTCCATCCGGATCATGAAGTCCACCTTCGACTACATCAATCCCCGCATGGAGTTCGTCTCCCGAAGCCTGGGCTACGGGCAGGCCGAAACCTTTCTCAGGGTTTCCCTGCCCATGGCCAGGAGCGGTATGCTGGCGGCCACGGTCATCGCCTTCGCCCGCTGCATCGGCACCTTCGGCACCGTGCTCATCCTGGCCGGGGGTTCGTACATGAAGACCGAAACCCTGCCCATCGCCCTGTATCTGAACATCTCCTACGGCAACATGGGCATGGCCCTGACCAGCGGGATCGTGCTCGTACTGGTGTCCTTCCTGGCCATCTTCATCTTTGAAAGGACGGAAGTGCAGCTATGAGCTTTCTGGAAATCCAGAACCTGTCCATCCGCCTGGGGGATTTCTTCCTGCATGATGTTTCCCTGAACATGGACCAGGGGGACTACCTGACCCTGATGGGGCCCACTGGGGCGGGAAAAACCATTCTCCTGGAGTGCGTTGTCGGGTTCTATCAGCCGGACCGGGGGGATATCTTCCTGGAGGACAGGGAGATCACATCCGAGCCTCCGGAAAGGCGCCGGGTGGGCATCGTGTATCAGGACTACGCCCTGCTGCCCCATCTGACAGTGTTTGAGAACATCGAATACGGCCTGAAAAAGGTGGACAAGGACAAGGCCGGCAGGCTGGGCAAGGTCCAGGCCATGGCCGAGTCCCTGGACATCTCCCACCTCCTTCACCGCAGGCCAACGACCCTTTCCGGCGGGGAGCAGCAGCGGGTGGCCCTGGCCCGTTCCCTTGTGGTCCAGCCTCGGATGCTTCTCATGGACGAGCCCCTGTCAGCCCTTGATCCCACGACCCGGCACTCCATCCGCAGACTCCTCCACCGGGT